>CAZFYL010000112.1:0-6844 GCA_964523345.1 uncultured Methyloceanibacter sp.
ACGAACGCGACAAGCAACGCCACGCCTGCACAGGCAACGGTCTCGGTCACCTTCCCGGCCATGGCGCATTTTAGGGACGCTGGCTGAAAAACCACAAGCCACCGTTTCTCGCGCCAATCCGGGGCGATGCGTTCCCGCGTCGGACGCTATATAAAGGGCCGAGGGCGCTATTCCGCCTCAAGACCCCGTAGCTCAGTTGGATAGAGCATCAGATTCCTAATCTGAGGGTCGCAGGTTCGAATCCTGCCGGGGTCACCAGTTTGTTTCATGTAATTGGAAGGTCTCAGTGTCCGCGGGGCCCACCGGGCCCTCAAAGTGGTGCACTTGGGGCCTGTCGCTACAGTTGGGGCAACAGGGAGGCTCCGTCGAAGCGAACGGACGCTGCTCAAGACTTGGCTAGATCGGTGGGTTCGCCTCGTTGAAGAACTTCCATATGTAACTCACGAGAATAAATATAAACAGTCCAATAGCAATTACGGGAAATAAAAATCCCAATTTATCCAGTACCCACGCAAGTTGAAATTTCTTCAATATTCTATGCAAACCTTCGAGCAATAAAATAATGAAAATTACTAAAGCTGGTAGCGCAAGAGCAGCTATCAGAACAGCCGGCACACTGTAGTCAAATACCTTAACGGAAGAAGTCTTTCGAGTAGAAGCTTTCCTTTCAACAATACTGATTCTAAATATGTCCCCCATCACGCTAAGCGAAGTCTCCTCCGTTCCGGTGAACAGTGCTGTAAACCTAACGCCGAAGCCAGGTCGAAAGTTTTTCCATAAAACCTGGACAGACTTGGCGTCGTCTGCAGTAATTAAGTCATAATTTGTAATCTCCGCAAAGTTGTATTGTTGCAAGATCGTGTCGATTATCCTGCCGGGACCATCTAAAGAGACAGTGATGGGAATATCCGGCTTGCTGCCCCCCTCATCCGCACGTAAATCTCCAGAATTCCAAACAGTTATAGTCGCCGCGAAGATATCATCTCTAATTGGATTTCCGTCCCTTTGAGAGACTACTATGTCTGAGGACGGAATTGTTGAATCAAAAATCTTTGTAGTCGTGACTAAATAACTTATCTCGCCGACTTGCCGTCCGATAACGTACAGATAAATAGTTAGGATGATCGCAAGGACAGCTATTAGCCACCCCGTGATCCCAAAAAGGCTTGAATGTCTTTCGTAAAAGTCTGTAAGCCGACCCATGCTTCCCCCAGACGCGGGCGTCCCGGTTGCAGCGTCACTGTATTTGTGACCATCCGACAACACAAATCCAAGAGTTTCAACGCCCACAGGATGCGTGTGGGTACAGCCCAAGCCACTTATGGTAGTTGAGTGACAAGTCGCCCGCTAGAAGGAACGTCTAATAGCTGCTCGTACAGAGCGTCAAAAGCTCGCCGAGCAGTGTCTCGAGCGGGAGAGTCCCCCGAGCCGTGGACCTATGTGGAACTATAACGAGGCCGCCCCGCCACACTGACATAGCCGCAAGCTGCGAAAGGATGTCGCCATGCCGCTCAATCCCCTGCAAGAGAAGCTCTGCTCGGAGAACACCACCGATTTCTCCGACCTCAAGGCGGTCGCCGTCAATTGCTCGCTGAAGCGTAGACCTGCGGACTCGCACACGGGGCTGTTGCTGTCGGTCGCCGAAGAGATCATGCGAAAGAACGGCGTGACGGTGGAGCATATCCACGCGGCCGAACACCAGATCCCGTCCGGCGTCTATCCGGACATGACCGAACATGGCTGGCCGGCTGACGATTGGCCCAAATTGTGGAAGGTCGTCGAGGCTGCGGACATTCTTATCGTCGCCACGCCGATCTGGCTCGGCGAGGAAAGCTCCATCTGCCGGATTCTCATCGAGCGGCTTTACGGCATGTCGGGCATGCTGAACGATCAGGGCCAGAGCCTCTATTACGGGAAAGCGGCCGGCACCGTGATCACCGGCAATGAGGACGGCGTCAAGCATTGCGCCATGAGCATCCTCTACGCGCTGCAGCATCTCGGCTACACCATCCCGCCGCAAGCCGATTGCGGCTGGATCGGCGAGGCGGGGCCAGGCCCCTCTTATGGCGACGAGCTCGACAGCGGGCCGGCAGGCTTCGACAACGAGTTCACCCAGCGCAACACCACGATCATGTCGTGGAACCTGATGCACCTGGCGCGCATCCTGAAGGATGCCGGCGGCTACCCAAATCACGGCAATGACCGCACTGCCTGGAAAGCGGGCTGCCGGTTCGATTACGAAAACCCGGAGCACAGGGTCTAGCGCCGCCGGGCCAGGACCGCATCCGTGCTTGTCCGCGATGCAACGCCTGTTGCCGCAAGGTAACAGGCACGCGAAAAAATCAGCATCGGGCGCCGCTCTCGCTTATGCATGACCGCCCCCGCGATCCTTGTAAGTTATTGATTTATAATAACGATTGTTTTCCGCAGGCGGAGCTCTTGGCCGACGCGATGCGTCATCGCCCGCGTTGCGCTCGGGCCAGCTTACGAATAGCGTGAATATCGGGGAAAACGTCGTGCGGTCGACTAGACCGTGTGGCGTCAAAACGTAGGGGGCTTGTGTGTTGCGTAGCGTCGATGCGCGGTGCGGGAGGGCACCGCAGGCGGATTCGATTCCGGACTTTGCTGGTGTGAATCGGCCGCCGTCCTCCGGACAAAACGAAGGTTTTTCCGACGTTGTCCATCGAGAGATGGATGAAGCGGGCTCGGCCGCGGCCTCTTTGGGTCAGCGGCGCCGCGCCCTGATCCGCGCCGCGCTGGCGGCTTACCCATTGGCCAAGGATAGATCGCGCGGCCCGCACAGGCGCCGCATCGCAAGCGGAGCGGGGAACTGACCATGGGGGCTAAGGAACCGCCGCTTGAGGACAGCCCTGCCTTAAGCGAAGAGGATGCTGCCGCCGAAGTCTTCGAGGTCACGGGTGCGATCAAATGGTTCGACCCGTCCAAGGGATTCGGCTTCATCGTTCCGGAAGGAGACCTTCCCGACATCTTTTTGCATGTCACGTGTTTGCGCCGTGGCGGTTTCCAGACCGCGCAAGAAGGGACTCGTGTCGTCTGCGAAGTCTTGCGCCGTCCGAAAGGTCTCCTGGCCTTGCGGATCCTCGACATGGACCCTTCGACGGGCACGCATGCATCCGAATTGCCACGGCGGACGCACGTGGTGGTGGACGCCGAGAGCGGCTGGGAGCGCGCTACGGTCAAGTGGTTCAACCGCGCGCGCGGCTTTGGCTTTCTGACGTCGGGTCCGGAAACACCCGACATTTTTGTGCATATGGAAACGCTCAGGCGCTACGGCTTCACCGAGCTTCAGCCGGGTCAGAGCGTGCTCGTCCGCTATGGGCGCGGGCCGGACGGGTTGGTCGCGGCCGAGTTGGAGCCTGACAGCAATAACGGCCGGCTCTCTCACTGATTTTATTCAAGCGAAGGGTCAAGATTGGTGGCGTTTCGATTTCGTGCGGCTACGGCCGGGATTTTTTGCCTGCCAACGCCCCAACGGGATTAACCATAGAGTCGCGACAACGCCTCTAGGTTGATGGGATTTCGCCCCATTTCTGCATATCATGTGTGCGCCCCCCCATCTGGGGTCGGGATACACCCTCCCGGGAGGCCGTCCTCCCGTTATAGTTTTGCGTAAGGGAGGACGGCCTCCGAGCGGTCCGGTTCAGGGCCCATTGAATTTGTGACAGAACGCGGGCTTCGGTCCGGCGATCCCGGGCGTCTATCTCTACCGGTCGCTGTGAAGACAGGCGCGACGTCGCGCTCAGACCTCGTTCTTCACTTCCCCGTCCTTGATGTGGAGGTCTCGTTGGGGGAACGGGATCACAATGCCGGCGTCCTGCAGCGCCGACCAGATTGCAAATCTAAGATCGCTGGCGACGGAGATACGTTGGGCCGCATCTCGCAAGAAGACCCTTAGCTCGAAGTCGAGGGAGCTGTCGCCGAACCCGGCAAAATGCACGATCGGCGCGGGGGTCTTGAGTGTGGCGCCATGGTGCGCTCCGACATCGAGCAGGATTTTCCGCAAGACTCTCACATCCGTATCGTAAGACACGCCGACCGGGATATCGAGACGGCATGTCCGGTTGCCGTGCATCCAGTTGATGACGCTTTCGGTAATGAGATTGGCGTTCGGAATAATGACGGACTGGCGATAGATCGTCTCGATTTCGGTGGAACGCACGCTGATCTTCTTGACCATGCCTTCGTGACCACCGACCGAAATCCAGTCACCAATCTTGATGGGCCTCTCCACTAGAAGGATCAGGCCGGAGACAAAGTTGTTGAAGATGCTTTGCAGGCCGAAGCCGATGCCGACCGAAAGGGCGCCGGCGACGATGGCGAGATTGGAAAAATCGAGTCCGAGATAGGAAAGCCCCGCCAAGGCGGCAAGCACGAACCCAGTATAGCCGAGCCCGAGCTTGATCGATTCCTGCAGGCCTTGATCTTTCTTTCTTCCGACAAAGGCGCGCTTGACGAACCAGCCCTGCACAAAGCGCGTGAGGGCAAGACCCAGCGCGAACACCGCGAGCGCGATAAGTATTGTTTGCAGCGAGATTCTGATCTCGCCGAACTGAAAGCCGAAAAATACGGCTTGAATCCAGCCTTTGACTTCGACCCAATCGAAGCGCCACAACACCAGCAGGATGGTCACGCCCACCGCCACGATGACGATGTCCATCAAGAGGCCGGCGATGATTCTGATGGTGAGTAGAGACGGCGCGTCGGCTTCTTCGTCCGGCGTCTCACCCTCGATCTGCCGCCCAGACACGACGCTGACGCTGGAGATCGACTCGGCGCCCAGATGCAGCAGATACAAGATCCATAACAGGCCCGCGGTGGTGACGGCGTTCGAGCCCAGGAAACGTGCGAGCTCGGTGTAACCAAGCAAGATAGCTATGACGAGGACAGCCGCCAGCAGCGCGCACGGTGAGAACATCCATCTAAGCCAGCCATTTTGCGCTTGCTGGCTCAGCGAGCCGCGTTTCAATTGCCACAGCAGTGCGGCCAAAAAGCCGATGTAAAGGCTGGCAATCACAAATGCATGCAGCACGCGTTGCGGGTCGGGCGTGTAGATAGGAGCCTCCGCGAGGCCCCAGAACTGATCGATGAGCCAGATGGCTATGAAGGCGTGCAAAATAAGAGCGAGGCTCCGCGCCGATTGATCGTCGATGGCGATAAGACGGGCGGCGGAGTCGTTCGGGGTCAGTGAATGGCTTACGACGGCGAATAGCAGCCGTGCCCAGCCGATTGCGATGCAAGCCCACGCCAGCAGGCCGAACGGCCCCGGGTCCGCAAGCTCGGCCGCGGTGGCAATGAGATAGAACGCCGCAAGCGCCATCCAGACCGGTAGAGAGCTTTCCAGCGCCCTCAAGATCGCAATCGTTCCGCGTCTTTGCGGCGTCGGCTCGGCCGCGGTCCTGCGTTTGAGCCGCGCGCGCCTCGCTACGATGCGCCGGATGAAGCGCTTGGCGAGGACCGCCCCGGCGAGCGGCGCAAGAACAAGCAGAATCACCAGCATTGGTCCTTTGCCGAGAGCTGCCCGCAGCCACTCACCAATCGCATTCAGCAAAGACTCAACCTGGGATGCCGTGCCCTTGACGGCTGCCGGCAGTGCAGTCTGGAAGAGCGCTGGAACCGGGCGGAACAGGGACTCGGTGAACCGCTCGCGACGCGTTGCGTTTGCCTCGCCAATCAGTTGATCGGTGCGAACGAGCAGGACATTGGCTTGCTTCATCAAGCCATCGAGCGCGGCGACATCGGCGCTGAGTTTTTGGCGCTGCAATGACGTCTCACGACTTTCGCTCGGACCGGACTCGTCGGGCGCAGGCCCGAGCTCCTGCAAGCGAGCCTGCGCCTCTTTAAGCTCCGGACGCAGTTGTTCCATGCGCGAGACAATGTCGCGCCGCAAGGCTTCAAGCCGGTCCGGAGCCTCCCGCAGATCCTCATCGGATGCGTGGTCATCGGAAACGATGTCCTCGATGCGATCGATTTCGTCTCGCCAACGCTCGAGCGCCGCCGTGAAATCCGAGACGTTTTTGTTGTCCGGAACGGCTTGTTGTTTGTTGTCCGGAACGGCTTGTTGCTCTCGGTTCTCAGAGAGGCCTGAGTCGGAGGCCGCCTGGGCCTGTTGATTGCCGAACCCCGCCAGCGAAACGAGGCATGCAACGGCAAAGGCGGCAAGGAGAGCCCGCCAAGTCCGTTCGAAGCCGTCGGACCTTGCTCTTATCGTGCGAAATATCATTCGGCTGAGGGCGCTCTACTTGGCGTCATGGGGTCGCGGGAGTCTATCAGTCGCCCGATTTTGACGATAGTCGGGCCGCCGCAAGTCGCTTTTCAGCTCACCATATTGCCCGGCGCGGCGCGGCTCTGAAAATAAGTGCAGCGTTTCCGGGTCGGCCGCTTGCGGCCCCGCCGTGACCCTAGCGGGTCGGCATCGGCGTCTCACCGCGGTAATCGTAGAAGCCGCGATTGGCCTTCCGTCCAAGCCAGCCGGCTTCGACATATTTCACCAGCAGCGGACAGGGGCGATATTTGGAATCGGCGAGCCCTTCGTAGAGCACCTGCATGATCGAGAGGCAGGTGTCGAGCCCGATGAAGTCGGCAAGCTGCAGCGGTCCCATGGGATGGTGGGCGCCAAGCCGCATCGCGGTGTCGATGGCGTCGACCGAGCCCACGCCCTCATAAAGCGTGTACACCGCCTCGTTGATCATCGGCAGAAGGATGCGGTTCACCATAAAGCCCGGAAAGTCTTCCGACACCGCAACGGTCTTGCCGAGGCTTTCGACAAACTCCCTGGTGCGGCCGAACGTGGCGTCCTCGGTGGCTATGCCGCGGATCATCTCGA
>CAZFYL010000113.1:0-6832 GCA_964523345.1 uncultured Methyloceanibacter sp.
GTTGCCGAGGAGGTAACCGAGGTGAAAGAAGGCGACGTGGTCGATTTCATTCCCTTTACCGAGTTTGGCCTGCCGTCTTCTCCGGCATAACAAACAACGGCAGCTCGACGATTGCCCGCGTGCCGCCGCCGGGAGCCTCGGCAAGGGTCAGCGTGCCGCCATGCGTCTCCGCCACTTTGCGGGCGATTGCCAGCCCAAGTCCGGCCCCGCCGGTATTCCGGTTGCGCGACTCTTCAAGCCGGACGAATGGTTCGAACACGGTCTCGCGCAAGTTTTTATCGATGCCCGAGCCGCAATCATCGATGGTCACCGTGAGCCATTCGCCATTGGCCGCGGCCGTGATTGTCACCTCGCCGCCATAGGCGATCGCATTGTCGGTGAGGTTGGCAAAGAGGCGGCGCAAAGCCACCGGATCGCCAAGGATCTCTGCGTCCCGCGCCTTGCCTTCGAGGGCAAGCGACACTGACGCTCCGGCAAGCTTGCGGTCGGAGACCTCCCGCTCGAGAAGATCGGCGACGCCGATCAGCTCCTCGTGACGATCGGGTGTGCCCGCCTCGATGGCCATGAGCGAATCGTCCAGCAAGCGGCGCATGTCGTCGAGATCTTGGATAGCCTTGGTCCGCTCGCTCTCATTGCCGATGAACTCCGCCCGCAGCCTCAGCCGCGTCGCATAGGTGCGGAGATCGTGTGAGATTCCGCCGATCAGGGTCATGCGGGCTTTCAGCAGATCAGCCACGCGTTCGCCGAGCCGGTTGAAGGCGGCGATGAGTGCGCGGATCTCCGGCGCGCTGCCCGGCGCATCGGGGACGGCATGATCGCCCTCGGCCGGGTCGATGCGGTCGACTGCCTCTGCAAGATCGCGTAAGGGCCGGGCCTCCCGCCGCAGCATCAACACGGTTGCCGCGGCGATAAGCAGAGCCAGGATCGCCGCCCAAAATCCCGGCGGAATGCCGAAGATGCTCAAGCCAAGGCCGCCGCTCGCCATGACGGCCAGTCTGTCGCCGTTGGTAAGCCCGATCTGAATTTCCACCGCACCCGGCGAGAGCCACGAAAACGCTGCCAGCGGGCCGGATAAAAGCTTTGAGGAGGGATCGACATGCACGTAGAGTTCGCGATCCCCAAGCGCGGCCGAAAAGCGGGCGCGCATGAGATCGGCGACCGGCGCTTCGTACCAAGCCTGCTCTGGCTCTTCAGCCGAGCCCTCCAAGATACGCACCCGCAAATCAGCGGTACTGGCGGCGCGCAGAACGAGCGGCCAGCTCTCCTTTGGCGTCCGTTCGATAAGCTCCGCCAGCGCCGCCGCCTGATCGGGCAGGGGCAGCCGCAAGCCCGCCTCGGTGTCCCGGCTCCGTTGTAAGAGATAGACCCCAAGCCCAACCAGCTGGAGCGCCACCAGACCCGTGAGCACGATCAGAAGCAGCCGCGTGCCGAAACGGAAGCGGATCATGGTGATGCTGGTCTGGCCGCGAGCGGCTTCACCGCAGGCACGAACAGATAGCCGTTGTTGCGCACCGTGGTGATCGGGTTCAGGCCCGGCACCGCCGCTTCGATTTTCTTGCGGAGCCGCGAGATGGTGACGTCGATGGTGCGGTCGAACGGCTCGGCCGAGCGCCCTCTCGTCCAATCGAGCAGCTGGTCGCGGGACAGAACCCGGCGCGGCCGCAAGATGAAGCAGGCAAGCAACTCGAACTCGGCGCTGGTCAGCGGAATCGGTTCGGCCGCAGGATTGGTCAGGAGCCGCGCATCGAGATCGATGGTCAGCCCTTCGAATTCGTAGCGGCGCTGCTGCTCGGCGGCAGGCGCAAGCCCCCGCGACCGCCGCAGCAAAGCCCGCACCCGCGCCAGCAGCTCGCGCGGATTGAACGGTTTGGTGAGATAATCGTCGGCGCCGATCTCAAGCCCGACCACGCGATCGATCGGATCGGCCTTGGCGGTCAGCATGAGAATTGGAATGTCGTCGCCCTTGCGCAAGCGCTGGCAGATGGCAAGCCCGTCTTCGCCGGGGAGCATGAGATCGAGCAGGATGAGGTCGGGGCGAAGGCGGAGAAGGAGCTGATCGAGCGCGGCCCCCGAGGGCGCCGTCTCGACGGCAAAGCCCTCTTGCGCCAGAAGGTCGTGCACCAATCTCTGGATTTCCTCGTCGTCTTCGACGACGACGACCACCGGTCGCTCTTGTCCCGTCATGAGCGGTGACGATAGGGCTCTTAAGGCCCGGCGCAAGACCGAAAACCGGGCCGTTACCAATTGTTACAAGCCTGAAAACAATCGTCGCAAAATGTTGTTTGTCCGGCAAACAGGCGCAAAGCGGTGCGTCTAACGTCTTGGCTTATCGGGCGGGGGAAATCCCCTTGGGAAAGGAACTACCGATGGCAAAGACACTTGTTAGCGCGCTCTGCGCTTTAATCCTGATTGCGACAATCATTGCAACGGTCACCGAAGCGGGCGCCGGCGACAGGTCGTGGCGCCGCGGCGGCAGCGTTACCGGGCCGTGGGGCGGGACCACCAAATTCCAGCGTTACGGCAGCTGCCGGGGCGGCACCTGTGCACGCGGCGGCACGGCGATCGGGCCGCGCGGCGGCGTCGGCACTTGGGCCAACACGCGCAGCTGCTCCGGCGGAAGCTGCACGGCCTCGGGCAGCTATACAGGCCCGCGTGGAGGCGTGTTCACGCGGAACGGCACCGCGACCTACGGGAAGGGAGGCTGGCAGGCGCAAGGCACGGTCACCGGACCAAGAGGCGGTACCAGCAGCTATCAAGCAGGCGGCTCTTGCGGAGGCGGCTCCTGTTCTTCGTCAAGCACGCTGACCGGCCCCAAAGGCGGGACGTGGTCGCGCGATGCGACGCTCAATCGGACCGGCAATGGCTGGGAACGCGATGTGACGGTAACGGGACCCGGCGGCGGCACTTATTCGCGGAGCGGCGAAGGCTCCTGTGCCGGCGGGGTCTGCGATTTCGGCGGCACCGTGACCGGACCGCGCGGGAACACCGGCACCTATGGCGGCAGCACGTGGTGGCGGTAACAGCCCTGCCTGTGTCCAGACGTTCCAGCCGAATGGACTGAATTCGGGACAGAACACAAAGAGGCTGCTCTTAGCGGGCGGCCTCTTCTATGATTGCGGCGAAAGGCTTGAATAAGGGCATTGATTGGTGATGAATCGGCTCCACGTTCTGCTCCTGGCAGCAATGCTTTCGCTTGCCGCGTCTTACGCCGCGCAAGCCGAGCGCCCGATTCCGATTCAGGCTCCGCCGCTCCGCGAGGCGTGTGGCGAGGATTACCGGAGATTTTGCTGGGGCGTTCCGCCGGGCGGCGGCCGTATTCTTATCTGCCTCAACGCCAATGCCGACCGGCTCAGCCAGAGCTGCTTTCAGGCCTTGACCGTGCGCGGGCTGGCTTATGCCGGTGTCTTCAAGGCTTGCCGGTTAGACTATCGCCGCCTCTGCGCAGGCGTGCCGCCTGGCTATGGGCGCGGCCTGCAATGCCTGCTGGGGAACGCGGCAGGCTTAAGCCCGCCATGCCGTTCCGCGCTCGAAGGGCATGAACTCCTTGGCCCCGACATTGAGGGAGGCTGGGAAAAGTAAGAGAGCGTGTCTCTGACGCCTCACGCCGATAGATCGGCCTCAGGGTCCGGTCCGCGCGGGCCCGCGGTGAGGGCAGGGTCTTGGTTCGCGACAGCAATACCGATCGCTCTGCGCTCGCGCTCGGGATCGGTGTAGACGAGATCGAACACGCTGGCCGCGGTGCGAAGCCATTTTGCGCGGTCGTCGACAGACCAGACCGTATCGGGCGCCGGCAGCCGTTGCACGAGGCCCTGAATCAAAGGATCGTCAAGCCCGCAGCCGTCTGAGTCCTCGGCGCCTTGAGAGCCAGGACGGTCCGGTGCCGTCAGGTCGTCGCTCGAAACCACTTCTGGCAATTTGAGGCGGCGAATCTCGACAGGGCCACGGTCACGCTTGGGAGTAGGTCCGAACATATCCATCTTGCACGTTAAGCCTCGCGCTTATGAACCGGGTGCCGGGTCTTCTGCAAGCTTGACCGTCGGTCGGTCGGGCTCGCTGACGAAATTGCTCACCGCGTTGTCGATCAGCTGGAATTGCGAGACGAACTCGGTCGTGAGTCTCCGGTAGCTGTCGTGAACCAGACCGACGTGACGCCGAAGACGGGTGAGTTCGGACTGTTGCGTTTCGGCGCGGTTGCGAAGTTCGTTCCGCTCGGCGATCAAGCGCTGAATGGCGCCCGCCGAGGCCAGGAGCACGAGTTCCATATCCTGCTCGAGATCCTGTTGACCGGTTTGTTCGCCGGAGTGTTCCGCCGTTTTGTTCGCGACGCCGGCAAGTTCAATGGCGGCGGCGCTGGTGTCTCTGACCAACATCTTTGGCTCACTCGATTGGTGCGAAGGCCGTACGACGTCCCCCGCAAAGGCCTCACTGACAACGTGATGTGCAATTTACCATGGGCCGCGCGCGCCTTCCGTCGCAGGGTTAATCTATGGTTAATTGCTCGAACTTGGGTGGCTGGTCGCCCGATGCCGTCGAGAACCCAGGGAAAGACGCAGACATGTTCGCAGTTCTATCAACAGATCGGCGGTGAGACGCGCAGTGAAATTTCTATGCTCTGTTGCATCGTCTTGTCGGGCATGATGAGCTTGGCAGCCGGGCTCGATCTACGAGGTTGAGGAGGGCTATCATCATGACAAAGAAGCATTCGCACCTCTTGGCTGCATTCCTTCTGGGCATGGTTTTACCTGCGCTGGCCTCGGCGACGGAATTTTCCGTCGACCTCAGGACCAATTTCCGGCCCGGTATTGACTTCACCGCTGTTCGCGCGACGATATTTGAGAGGTCCGGCGATGGTAGCGTTGGCCGTGTCGTCGACAAACGGGAAAGATGTGTCTTTACGACCAGCGACACGATTAGCGGGCTTCGGATCGCTGAATTCGATATCCCGAGCGGTGATTACATCTCGCGTGTTGAGCTTCTCGACCAAAACGAGACAGCGATCGAGCAACGCGATAGCCAGGTAACATTACGTGCTGACCTGGGGACAATAGTGGTCTTTAGTGGTGGAGCCCTGCCGACATCCTGCAGCACGAACTTGACCGCAATGGAAAGCGAATTGTCGGCTTGCAAGAAGGAGCTAGAAGCAAGTCGGAACAATCTTCCAGCTGCGTGTATTCCAGCCGGATGCCCGGGGACTGTATGCTCTCCAAAATGTCCTCAGCAAACCGTCTGTCCTCCCAAATGTCCTCACCAAGCTGCATCTGAGTGTCCTCCTGGATCTGAAGGTCCAACTGAGCCTCCGAAACCAGATCTGGTTCCGTCCAATCCGCAACCCGGCACTGGGAAGTTTGGGTTCTGTAGGTTCGATGCGAGCGGAAAAAACTTGATCGTCACCGTCAAGAATCAGGGCGCGACGGCTGCCGGACCCTCACAGACTGAGGTCACGTTTAAGGACGAGGACCCTGTCACGCAGAGTACGCCGGCAATCCCGGCTGGTGGCTCCATCGATCTTCTGTTTGAAAAACCGCCCAGCTGTAAGGTTCCCGGCTGCGAATTTGAGATCAGAGTCGACTCGGGACGGAGCGTGGATGAGGCGGATGAGACGAACAATGTCGCCACCGGTCTTTGTCTCGGCTAACGCGACGTGTTTGTGCAGCCTGCCAGACTAGGTCGCTTTTGGCGCCTAACTTGGCTACTGAATGCGCGCTTCGAGATGGTGGGCGGTACTGGACTTGAACCAGTGACCCCTGCGATGTGAACACAGTGCTCTACCGACTGAGCTAACCGCCCGTTCGCGTATCCGCCGCGGCCGGCAGGCCGGCGCGGAACAGGATCGCCCGGATTTAGCGATTGCGTCCCTGTCGAGTCAAGGAACCCCTGACCGGGGCGAGACGCGAAGACCTACTGACCGCCGCCAATGATCTTGCTGACGGCGGCGAGCGTCGCGTTCGCCTCGTCGGATTTTCCGTCCATACAGAGCGCATCGGCATTGTCGAGGACCTCATAGACGGCCTCTTGCTGGTCCTCGCTGAGCTCATTCGCGTCCACCTGACTCTGCACCAGCGCCTGCGTTTGGATGAGCTGCTGATCGCAGTCAGACGGTGGCGGTTGTTGGTCTTGCGCAAAAGCGCCCCCGCCAATGAGGGCTGCGACGGCGACACCGGTCACGACACCTCTCAGCAACGCTGTTCCCCCTTTAGTAAGAACGCGGACTAAACGGATTATGCCCGGTCTGCGGCGGGATTGAGGCGCGGATCAGCGTTGCACCCGGCCGGGATGGCTCCCGTTCAGGAGTTTGGCGGCGCGCCCCTCAAGCTCGTCGAAATGATCGATGGTCGCTTCGCCAACGAAACCGTTGACCGGACCGTAGCCGAAGCTCACCAGCACGATGGGGACGGCCGCCGCGCGCGCGGTGCGAAGATCGACGTCGCTGTCGCCGATCATGAGCGAACGTGTTGGATCGCCGCCGGCAAGCGCGATCGCGCCGGTGAGATGGCCGGGATCGGGCTTCGCCACGGGGAACGTGTCCCGTCCGGCGATGGCGCTGAAAAAGTGTTCAATTTCAAGTTCTTGGAGTAATTTGTGGCTCAGATGCTCGCGCTTGTTGGTGCAAATCGCCAGCGTGGCGCCTTGCGCGGTCAGGCCCTCAAGCTGCGCCAGGGCGCCGGGGAAGGGACGGCTCTCACACGCGATGTTCTCCTCGTAATGGACGAGAAACTCGGCCAGCATCTCATCGACGTCGCCTTGCGCGCCTGCTCTGATAAGCGCCTGCTCGATCATGACCCGTGCCCCGCGGCCGACGCAGTCGCGGATGGCCTCGATTGAAACCGGCGCA
>CAZFYL010000114.1:0-6759 GCA_964523345.1 uncultured Methyloceanibacter sp.
TTGGCCTGCAAGCCAAGTCCAACCTGAAGACCGAGGCCGAGACCGTCGACCGGCAGCTCTATGCTGGCGCTGTTCTGGTTGGTCTGGGTTGCGTCTTGGTACACGACGCCGAGCGCATCGGCCGAAGAGACGCCGACGACACCGTTCCCGGCCGCGGGATCGTTCTCGCTGTCAACCTTCACGTCCTTGGAGATTGCGGTCGAGATCGCCGTGCCGCTCTGCAGATTGACGTTGAGCTGGCCAAGAAGCTGGCCCTGGATGCCGATGCCGAAGCCGTCGAGAATATCCGGAAGGGGAATCTCGGAGCCGCCACCGGTCCCGTCTTCCGAAGCGCCCAAGGCAATATGCGCGCTATTGTCGTTGAGCTGCTCGGCCGACTGGGCGACGAAGCCCTTGGCGTCGGCGCTAGACTTCGCGTTGATGCCGTCCTTGCCGGCATTGGTGGTGCCAGACTGCTTGACCTTGACGTCGTCGGCGACGGCCAGTGCAAACGCGTTGCCGTCCTGGACGTTGGCGTTGATCTGCAACGCGCCTTGAAGCTGAAGGATCAGGCTTCCGACCGCATCGGCGCTGTTGAGGTTGGCCTGGTTCGCCTTCTGGACCACCACCGCGCCGGCTTCCGCCGAAGAGGCTGCCTCGATCGCGGTCTTCCCGGATTCCAGATCGCCCCACTGCTCGACCTCGACCGTGTCGGAGAAGGCCAGCGCCACGGCGTTGCCGGACTCGACGTTGGCGTTGACCTGCAAGGCACCTTGGGTCTGAAGCATCAAGGCGAGCGGGCCGGTGGCGCTGCCGTTCAGCTCGTTGTCGTTAAGTTGCGTGACCTCGGTGAAGACGCCGGCGCCGGCGACGGCCTCGGACTTGGCCTTGATGGCGTTCTCGCCGCCATAGTGGCTGCCGTCGCTGAACACCTTGACGTCATCGGACTTGGCATAGCTGGCGGCGGCCACAATCTCGCCGTTGAAATTGATCTGCTCGGCGATCTGGTTTTGCGTGAGGACCGCCAGGAGGCCTTCGGTCGATCCGGTGGGAATGACCGGCTCGGGCAAAGGCTCACGCACGATCTGGGCCTCGGCGTCGACAGGCTCCTCGGTTGTCTCTTCGAGCGCGTCGGGCGGCGGGGGCAGAACCGGACCGTTGATGTTCTTCTGGTCGATCGACTTCTTCACCCCGGCCAAGGCGACCGCTTTGGACTCGGCATTGATGGCGGCCTTTTCCTCGCCCGTGCTATTTCCGGTGTAGTGGACGGTGACGTCTTCCGACTGGGCGTCGGCGGCGGCGACCGCCAAGTCGGCGTTGAAATTGACCTGCTCGGCATCCTGCGTTTGCGTCACGATCGCCGCCTCGCCGGTGGTGGAGGCGCCGAGACGGTTATCGTTGGTCTGCTCGACGGAATTCTTGACGCCGGCAACCGCCTTGGCGTTGGACTCGGCGTTCACCCCGGTCTTGCCGCCCTTGCTGTCGCCCTTGACCGTGACATCGACATGGTCGGAGAACGCCGCCGCTCCGGCGATCAGCGCCTGGCCGTTAATGTTGCTCTGGTCGGCCAGTTGATCTTGCAGGATGAGCGCGCCCAAGCCTTCGGTGTTGGCGGACAGGCTGTTGGTGTTGGTCTGGCTGATCGTGTCGCCCGCATCGACCGTGGCGTAAGAAGAGGCATCTGACACCGCATTGATGGCGGTGTCGCCGCCTTCGGAGTTGCCTTCGACATCGACTTCGACGTCGCCAGCATAAGCGATCGAGGTGGCAGCGAGCGCCTGCAGATTGGTGTTGGTCTGCTCGACGTCCTGGCCGCCCTCGGCGCCGACGAAGAACTCACCAACAACGCCCCCATCGCCGATGTCGAACGGAACGGAAAGCTCGAACGGCGCCTGGGCGATCACCGCGCCTTCCCCCGTCGTCGAGGCGCCGGCGCTGTTGTTGTTGCTCTGATTGACTGAGGAGAGGACTTCGGAATGCGACGTTGCCACCGAGCTCGCGTCGATCGCGTTCATCGGCGCGCCGGTATCGCCCTCGCGCGACACATAAACATCGCCGGCGCGGGAGATCGAGGTCGCCGCCAGCAACTCGCCATTCTCGTTGGTCTGATCGACAGTTTGATCCTGGACGACGATCGCGGGGATCGGGAGCGGGATCTGGATGCCAAGTATCCCAGTATTGAAGTTAAAGGTCCCAAGACCGCCCTGGGTGTCGGCGCTGAGGCTGTTCTCGTTGGTCTGTCTGACCGAGCTGTTCAGGCTCGAATCCGCGACCGCGACCGACGCCGCCTTGACGCCGGTCTCGCCGGCGCCAATGTAGCCGTCGCTCTCGACCGTCACGTCGCCGGCACCGGCGAGCGAGGTGGCGAAAGCGAGCTCGCCGTTGGCGTTGCTCTGGCTGACGGTCTGGCCGCCCGGGAAGGAGTCCGAGACCTCAAAGGGAAACTGTTGGCCAAAAGCATTGATGATCCCGGCCACGCCCAGATCGAATTGACCCTGGGCGATGAAGGCGCCATCGCCGGTGGTGGAAGCGTCCGCATTATTGTCGTTGCTCTGGTTGACCACCTTGTTGACGGCCGAACCGGCACCCGCCTGCGACACGGCGTTGACGCCGTTAACGCCCACCTCCATGTCTCCGGAGGTCTTGACCTTGACGTCGCCGGTGTGCGCCACGGAGGTCGCGGCGATGAATTCGAAATTGTCGTTGGCCTGCCCCGGCTCTTCCTCGTTACCGACCTGCTGGTTCTGGGTGATCAGGGCGCCTTCGCCAAGGGTGACAGCGTCCAAATTGTTGTCGTTTCTCTGGTTGACCGCGTTGGCGACGGAGGAGCCGGCATCGGCATGCGACACGGCGTTGACGCCATTCTCTTCGGCCTTCGAGTCTCCCTTATTGAAGACCTTGACGTCGCCGGTCCCTGCCACCGCGGTCGCCGCCATGATTTCGGAATTGTCGTTGAGCTGCCCCGGCTCTTCCCCGTCGCCGGTTTGCTGGCTCTGGCGGATAACGGCATCGTCGCCTGCCGTCGTGGCGGTCAGGTCGTTCGTGTTTGCCTGGCGGGTGGTGTTGGCGTCGGCGCCGTCGGGGCCGATCCTGGCGGTGACGATGGATTCGGAGACGGCGTTGACGCCGTTCTCCTTGGCCTTGGTGTCGCCCTTGTTGGAAACCTTGACGTCGCCGGCGAAGCCCAGAGCCGTCGCAAACGCCAGATTTTCGTTGTCGTTGGTCTGATCGACGTTCTGGATCTGGTCGATGGTCGCATCGTCATTGGCGGTCGCCGCGTTCTGAAGCTCCTGGTTATCAAGTGGGGGGTTATCGTTTGTGTTTCTCTGGTTGACACCGCTCACGAACGCCGCGTTGGCGCTGGCCGCCGACACGGCGTTGACGCCATTCTGCCCGGCTTCGGTGTTGCCGTGGCTTGAAACCTTGACGTCGCCGGCGACCGCCACCGAGGTCGCGGCCGACAAGGCGAATCTCTCGTTCTGCTGGTCAACGCTCTGGTCCTGGTCGATCGACGGCGCAGAGACGGTATTGCTCCCGCCGGTCGTCGCCGCGGTGAGCGTATTCTCGTTCAGCTGGTCGATCCCGCTGCCGACGTTGGAGGTGGCCGCCGCGCTCGACACCGCGTTGACCCCGTTATACTCGGCCTTGATGTCGCCCTTGTTCCTGACCTTCGCGTCATCCGCGACCGAAATCGCGGTGGCGAAGGCAAACTTGTTGGCCTCGTTGCTTTGGTTGACGGTGTGGCTCTGTTCGATGTCCCCGCCGTTGCCGGTCGTCAGCGCGGTAAGCGTGTCGCAGGGCTGCGGCGAGCAAGGTGTCGGCTCGTTAATATTGTTTTGGGAAATAGAATTGACAACCGAGGCGTTCGATTCGGCTTTCGAGACGGCATTGATGCCGTTGTATTTCGCCTCGACATTCCCCTTGTTGGACGCGCTTGCGTCGCCGGCAATCGCGACCGAGGTGGCCACCGCCACCTCATCGTCGACAGTGTTGGTTTGAGAGACCGATGGGCTCTGCGCGATCTGCGGATGATTTCCACTTTGAATGCTCGCGTTGCCGGTCGATCTCGCATCAAGTCTAGTCGTGTTCGTCTGGCTGATCGTGTTGCCGGCGGTCGCGGTCGCGCCGGCATTCGACTCGGCGTTGACGCCGTTGCCGCCCGATTTGACGTTCCCCTCGTTTCTGGCACGCGCATCGCCGGCGACCGCAATCGCCGTGGCGATGGAGGACAGCTCGACTTGGTTGGTCTGGGTGACCGGCCCGTTCTGAGTGATCCGCGCCGCAGCGCCCGGCCCGATCGATCCGGTCTGTGTGTTGGTGTTGCTCTGGGTGACCGTGTTCCCGCTGCCGTTGTCGGCGGTGGCATAGGCGTCCGAGACGGCGTTGACGCCGTTGCCTTCGGCCTTGATGTCGCCCTTGCTGGACGCCTTGGCGTCCTCGGCGAATGCGACCGAGGTTGCCGCGGAAAGAAGATCGGTCGTGTTCGTCTGAGTGAACACGCCGTTCTGCGACAGCGTCACAATGTCGCTACCGCTATTCGCGCCACTCGCGCGTCCGGTTTGGGTGTTGGTGTTTTGCTGTGTGACCGAGGTGCTGATCGACGAGACCGCCCGGGCGCGAGATTCGGCGTTGACCCCGTTGAGGCCGGCCTCGACATCGCCTCTGTTGGACGCGTTGGCCTCACCGGCAACGGCAACCGCGGTCGCAAACAGCTTTTGCTCATTGTTGTTGGTCTGAGTGAACCGTCCGCCCTCCTGGAGGTCGGACCCATTACCTGTCGTCCCGCCGATCGTCGAGGCGGAGTTGGTTTGAAGGACGGAGCTGCCAGGACTTGCGGCATCGTCGATCGTCGCCTCCGCATTGGCGTTGGCCGCCGCATTGACGCCGTGCCCGCCGGCCTTCGTGTTGCCCTTGTTAGAGGCCGTGGCGTCACCGGTCACCGCGACCGCGGTGGCGAAAAACGACTGACCGTTCTGGTTGCTCTGTACGAGCGGATTTAGGCTTAGGTTCAGATCGTCCGAACTCGTGGTTGTGCTGCCGCTAAGGCCATTAAAGTTCGATTGCACGACAGTGTTTCCGCTGCCGATATCGGCGAAGGCAGCGCTTTGCGTCACGGCGTTGACACCGTTTTCGTCCGCGGTGGTGTCGCCCTCCCTCGTCACCGTGGCGTCCTTGGAGACGGCGACGGCGGTGGCGAGGAAACGCTGGCTATTCGTGTTGGCTTGGTTGATGTCCTGGCTCAGCGAAAGAGGGCTGCCCAAGGTGCCGTCGAGACGATTAGTGTTCGTCTGCATGACATCGCTGCCGGCATGGGCATGCGTTTCGGCGTCGGATTCGGCGCTTGCACCATGGGAGATGGAGGTCACCGGACCCGAGCTGGAAAGGAGCACATCGTTGGCGGTGGCAATCGCCGTCACATAGAAGCTTTGTGTATTCGTGTTGATCTGATCGATATTCTGCGAGGTGTTCGCGTTGCTGATCGTCGTGCGGGTGTGGCTCTGGGTAACTTGCGAATCGGCCGCCGCATCGGCAGAGGCCCGCGAGCGGGCGAGCGTCCCGACCAGGATCGTCGTGTTGGTGAGGTCGATGGCGCCGGCAGTCGCTATCGCGGTCGCGCGGAACGTCTCCGTGTTCGAGTTGGTGACGATAGGATTGGTGTTAACTGTCCCGTCGTTATTGGTGCTTTGAGTCACCAAGACCGGACTGAACGGAACAGCCGTGCCCTGTATCGTGGCGACGGCCGTCGCCACCGATTGCACATCGTCGTCCTCTGACGTGATGATCGACAGCAGGGCCACGATGTCCGTCGCGGTGTGGGTGACCGGACCGTTGGTGTTCCCAGCCGCGTTGGTCTGATTAACCGGCCCGACGACAACGATGTCTTGCGCTTTGGCCGGAAGCGCATTGGCGACAAGGACAGGAACGGCAAGAAGCGCCGCGCACGCCGAGGCGCGCATGATGTCAGTGAATGTGGATCGCCGCGAGTCAGTCGATCGCGCATGACGCGCGATTCGATTCGCAACTCTGGGAATGACTGAACGTGAAACCGTCGCCGCTAGACGCATAATCCCCCAGCCCCCGATGTTCGTTCGTTAGTTCGAACCGCTTGCCCCCGTCTTCGCAGGTGTCCGTCAAAACGGAATCACCCGAGTCCCCCCCTGGAATGCTCAGCATACAGCAGACGATGTCTCTCCTGAACGGTTAGTTGAACAGGAACACCCGATTCCCGCGAGGCCGTGGTATTTTGGCCACAGGGGTTTTTGGGGTTTCCAAGGCGCTGGTTGATCTTAAGCCGGTTTGCTCTTCTTCCGAGGGACTTCGGCTTGGCTGTGGTGGAGGGAAGGTTCTCCACCGGCAAACGACCGGATCCCCCGGGAATCCCGGAAATTGCTTCGGTTGCGGGGCCCACTTCAGCCCCGTTTTGCCGGCCGATTGCAACCGCAGGGCCGGTCTCGCGCAATTATTCGACGGTATAGCCGAATTCGGCCGACGACGACGTCAGCCAATGCCAGAAGCTCCCGGCAAAGCTTGAGGGAACCGCCAATTCGTAGCTCGGAGTGTCGTCGATCTGCCAGATCTGGCAATCGATCAGCGCGACCGGCGTGGTCGCGGCGTCGCCCGGCTTAAAGGCGCGCGGATCGAGATCGAGCGAACAGCCTTTGGCAAGCGCGTCGCAAACGCGCGGGCCGCTGACCCGCAATACCGCCTTGCCGTCGCTGATGTCCGCTATCGTGGCGAGGCCCGAAAGCGCCTCCGCCAGCTTATCGAGCGTCTTGCGTG
>CAZFYL010000115.1:0-6739 GCA_964523345.1 uncultured Methyloceanibacter sp.
CTGATGCCGCATCTGCATCTGTCGCTGCAAGCGGGCGACGATCTCACGCTGAAGCGCATGAAGCGGCGGCATTCCCGCGCCGACTCGGTCCGTTTCTGCGACGCGGTGCGCCGCCTTCGTCCCGACATAGTGTTCGGCGCCGATCTCATCGCCGGATTCCCCACCGAGACGGACTCCATGTTTTCCAACTCACTCAGCCTGGTTGACGATTGCGGGCTGACCTTCCTGCATGTTTTCCCCTATTCGGCGCGCGAGGGAACGCCGGCCGCGCGCATGCCTCAGCTTCATGGCACCGTCGTCGCCGGACGCGCGCGTGCGTTGCGCGACAAGGGCGTCGCGGCGCTGAAAGCCCATCTCGAAGCCGCCAAGGGGCGCCGCATTAGCGTGCTGATGGAGAACGAGCTGACCGGACGTTCGGCGGACTTCACCCCGGTGTGCATCGAAACCGGGGAGGGGGCGGGCACGCTGCTTGAAGCGGTGGTTGCCGGCGATAATGGCGCAGCGCTGATCGCGGTGCGATCATGAGCGGTGATGAGACTGCGGCTCAGCCCGAGCCGAAACGGAGCTGGTTCGACCAGCTTCGCCAAGGGCTCTCGCGCACGACCGGTTCCCTCTCCGACAATCTCGCCGGCGCGCTCACCAAGCGCAAGCTCGACGAGGAGACGCTCGACCGCATCGAGGAGGTCTTGATCAAGGCCGATCTTGGGGTGGCCATGGCGGGGCGCATTCGCGAGCGCCTGGCAAAGGGCCGCTACGACAAGGGGCTGACGCCCGAGGCCGTGCGTGAGGTTGTCGCCGCCGAGATCGCGAGCGTGCTTGCGCCCTTGGCGCAAGAAAGCGATCTGTCCCACGGCCCGAAACCGCGCGTGATCCTCGTGGTCGGCGTGAACGGAACCGGCAAGACCACCACGGCGGCCAAGATGGCTCATCAATATAAGGGTCGAGGCCTGAAGGTCATGTTGGCGGCGGCCGATACGTTCCGCGCCGCGGCGATTGACCAGCTCAAAGTCTGGGGCGAACGGGTCGGCGCCGAGGTGGTGGCCAAAGAGGTGGGCGCCGATCCGGCGGGTGTCGCCTTCGAGGCGCTGGAGCGCGCCCGCGCCGAAGGAGTTGACGCGCTCCTGATCGATACCGCCGGGCGATTGCAGAACAAGTCCGATCTCATGGCCGAGCTCGCCAAGATCGTGCGGGTGTTGAAGAAGATCGATGACACCGCGCCGCACGAGGTGGTCCTGGTGCTCGATGCGACCACCGGGCAGAACGCGCTCGCCCAGGTCGAGATCTTCAAGGAGATCGCCGGTGTCACCGGCCTGGCGGTGACCAAGCTCGACGGAACGGCGCGGGGCGGGATCCTTGTTGCCATCGCCGAGCGCTTCAAACTTCCCATCAATGCGATCGGCATTGGCGAGGGCCTGGACGATCTCAAGCCGTTCGACGCGCAAGACTTCGCGCGGGCGATCGCGGGGGCGAATGGCGAGAATGAAGCCGCAGCCTGAGAAGAGGATCCCGGCGCGGCAGGCGGCCGGCACCACGGAACAAGGAACCTGGTCGAAGCTCGCCATCGAGCTTGGACCTCTGATCGTGTTTTTTGCCGGCAACGCAATCGGAGGAATCTATGCCGGCACGGCGGCGTTCATGGTCGCGACTCTCATTTCGCTCGCGGCCGCCCGCCTGCTCCACCGCAAAATTCCCATCATGCTGCTTGTCAGCGGCGTCATCGTGCTTGTGTTCGGCGGACTCACGGTTTTTTTCCACGACGACACTTTCATCAAACTTAAGCCGACCATCGTCTATTCGATGTTCGCGGGCCTGCTCGCGGCCGGGCTGCTGTTGAAGAAACCCGTGCTTGAGATTCTGTTCGGCTCGGCCTTCACGCTGACGGAAGAGGGTTGGGGCAAACTCACGGTCCGGTGGATCGTCTTCTTCGCCGCCATGGCGGTCGTTAACGAATTGATTTGGCGCAATTTTTCGACCGACACGTGGGTCAGCTTCAAGGTGTTCGGCTTCCTGCCTCTGACTTTGCTATTCGCGTTCCTGCAGGTCCCGCTGTTGCAGCGTTATGGCCTGCCGTCACAAACATTCGATGAGAGCGAAAAAGAGAAAATGTAACGAAAACTGAGGGACCCCAAGCAAATTTCGGTAGTTATGGAGTCCTCCGATATTCTTACTGCCTGCCCCGAATCTTAAATCTTCGTAATTGCAATTGAATTGCAACTAGGCCGCTACGATATCTCAGGTCAGCCTACGGACATTTGCGAATTCCTTCGTCTGTCGGTCCATAAATATTAAAACTTTGTAATGAGGGCGCGAGCCATGAATTTGAAGGGAGCAAAGGATCTGGACCGGTCGGCGACGCATCTGCTTCACCGTGCCAGCCAATGCGCTACGGAACTTTTCTCGGCTGATACACGCACGGGCGGACTGACGCCGCGTCAACTCGCCGTTCTGACTGCGATCGGCGATAAGGAAGGGCTGAGCCAGACCGATCTGGTCGAACGCACCGGCATCGACCGCTCGACCATGGCCGATCTTATTGCACGGTTATTGAGGCGTGGGCTGGTCAATCGCCGCCGGACCAGAGAAGACGCCAGAGCCTACTCGGTCAAGCTGAGCCCTCAAGGTACGAGAGTGCTCCGCCAGGCCCAACCCGGCGCCGCCGCAACCGACCAGCGTCTGCTCGCCAGTCTTCCGGCGGGCAAGCGGCAGGACTTCATCGATGCCCTCGCTTTGATCGTCGCCTCGGCCGCGAAGGAAGACCAATAAGACTGTGCCGCGCTGTCGCAGATGAAAAATTGTGCACCCTAAAATTTGGCCGAACGCGCCGGAAATCGACGCCGAAGCAAGTCACACGGGAAGAAGTGGCAAAGAAACGGGAATTGGCCCGACCCATCGTTTCAGCTTACATCTTCGTTACACACACGTAAGGCAAAAAGAACCATCTCCGAATTGAGCTTTCCGGGAAGAGGTGTCCTGTGCTCACAAATCTACTTGTAGCGCGAACTTCGCCACGAGGAACAATCGCAAGAGGCGCAAGTCGCCTCGAGCGCTCGGTGACGCATTTGCTTCACCGGGCCAACCAAAGCGCCACGGAGATTTTCTCGGCTGACGCGCGCATCGGCGAATTGACACCGCGTCAGTTCGCCGTGCTGACGGTGATCGCCGACCAAGAAGGGCTGAGCCAGATCGATCTGGTCGAACGCACCGGCATTGACCGGTCGACCATGGCCAATCTTGTCGCGCGGCTTTCGAAAAGAGGGTGGGTCACGCGACGCCGTACCAAGGAGGACGCCAGAGCCTATTCCGTCAAGCTCAGCCCTCAAGGGGAGAAAGTGCTCCTCCAAGCCCGATCTGCTGCTGCTGCTGCCGACCAGCGCCTGCTCGCCAGCCTTCCGCCCGGCAAACGGCAGGACTTCCTCAATGCGCTCGCCTCGATCGTCGAGGCAAACGCGAAGGAAAGCCGTTAGTCCTGCGGTCCACCCGCCGGCTCTTGAAGGAGCGGTAGGATCCTATCCCTGACCGCTTGCTCGGTCAGAGGGCCGACATGGCGGTAAGCGATCTTGCCTTCACCCGTCACGACGTAGGTTTCCGGCACGCCATACACGCCGAAATCGATGGCGACGCGGCCCGATCTGTCGGCGCCGACCCGCTCGTAAGGATTGCCGTGGCGGCCGAGAAAGCGCCGCGCCGCGACCGGATCGTCTTTGTAATCGATGCCGTAAAGCCTGACGCCGGGCTGCTGACCGAGTGTGAGCAGGAGCGGATGTTCGACCTGACATTCGGTGCACCAGGACGCGAAAACATTGACGATGGTGGGCTCGCCGCTGGCGAGATCGGAAGAGGCGAAGCCCGGGACCTGATCGCCTTCGGCGCTCAGCCCTTCGAGGGACGGAAGCGCGAAGTCCGGCACCTTCTTGCCGACCAGCGGCGAGGGAAGGAGCGACGGATCGCCGCTATGCAGCGCGTACCAGAACAGGCCGGCAAGCACCGCGAAGATCAGAAACGGCAGAGTAGGTCCAAACCGCCGGAACGATGAGGCGCGCGCTTCCTCGGTCATGACCGCTTCTTTCGCGCTGGCCTGGCGGGCTTGGCGGCACCTGCGGAGCGCCGCCTGATGCCCTTCCGTTCGAGATCGGCAAGCAAACGCTGCTGTTTACGGTCATCGGCGACGATGGCCAAGGCGAGCCCCACAATAGCAACCAAGGTGACGCCGTAGGCGGCAAGGATGAAGCCTGCATGCGGTCCGAGATCGGGCATGGCCGGCCTTACGCTCCAGCCAAGGCGGCATGCTCGACTTGCGTCTTCTGCATCGCATGCACCCGCCGGCGCAGAATTTCCGCTCGCATGGCGACCAGATGCAAGCCCACGAACAGCAATGTGAAGGCGATGGCCATCACGGCAAGCGGGATTAGCATCGAGGGGTCGATGGTCGGCCCGCCCAGGCGGACCACGCTTGCCGGCTGGTGCAGTGTGTTCCACCAATCGACCGAGAACTTGATGATCGGAATGTTGATGACGCCGACCAGCGCCAGAATAGCGGCGGCGCGTCCGGCCCGGCCCGGCTCTTCGATTGCCTGCCATAGCGCGGCCAAGCCGAGATAGAGCAGGAACAGCACGAGCATCGAGGTCAGGCGCGCGTCCCACACCCAATAGGTTCCCCACATCGGCTTGCCCCATAACGAGCCGGTCACGAGCGTGATGAAGGCGAAGGTGGCGCCGATCGGAACCGCGGTCTTGGCGGCGACGTCGGCCAAGGGATGACGCCAGATCAGCGTGCCGAGGCTTGCCACCGCAATCAGCATGTAGCCGAACATGGCGAGCCAAGCCGCCGGGACATGAATGAACATGATCCGCACCGTCTCGCCCTGCTGGTAGTCGGGCGGCGCCACGAAAAAAGCGAGATAGAGCCCGGTGGCGAAAAGGATCGCGGTCAGCGCCGTGAGCCACGGAACGACGGCAGCGACGAGGGTCAGGAAACGCGTGGGATTTGCAAGGCTCGGCATCGGGCTTGATCTAGAGGGTTTGGTCCTGCTGTGCAATTGGCCTAGCGGAGCGCGATACGAAGCGCCGCAGACGCGGCGAGCGGGGCGAGCACGATGCTTGCCAGGCTGAACGCGCACAGCATGAGAAAGGGCGGCCAGGGCGAGGCTGGGCCGGTGATGGCGGCCGAAGCCGTCGCTACGCCGAAGATCAATACCGGCACGTAGAGCGGCAGGACCAGTAGCGCGAGAAGAAGTCCGCTGCGCTTAAGGCCGAGCGTGAGGCTCGCCCCGATCGCGGCGATAAAACTCACAGCAGGCGTGCCCGCCAGCATGGCGAGGACGAGAAACGGGCTCGCCTGCTGCGGCAGGTTGAGCAGAAGCCCGAGCAGAGGCGCAAGCAAAGCAAGCGGTACGCCGGTCGTGATCCAATGGGCCAGACTCTTGATCGCGGCGACGAGCGACAGCGGCAGAGGACCGCATGTGAGGATATCGAGCGTGCCGTCCTCGTAATCGTTGTGAAAGATGCGGCCGGCCGAGAGCAGCGCGGCGAGCAGGAGCGCCACCCACAATAGGCCGGGCGCAATGCGGGCCAGAAGATTGAGATCGGGCCCGAGGCCAAGCGGGGCGATGGCGATGACCACGAGATAGAACCCGAGCGCGGTGCCGATGGCGCCGCCTTCGCGAAAGGCGAGCTTCAGGTCGCGGGCAAGCAGGGCGAGGCTCGCGCTCACGAGACGCGCCCCTTGCCGAGCGCGAGCCGCCTGGCGATTTTTTTCCCGCCGAGCTTCGCGTGGGTCGCCACCATGGCGATGCCGCCTTCTTCGAGGTGGTTGTCGACAGCGGCCTCGAGCAGTTTGATGGAGGCCGCATCGAGCGAGGATTGCGGTTCGTCCAGCAGCCAGATCGGACGCGGAGCGGCGAAGAGCCGCGCGAGCGCAAGCCGCCGTCTCTGTCCCGCCGAGAGCAACCCCGCAGAAACATTAGCCAACGGTCCGAGCCCGAACGCGCCAAGTGCGGCTTTGAGATCGGCGCGCTGCTCACTGAGAAAGGCGCCCCAGAAGGCGACATTCTCGCTGACGCTGAGCCGCGGCTTGACCGCATCGGCATGGCCGACATAGTGGCAAAGCTCGGGACAGGTGACGTCCGGCGCTTCGCCGGTGAGGCGCACATCGCCCGCGTCGAGCGGAAGCAGTCCGGCGATCTGCCGCAACAGGCTCGTCTTGCCCGCGCCGTTAGGCCCGGTGACGAGAAGCGCCTGGCCCGGGGCCAGGCGGAAGCTCAGATCCCGAAAGATGGTTCTCCCGCCGCGCTGGCAGCTGATTTTTGATGCGGCGAGACCGATCGTGTAAGGCATGGGCTTGGAGCAGGCAGGTTGAGACGGTTGACGCGCGCAATTCGAAACGATCTTACGCCAGGCTCTCTTCGCGTCATTGTCTCGCTGCCGCAAGGGCTTTTATATAGACCTTGAGCGCGCAAGCCTTCACCAAGGGGAGCCGTCTTCAGGCAGGACAGCCGGGCCGTCCCGCCAACCGCCCGGTGACGCCTGGTTATGCGCCACGATAGTCATTTTGGAAGGAGAGACCGTTGACCGCGGCCCTTGAACCCTCGCTCGATAGCTTCAACTGCCGCCGGACTCTCAAGGTCGGCGGGGCCGAATACGATTATTTCAATTTGCGGGAGGCCGAGGCCAACGGGCTTGCCGGCGTCGGCAGCCTTCCGTTCTCGCTCAAGGTGCTGCTGGAAAATCTGCTTCGCCATGA
>CAZFYL010000116.1:0-6684 GCA_964523345.1 uncultured Methyloceanibacter sp.
AGATAGCGGTCGTCAACAAAGCCCTGAACCGGCATCAGCTCGATGGCGGTGACGCCGAGTTTCACAAGGTGTTCGATCACGCTCGGCTGAGCGAGCCCGGCAAAGGTCCCGCGCAACTCCTCCGGCACATCTGGATGCAGCGCCGTCAGCCCTTTGACGTGCGCCTCGTAGATGATCGTGTCCGCCCAAGGAATGCGGGGACGCCGCTCGTCACTCCAGGGATAGGCCGGCTTCCAGTGGCTGCCGAGATCAACGACCACGCACTTCCGCATGAACGGAGCCGAGTCGCGTGTGTCGAAAGAGAGATCCTCGTCCTTGGCGCCGACCGTGTAGCCGAATAGCGCATCGTCCCACACAAGTTGCCCGTGCAGCTGCCGGGCGTAAGGATCGAGCAGAAGCTTGTTCGGGTTGAAGCGATGCCCGTCTTTCGGGGCATACGGTCCATGCACGCGCAGCCCATAAAGCTGGCCCGGGTTGATCCCTTTTACATAGCCATGGAAAATCTCGTCGGTGTATTCCGGGAGTGCGATGCGCGCGGTTTCCTCGGCGCCGTCGGGACTGAACAGGCAAATTTCCACGGCTTCGGCGTTCGCCGAGAACACCGCGAAATTGACGCCTTGTCCGTCGAATGTCGCGCCTCTGGGATAAGGAAGGCCTGCACTTAGCTCGTACACGCCGGGACCGTACTGCATCTAATTGCCGGCGTGTTGAAGCACCACCGTCGCCAGCGGCGGTAAGGTCAGCTCGATTGAGTAAGGGCGGCCGTGCACGGCCTTCTTCTCGGCCTTCACGCCTCCGAGATTGCCGACATTGGAGCCGCCATAGACGTCGCTGTCGGTGTTCAATTTCTCCACCCAAGACCCGGCTTTCGGCACGCCGAGACGGAAATTGTGCCGGACAACCGGGGTGAAGTTGCAGACAATCACAACGGGCGCGGTCCCCTCGCGGCCATAGCGAATGTAAGACAGAACGCTCTGCGCGGCGTCGGACGCATCGATCCAATCGAATCCCGATCCCTCGCAGTCGAGTTGGTAGAGGGCCGGCGTGGAGCGATAAAGCCCATTGAGGTCGCGCATCAAAGCGTGCACCCCGCGATGGGACGAGTCAGAAAGGAGGTGCCAGTCCAGAGACTGGTCGTGATTCCACTCGCGCTCTTGGCCAAACTCTCCGCCCATGAACAGCAACTTCTTGCCTGGGTGAGTCCACATGAACGCGAGATAGGCTCTCAAATTTGCGAATTGTTGCCAGCGGTCTCCCGGCATCTTGCCGAGCAAGGATCCTTTGCCGTGCACCACCTCGTCATGGCTGAGCGGGAGCACGAAGTTTTCCGAAAACGCATAGACGAGACCGAAGGTGAGCTGGTTGTGATGATACGACCGGTGTTCCGGGTTCTTCGACATATAGGACAGCGTGTCGTGCATCCATCCCATGTTCCATTTGTACCCGAAGCCGAGCCCGCCGCTGTCGACCGGAGCAGACACTTGCGGCCAAGCAGTCGATTCCTCGGCGACGGTCATACTGCCGGGCATCTCGCCATAGGCGAGGGTGTTCATGTCGCGCAGGAAGCTCACGGCTTCCAAATTCTCCCGGCCGCCATGGACGTTCGGCTCCCACTCTCCGGCGGCGCGGCTGTAATCGAGATAGAGCATGGACGCGACCGCATCGACCCTTAAACCGTCGACATGGTACTGGCTGAGCCAGTACAGCGCATTCGACTGGAGGAAGTTCGAAACCTCGCGCCGGCCGAAATTATAAATCAGCGTGTCCCAGTCCTTGTGGACCCCGCGGCGCGGATCCTCATGCTCATAGAGCGCTGTGCCGTCGAAACGAACCAGCCCGTGCGGGTCGCTTGGGAAATGCGCCGGCACCCAATCGATCAGGACTCCCAGTCCGGCTTGATGGCAGCGGTCGACGAAACGGGCGAAAGCCTCCGGCGGGCCGAAGCGCGCGGTCGGGCTGAACAGACCGATCGGCTGATAGCCCCAAGACCCGGAGAAGGGATGCTCGCTGATCGGCAGGAGTTCGATATGCGTAAAGCCGAGATCGCTCACGTAAGGAATGAGCAGATCGGCAAGCGCGTCATAGGAGAGAAAGCTGTTGCCTTCGCCGCGGCGCCACGAGCCGAGATGCACCTCATAGATCGAAATCGGTGCCGACCGCTCCTGAGCTTTGCTGCGCTGCTCCATCCACGCCTGGTCGCTCCAGGTGTGCTGCACAAGCCCATGCACCCGCGATGCCGTCGAGGGTGGGGCTTCTTGGGCGAAGGATAGCGGATCGGATTTGAGGGGGAGCCGGTCTCCGCGCGCACCAATGATCTCAAACTTATAAAGTGCGTCGCGCGATACCCCGGGGACAAAGAGTTCCCAGACACCCGCATCGTGCCGCTTGCGCATGGGATGGCGGCGGCCGTCCCAGCCGTTGAAATCGCCAACCACGCTGACGCGATGTGCATTCGGGGCCCACACGGTGAACGCAACGCCGTCGACACCTTCATGCGTGGCCGGATGCGCGCCCATCTTCTCGTAAAGACGGCGATGCCTGCCTTCGGCCAAAAGATGAATGTCCAACTCACCGAGGATGGGGGGGAAGCGATAGGGATCGTGTTCGTCCCATTGGTCGCCGTTTCTTCGGAAACGAACGCGGTAGGCCGACGGAAATGTGGGGGCTTGTAGCGATCCGGCGAAGAACCCGGAATCGTGCAGTCTCTCGAGCGAAAGCAGCACGCGCCCAGTTTCGTCGATCACCTCGGCGGCGTCCGCCTCCGGCCGGAACACTCTGATCGACATTTCTTGTCCGCGCCGGTGCGGACCAAGCACGGCGAAGGGATCCCCGTGCCGGCCGGCGACAACCGCGTCGATGTCGCTTTGCTCCGGGCGCGAGGTGTCGGTTCCGGTCGTTCGCGGTTCTGCAACTCTGCTCATGGCCAGCGAGGCCCCCGTCCGTCCAATAAATCGAGCACGCCAAGCAATGGGATTGGCAGCCATGCAGGGCGGTTGGCCCTCTCATAACCGATCTCGTAAAAGGCTTTCTGCAGCAAGAAGAGACTGAGGAGGCTCGCCGCCGTTGGTGAGGGGCCAAAGATGTCCGGCGCGGTGCGGCAATAGGCTTCGAGAAAATCCTTGGCGGCGCGGTCGCGCCAGGCCGTTGCCATGATCACGGCCTGTTCCGGAAGCTGGCCTTTGCGCGCAGAAAGACGCTCGAGCGCAGCCGACGCCGCGTAGTCAAACGACCGGAGCATGCCAGCCACGTCGCGCAAAGGAGAACTCTTTTCCCGGCGCTCAGCCAGGCTGCGCCGCGGCTCCCCTTCGAAATCGATAATAATGACGTCATCCTTGGAGATAAGGACTTGGCCGAGATGATAGTCGCCATGGATGCGCGTTTTGATCCCTGAGGGGGAACTCTTGGCGATGGCCTTGAGCTGGGCAGTCACCACTTTGCGCGCCGCGAGCAGCTTGTCGACCTGCGCTTGCGCCGCTTCGGGCAGGGACGCACGCGAGCTGCGCAGATCGGTGAATATTTGTTCCGCTTCTTTACGCACCGCTTCCGTCCAGCGCTTGATGTCTGCCGCCTTGATCGGCTCAGGAGCGAAGGCAGGATCGGAAGTCTTCACGGCAAATGCCTGATGAAGTTCCGCGGTCCGCTCACCGAGGCGGCCGGCAAGGTCGAGCGGAAACACGTAGAGCTCCTGAAGCTGATCCCGGTCGCTCTCCTCGCTTTCCTTGCCTTGCGCCAGCATCAGATCGTCGAGACCGCGGTCGAGGGCCTCGACCATGGCGTTCCAAGTGTCGCCTTGGTTGGGCACGAACGCGAAGGCGATCGCCAGCGTGGTCGGATCCCCTTTGTCGGGTGTGTACTCCACGGCGCCCATGAATTCGGGCGTGTTGCGATAATGCGCGACCTCGGTCAGGAAGCGGGCAACCTCAAGCTCCGGCTGAACGCCGGGCCGCACCCGCCGGTAGACCTTGAGCATAATGCGCTCATCGACGATGACAGAGACGTTGCTTTGCTCGGCTCCTACCGGGCGCACCTGCGGGGCTTCCCCTTGAACCGGCCAGCCCGGGCTTGGCTTAAAGGCGATGCGTCCGTCGGCCGCTTGGATCTCTTTGCCGGTGTTGATGCCTTCCACGAGATCCAGAATGAAATCGGTCTCATGTGTGGCGTCGAGCAACGCACCGATACGGGGACCGGACCTCAGCTTGGCAAGGGTGAACGGAAGCGAGGCAACGCCGACAGTGAGATGCTGGCTGCCCCATCGCGCCGAGAGCGGAAGGAAATAGCATTGCGGCTCGCTGTTGGGGGGCTGCGCTTCGCACAGCGTCAGCTGATAGCTTTCGCGGCTCCCTTCGAAAGCGGCGATGTGATTGAGATTGAACTTGGCGAATTTAGCGTCCTTGGCCCCAAACCATCTCTGCCGGACCATAAAGTCCCAAAGCACGTCACGCTCCATGATCCGCTTCTGCGGTTCCGCGAACACGCTTTGCCAGCCATGCGATGCGACGAGGGTGACAAAGTCCGGCGCGAATTCGGGGGCGGGCACGTGCCAGCGCGGCTGCTGTATATCGCTCTCCAGAATGAACCAATAAAAGCCGTAGGCCGGCAATGTCAGCATGTAAGGGAGGTCGCCGATCGGCGGAAAGGCCGAGGCTCCGGTCAACTCGACAGGCACGGAGCCGGCATACTTACTGAGATCGAGTTCGACGGCTTGAGCCGAGCGCGCCAGATTGAAAACGCAAAGCAACGACTGCCCCTCATATTCGCGCATAAAGGCCAGGACCTTGCGGTTGCGGGGATAAAGAAAGTCGAGCGTGCCCCGGCCAAAGGCGGCATGGGTCTTGCGCACCTGGATCATGCGGCGCGTCCAGTTCAGCAGCGAGGAGGCGTCCCTCTGCTGTGCCTCGACATTGATCGCCTGATAACCGTAGTTGGCGTCCATGATCGGCGGCAGATAAAGCCGCTGGGGATCGGCGCGAGAGAAGCCGCCATTGCGGTCGGCCGACCACTGCATCGGGGTCCGCACCCCGTCGCGGTCGCCGAGGTAATAGTTGTCTCCCATGCCGAGCTCATCGCCGTAATAAAGGACAGGCGTTCCCGGCATCGACAGCAGCATGCCGTTGAGAAGTTCGATCTTGCGCCGGTCGTTTTCGAGCAACGGGGCCAGCCGGCGGCGAATGCCGAGATTGATCCGGGCGCGGCTGTCGGTGGCGTAAGTCCGCCACAGATAATCCCGTTCGTCGTCGGTCACCATCTCAAGCGTAAGCTCGTCATGATTACGTAAGAACAGGGCCCATTGGCACGAGTCCGGAATACTCGGCGTTTGGCGCAAGATATCGGTGATGGGGTGACGATCTTCCTGCGCAAGCCCCATGTACATGCGCGGCATCAAGGGGAAATGGAATGCCATATGGCATTCGTCCCCGTCGCCGAAATAGGCGCTGGTATCTTCCGGCCATTGGTTGGCCTCGGCCAACAGCATGCGATCGCGGTAAGCGTCGACTTCCTTACGCAGCCGCTTCAGGACCGCGTGCGTCTCGGGGAGATTTTCGTTGTTGGTCCCCTCGCGCTCGCAAAGATACGGCACGGCGTCGAGCCGCAGAGCGTCGACCCCTAAGTCCAGCCAAAAGCGCATGAGCTCGGTGATCTCATGGAACACGGCGGGATTGTCGAAGTTGAGGTCTGGCTGGTGCGAATAAAAGCGATGCCAGAAATAAGCATTGGCTTCAGGGTCCCAGGTCCAGTTCGACTTTTCGGTGTCGAGAAAGATGATCCTCGTACCGGAATATTTCTCGTCGCTGTCGCTCCAGACATAAAAGTTGCGCTCGACCGATCCGGGCGCTGCTTTGCGGGCGCGCTGGAACCACGGATGCTGGTCTGACGTGTGGTTGATGACGATCTCGGTGAGGATGCGGATGCCGCGGCGGCGGGCTTCCGCCATGAAAGTTTTGAAGTCCTCCATGTTGCCGTATGACGGATTGATATCGCGGTAGTCGGCGATGTCGTAGCCGTCGTCCTTGAGGGGCGAGGGGTAGAACGGCAATAGCCAGATCGTATTGACCCCGAGCGACTCGATGTAATCGAGCGACTGGATTAGCCCTTTAAAGTCGCCGATGCCGTCGCCGTCGGAATCGAGGAACGCCTTGACGTGCAGCTGGTAGATGATGGCGTCCTTATACCAGTGCGTGGCGGGCCGATCGTGTTCCTGAGCCGGCTGCTTCGTCTCGGACGGCACAGCGACAGGCGGGGACGCAGTCTCGACGGATGCCATGGCTAGCCTTTCGGTCCTGTCAGACGCCAGATCGCATAGGGGCGCGTCTTGGGGTCGATCGTCATTTGCTGTACCTTGCCCGTCCAAGTGAAGCTCTCGCCGGTGACAAGATCTTCGACACCGATCGAGGCCTCGTCAGGCAAGCCGAATTCCCACAATGGAACCTCGAAATGTGCGGTGTGGCTATTGTGGGGATCGAGATTGACGGCAAAGAGGAGAAAGTCCGAGAGGTCGGGCGTGCTCTTACCGTAATAGAGAATCTCATCGTTCCAGGCGTTGTAGAACTTCAAATTGGTGAAATTCTGTAATGCGGGATGCTCTTGCCGCAGCTTGTTGACGAGGGCGATATCGGCCTTGATGTTTCCCTTCCGGTCCCAATCCCAAGCCCTTATCTCGTACTTCTCCGAGTCCAGATATTCCTC
>CAZFYL010000117.1:0-2808 GCA_964523345.1 uncultured Methyloceanibacter sp.
TTGAAGTCGCTCACCGCCACGATATTGAAGACGTCGAGATCGTATTCACGCCCGAACCGCTCTTCGTCCCAGCGCATGGCGCGCTTGAGCGACTCCATCGCCCACGCGCAGCGATCCTCCTTGCCGGGCTCGACATAAATTGCCAAGTCCACCTTGCGCCCGGACGCTGTGACGAAGCTGTCGGGGACGCGCGCAAGATCGCCGCCGACCAGCGCAAAGAGATAAGACGGCTTGGGGAAGGGATCGTGCCAGACGGCGAAATGGCGCCCGGTACCCGGAATATCGCCTTGCGCCAGCGGATTGCCGTTCGACAGGAGCACAGGCGCGGCGGCGCGGCCGGCCTCGATGCGGACGGTATAGACCGCAAGCACGTCGGGCCGGTCGATAAAGTAGGTAATCCGCCGGAAGCCCTCGGGCTCGCATTGGGTGCAATAGGTCCCGCGCGAGCGGTAAAGGCCGGATAGCGCGGTGTTTGCCTCCGGATTGCACAGGGTCACGATTTCGAGGGTGAAAGGTTCATCCGGGACGGAAGCGATGGTGAGCTTGGACGCCTCGAGCGTGTAGTCCTCCGGCGAAAGACGCTTGCCGTTCAGCGCGAGGCTCTTGAGCGTCAGTTCCTCGCCGTCGAGCACCAGCGGCTTTTTGCCTGCCTCTGCCTTGGGATTGGGCCGGAGTTTGAGCTTCGCCGCGACGCGTGTTTCGCTTGGCTCCAGCGCAAAATCGAGGTCTACCGCGTCGATCAGATAATCCGGCGGCGCATAGTTTTCGAGCAGTTTGGGCGTGCGGCGCGGTTGAGGCATGAAGCGAGCGGTTCCTTCTCAAGTGTGTGGCAGATTATTCGAGGTCGATATTGCGCAAGCGGAGCGCATTGCCGACCACCGAGACCGAGGAGAAGCTCATAGCCGCGGCAGCGATGATCGGCGAGAGCAAAATTCCGAAAGCGGGATAGAGCACGCCTGCCGCGACCGGAACCCCGAGCGCGTTATAGACAAAGGCGAAGAACAGGTTCTGCTTGATATTGCGCATGGTGGCGCGCGCGAGCTTGACCGCGCGCACGACGCCGCGGAGATCGCCCTTGAGCAGGGTCAGGCCTGCGCTTTCCATGGCAACGTCGGCACCGGTGCCCATGGCGATGCCCACATCGGCACGAGCCAGCGCCGGCGCATCGTTGATGCCATCGCCGGCCATGGCCACCGCCTCGCCGTTGCCCTGCAAATTCTCGATGATCGTCAGCTTGTCCTCGGGACGGAGCCCGGCATGCACCTCGTCGATTCCGAGCCGCGCGGCGACAGATTTGGCCGTGGTCTCGTTGTCGCCGGTCGCCATCACAATCCTCAAGCCGAGGCGATGAAGCTTGGCGATGGCCTCGGCGGCCGTGGCCTTGATCGGATCTGCGACGGCAACGAGGCCGGCAAGCTTGCCGTCAACGCTCAAGAACATCACCGTCTGACCGTCTTTCCGTCTCGCTTCGGCGGAAGCGGCAAGCGCGGCCGGATCGAGTCCGGCGCCCTGCATCAGACGCTGATTGCCGAGAAGCAGCTTGCGGGCGCCGATCTGTCCTCTCACGCCTTGACCGGTCACGGCATGGAAGCCCTTGATCTTCTCAAGTTTAAGCCCTTGCGCTTCGGCGCCGCGCAGAATGGCCGCCGCAAGCGGATGCTCGCTACCGGCCTCGAGCGAGGCCGCAAGCCGCAAGACCTCGTCAGGCTCAAAGCCGCTTGTGCTTTCCACGCCGGTGAGCTCAGGCTTGCCTTCGGTGAGCGTCCCGGTCTTGTCGACCACAAGCGTATTCACCTTGGCGAGACGTTCCAGTGCGGCGGCATTGCGCACCAAGACACCGGCATGGGCGCCGCGTCCGGTCGCCACCATGATGGAGATCGGCGTGGCGAGCCCGAGCGCGCAAGGGCAGGCGATGATCAGCACGGCAACCGCGGCGATGAGCGCATGAGCCAGCTGCGGTGAGGGCCCTAGGAAATACCAGGCGATGAAGGCGATCACCGCCACGGCAATGACGGCCGGAACGAAATAGCCCGCGACAATATCGGCCAGCGCCTGGATCGGCGCGCGTGAGCGCTGGGCTTCCGCGACCATCGCCACCACTTGAGACAGCGTGGTCTCGGCGCCGGTGCGATCGACGCGCATATCGAAACTGCCCGAGCCGTTCAGCGTCCCGCCGGTGACCCGATCGCCGTCGCTCTTCTCAACCGGGATCGGCTCTCCCGTCAGCATCGACTCGTCGACCGAGCTCCTTCCGTCGATCACGGTACCGTCGATGGGGATCTTATCGCCGGGCCTGACCCGCAAAGTGTCGCCGACCTTGACCGAAGCGAGCGGCACGGTCTCGGTCTTGCCGTTCTTCAGCAGGCGCAATGCGGTCTTGGGCGCAAGATCGAGAAGCGCCCGAATAGCGCCGCCGGTCTTCTCGCGCGCTCTGAGTTCGAGCACTTGCCCGAGCAGCACGAGCGCCACGATCACCGCGGCCGCCTCGAAATAGACCGGGACCAGGCCGTGCGCGTCGTGCATCGATGAGGGGAAGAGCTGGCGCGCCACCGTGGCGACGACGCTGTAGAGGAACGCCGCGCCGGTGCCGAGGGCGATCAACGTAAACATGTTGAGCCAGCCCGAGCGGAGCGAAGCGATCCCGCGCTCGAAGAACGGCCAGCCGCCCCAAAGCACGGCCGGAATGGCGAGGGCGAGCTTCAGCCAGCTTTGGGTCTGAGGTGCCAGGAAGGGGAGGAGATCGATGCCGAAGACGTGGGCGCTCATATCGAGCACAAGCAACGCCAGAGCGAACGGGGCTGCGACCCA
>CAZFYL010000117.1:2908-6450 GCA_964523345.1 uncultured Methyloceanibacter sp.
GCCGCGAAAGGCTTCGGTGGGCTTGCCCGCATGCGGGTCCACCGCCATCCCGCAGACGGGATCGGTCGCCATGTGAGCGTTGTCGGAGGCTTTTTCGTTCATGGTTTCGGATTGACCGGGCGAACCCGCTTGCGGGGCCCGCTTGCGGGATTGCAAGCAAAGCTAGCATAGGCCCTAACGAATATGGGGTCCGGGGGTCAATCCTGCGACCTAACGGGCACAGGCGAAGCGGGCGCTACTTGCCGGCAAAATCCATGATCAGCTTCACCAGTTCCTGCGGCCGGTCGAGCGGCAAGAAATGTCCGGCACGCTTGACTGTCTTGATTTCCACGCCCGGTATCAGCTTGCCGTCGTGGGCGCGCTCTTGCGGTGTAGCCCAATCCTGGTCTCCCCAAATGAGCAAAACCGGAACCTCGATGCGGCCGTAATCCTTGGTTGCTTCCTGCCAGCTTCCTTCGTTCCGCAGCAATCTGATGAATGCCCGATAGTGACCGGGGCGATTTCCAACCAGATACATTTCCTCCATGAGCGGGGGTGGAATGCTGTTCGCATCCGCGACACCGCCGCGGATCACAGACCGCACGACGATAAAGTTCCTGAGACGCGTAATGGTCTCGCCGATGAAGGGAACGAGCGATGTGTAGGTCACGAGCCAACCGGCGAGCGACCCTCGTGCCACGCCGTGGCCCTTGTAGTCGTAAGGATTGATCGCGACCACCCGCGCTACGCGGGCATTGCGGCGGGCGGCGAGGAGAAGCGCGAGCGCGCCGCCGATGGAAACGCCGGCGAGCGTCACGTCACGAAGATCGAGCTTGTCGAGAAAACCTTCGACCGACTCGATGAAAAAGTCGGCGTCGTAGCGTCCCTTGGGAATGTCCGAATAGCCGTGGCCGGGATAGTCGAAGGCATAGACCGTGAAATGCTTGGAAAGCTCCGGCACGACCTTCTCGAACAGATCCAATTGCGTTCGCAGCGTGTGCAGGAGGACCAGCGTCGGGCCTTTGCCGGTTTTGATATAGCGAAGCGTGTTGCCGCCGACTTCGACAGTCTGGATCGGAATGTCGAGCGCCCAACGCAGCTTTGCCGGAGGCTTCGGCTTTGGCCTGAGCGCCTCGACCACAAAGGAGACCAGCCACATGCCGAGTCCGACTGCGACGAAGATGAGCAAAGCGCAGAGAAACGAATTCATGCCGGTATCCTCCCTAGGCTCTGAGGATCGTGCACCAAGCAGGCGAGGTATAACTATAATTAAACAAGTGACTAGTCAACAGCAAATCACTTGATAATAAAGAGGAACAGGGCTATTTAGCTGTCATGGCAAGCGGTTATCGCCAAGAGGATTGCCCGGTTGCGCGGGCGCTGGATGTCGTCGGCGAGAAATGGTCCTTGCTCGTGCTGCGGGATCTGTTCCGCAAAGGACCTTTGCGCTTTCAGGAGCTGGAAAAGGGGCTCGGCGGGGTCGCGCCAAATACGCTATCCGCGCGCCTCAAAGGCTTGGAGAGCGCCGGCGTGATCGGGACAAGGCTTTATGAAACCCATCCGCCGCGCTACGAATATTTCCTGACCGATAAGGGTAAAGCGCTCGGACCAGTGCTGAAGGCGCTTTACAACTGGGGCCAGCGCCATCGCTGAGTGCTCGCCTTCGAGTTCGCAATCAAAATCGCTTCGAGAGCCTAAGTCGTTGAAATCTTACTCACACCGCTTCTGCGTCGCGCCCATGATGGAGTGGACCGACCGCCACTGCCGCTATTTCTTGCGGCTGATCTCGCGGCGGACCTTCCTCTATACCGAAATGGTCACCGCCGAAGCGGTGCTCTACGGCGACCGCGGGCGCGTGCTCGGCTTCTCCGAGGAAGAGCATCCGGTCGGGCTTCAGCTCGGCGGCAGCGATCCTAAGCGGCTGGCTGAAGCGGCGAAGATCGGCGCCGCGTACGGTTATGACGAGATCAACCTCAATATCGGCTGCCCATCCGATCGCGTGCAGTCGGGGCGGTTCGGCGCCTGCCTCATGACCGAGCCCGATCTCGTGGCTCAATGCGTGGCGGCGATGGGCGAGGCGGTCGATCGGCCCATTACCGTGAAATGCCGCATCGGCATCGACGATCAGGATGCCGAACAAAGCCTCGATGCGTTCATCGACCGCGTGGCGCAGGCCGGATGTAAGACCTTCATCGTGCATGCGCGCAAAGCCTGGCTCGGCGGCTTAAGTCCTAAAGAGAACCGCGATGTGCCGCCGCTCGATCATGATCGCGTGCACCGGCTGAAAGCGCGCCGGCCCGACCTTGAGATTGTTCTCAACGGCGGCATCGAGTCCTTTGCGGCGTCGTGCGAGCACTTGCCCGAAGTCGATGGCGTTATGCTGGGCCGCGCCGCCTATGCCGATCCTTATCTCCTGGCGGAGGTCGATCGCGCTCTGTTCGGCGATAACCACGCAGTGCCTTCACGGCTCGACGTGCTCGACCGGTTCGTCCCTTATGTCGAGGCCGGGCTGTCCCGCGGCGTGCGGCTCAATGCCATGACCCGCCATATCCTTGGCCTGTTTCATGGTCAGCCGCGCGCGCGCGCCTTCCGGCGGCATCTTGCCGAGAATGCCCATCTCGACGGCGCCGGACTAGAGGTGCTGCTGGCCGCCCGCGACATCGTGGCAGGCACAGGCAAATGCGAGCCGAGCACGGTCGCAGCCGAGTAGGGTTTCTCTAGATCTTTTGATTGTAAGCGCCGACTTCAGGCTGCTTGGCAAGCTCGGCGTCGATTTCGGCGAAGATCGCGCGCATGTTGGCCTCCGAGGTCGGGCTTTCGACCACGACCACAAGCTCGGGCTTGTTGGAGGAGGCGCGCACCAGCCCCCACGTGCCGTCATCGAGGACGATCCTAATGCCATTCACGGTGATGAGTTCGCGGATGGCCTGGCCTGCCAGCGTCCCGCCATTGGCAGCAACCTTCTCGAAATGCTTCACGACGCGGTCGACCACCTCGTATTTCACCTCGTCGTCGCAATGCGGCGACATAGTGGGCGATTGCCAGGTCCGCGGCAGAGCGCGTTTCAAATCGGCCAGCGACTTGCCGGGATTGCGGTCGAGCATGTCGAGCACCGCGAACGCCGCGACCAGACCGTCGTCGTAGCCACGGCCGAGCGGGGGATTGAAAAAGAAATGCCCGGACTTCTCGAATCCGACCAGCGCACCGGTCTCGTGGCTGTAGCGCTTGATGTAGGAATGGCCCGTCTTCCAGAACTTGGTCGTCGCGCCATGCTCTTTCAGCACCGGATCGGTCAGGAAGAGTCCGGTCGACTTCACATCGGCAATGAACAGCGCGTTCTTATTCTGCGCGGCAATGTCGCGGGCGAGCATCACGCCAACTTTGTCGGCGAAAATTGCTTCGCCCTCGTTGTCGACCACGCCGCAGCGGTCGCCATCGCCGTCGAAAACGAGCCCGACATCGGCGCCATGCGCCAGCACCGCGTCGCGGGTTGCGTTCAGCATGGCGAGATCTTCCGGATTGGGATTATGGGCAGGGAAGGTGTAGTCGAGGTCGCAATTGAG
>CAZFYL010000118.1:0-6323 GCA_964523345.1 uncultured Methyloceanibacter sp.
TCGTCGACGCAGAATGTCAGCACGGTCACGCTCAATCTGGAATTGGATGCCGATCCCGACCGGGCGATGACCGACGTGCTGTCGAAGCTTGCTCAGGTGAAGAGCATCCTGCCGCGCGAGGCCAACGATTCCGTTGTCACCAAGCAGACTGGTGAAGGCCACGCGCTGATGTATCTCTCCTTCAATTCCAAGGTCATGACGGGATCGCAGATCACCGACTACATCACCCGCGTGGTGCAGCCGCGGCTGCAGACCGTCAACGGCGTGGCCAACGCGCAGATCCTTGGCGGCCAGGTCTTTGCCATGCGTGTCTGGCTCGATCCGGATCGCATGGCTGCGCTCGGGGTGACCCCGCTCGATGTGCGCACGGCGCTCGCCGCCAACAATTTCACCTCGGCACCGGGGCAGGTGAAGGGCGACTTTGTCGAGACCAATATCGATGCCAAGACCTCGCTCGAAACGCCTGAGTCTTTCGAAAAGCTTGTGGTGATGGCGCGCGGCGATTCATTGGTCAGGCTAGGAAATATCGCCGAGATCGAGCTTGGGCCGCAGAATGCCAATTCCTCTTCCGCTTTCGATGGACTTAAGGCCGTGTTCATCGGCGTCTACGCCACACCGACCGCCAACCCGCTGACGGTCATCACCGATGTTCGCAAGGAATTCCCGGAGATTCAGAAAGAGTTGCCGCCGGGGCTCGAAGCGGCAATCGCCTATGACGCCACCAATTTCATCCGCGCCTCGATCTGGGAGGTGATCAAGACTCTCGGCGAGGCCGCGCTTATTGTGATTGTGGTGATCTTCCTGTTCCTCGGCAATCTCAGGTCGACCATCATTCCCATCGTCACCATCCCTCTATCGCTGGTCGGCGTGTTGGTGCTGCTGGCGGCGCTTGGCTATTCGATCAATCTGATGACGTTGCTCGCGCTGGTGCTCGCGATCGGCCTTGTGGTCGATGACGCCATCGTCGTGGTCGAGAACATCCACCGCCATATCGAGGAGGGGATGACGCCGTTCGACGCGGCAATTGTCGGCGCACGTGAAATTGCCTATCCGGTCATTGCCATGACCATCACGCTGGCGGCGGTTTATACCCCGATCGCCTTCGTTTCCGGACTGACCGGCACCCTGTTTCGTGAATTTGCACTGACGCTTGCGGGTGCAGTGCTGGTGTCCGGCGTGATCGCTTTGACGCTTTCGCCGATGATGTGCTCCAAGCTGTTGCCCTCGGAGCAAGGGAAAGACAAGGAAGGCTGGCTGGCGCGGAAGCTCGACGGGCTGTTCGAGGGATTGAGAGGGCGCTATCAACGGCGGCTTCATCGCACGCTGAACTGGCGGCCGGTGACATTGCTGGTTCTTGCCGGGATCATCGCGGCGAGCGGCCTTATGTATATGACCACACAGCGGGAGCTCGCGCCGGAGGAAGACCAGGGGATCCTGTTCACTCTGGTCAAGACTCCGCAATACGCCAATCTCGACTATCTCGAAGCGGCGACCGACCAAATCCAAAGCGTATTCGATACCGTGCCGGAAAAGGACCACGTCTTCGCGATCAACGGCATGGGCAGCGTGCATCAAGCCTTTGCCGGGATGCTCCTCAAACCTTGGGGTGAAAGGGAGCGGGGTCACAAGAAGGTGCTTCAGGATCTGCAGCCAAAGATCGCAGGAATCGCGCCGGCGCTCGCCCTGACATTTTCACCGCCGTCGTTGCCGGGTTCGATCGGCGGACCGCCGGTGCAATTTGTCATTACCACCACGCACGATTTCCGCGAGCTTGCCGACGTGCTTGGCGACGTCGAAAAGGCTGCGCGCGAGAGCGGCATGTTCATCTTTTCCGACTCCGATCTCCGCTTCGAGACGCCGCAGATCGAGGTGCACATCGATCACGACAAGGCGAACCGGCTCGGTATCACCATGGCCGATATCGGCAATTCGCTCGCGACCCTGTTGGGCGGCAACTATGTCAATCTGTTCGACCTCTACGGGCGAAGCTATCAAGTCATCCCGCAGGTGCCGCGCGAGTTCAGACTGAACGAAGACTGGCTTACCCGCTATCAAATCCGAACCGGCAGCGGCGCGCTGGTGCCGCTCTCCAACGTGGCGTCGGTGACCAAAGTGGTGGAGCCAAATTCGCTGACCAATTTTCAGCAGCTGAACTCGGCGACACTGTCGGCCGTGCCGTTCCCTGGGCGGACCGTGGGCGAGGCCATCGACTTCCTCAAGAAACAGGCGGAGAACTTCCCTGAGGGGTTCACTTACGACTTTCAAGGCGAGAGTCGCCAATTCGTGCAGGAAGGGAACACACTCGCCTATACTTTCCTGTTTGCGCTGATCGTGATCTTTCTGGTGTTGGCCGCGCAATATGAAAGTTTCCGCGATCCGGTCATTATCCTGATCGCGCTGCCGACTTCGATCTTCGGCGCGCTCATCCCGCTCAATGCCGGCCTTGGAACGATCAACATCTATACGCAGATCGGCCTGGTGACGCTGATCGGGCTGATCTCCAAGCACGGCATCCTGATGGTGGATTTCGCCAACAACCTCCAGCAAGACAAGGGCTATAGCCGCCGCCAGGCGATCGAAGAGGCGGCCGCTTTGCGGCTGCGGCCGATCCTGATGACGACCGCGGCGACCGTGGTTGCCATGGTGCCGCTATTGATCGCGGGTGGGGCAGGGGCGGCCAGCCGCTTCGCCATCGGCATCGTCATTGCCGCCGGCATGACGATCGGCACGCTGTTTACCCTGTTCGTGACGCCGGCGGTCTATACCTATGTCGCCCGAGATCACCAGAAGGCCGGCGCGACCATCTCCAGGGTGTCCGCCAGGGATAAGGCGTCCCTGTAAGGCCGCCTAGAGGCCTTCTGGAGCCACTGCGAGGCCCCGCATTGGGTATCGCGCCTCTGTCCGGCCCGAGGAAGGCCCTTTCCTCTGGTTTACTCGCTCCCGGCGAGCCTCTAGAAAGCTCTGTCACTAGGGGGCCGGGACCCGCATGTTCTCCAAGCTTCTCATCGCCAATCGGGGCGAAATAGCCTGCCGCATCATGGCGACCGCGCGCCGGCTGGGCATCAAGACCGTGGCCGTCTATTCCGAGGCCGACCGCGATGCGATCCACGTGGAGATGGCCGACGAGGCGGTCGCCATCGGCCCGGCGCAAGCCGCGAAGTCCTATCTCGATATCGACAAGATCGTCGCGGCGGCCAAGGTGACCGGCGCCGATGCCGTCCATCCGGGCTACGGGTTTCTCTCGGAGAACGCCGCCTTCGCCCGCGCGCTCGATGCTGCTGGTATCGTGTTTGTCGGTCCGAACGCCAAGGCCATCGAGGCCATGGGCGACAAGATCGAGTCGAAGAAGCTTGCCGCCAAGGCCAAGGTCTCCACCGTACCGGGTCATCTCGGCGTGATCGAGAACGCCGAAGAGGCGGTCAAGATCGCCGAGGAGATCGGCTATCCGGTCATGATCAAGGCTTCGGCCGGCGGCGGCGGCAAGGGCATGCGCGTCGCTTATAGCGCCAAGGACGTTGCGGAAGGGTTTGCCTCGTCGCAGAGCGAGGCCAAGTCGAGCTTCGGCGACGACCGCATCTTCGTCGAGAAATATGTCGAGGAGCCGCGCCATATCGAGATTCAGGTTCTCGGCGACAAGCACGGCAATGTCATTCATCTGGCTGAGCGTGAATGTTCGATCCAGCGCCGCAATCAGAAGGTCATCGAGGAGGCGCCAAGTCCGTTCCTCGACGCCAAGACGCGAGAGGCCATGGGTGCGCAGGCGGTCGCGCTCTCCAAAGCCGTCGGTTATGACTCGGCCGGCACGGTCGAGTTCATCGTCGACAATAAGCGCAATTTCTATTTTCTGGAGATGAACACGCGGCTTCAAGTCGAACATCCGGTCACCGAGCTTGTGACCGGTCTCGATCTTGTCGAACAGATGCTAAAGGTCGCTTCAGGCGAAAAGCTCACCCTCAAGCAAAAGGATATCAAGCTTCAGGGTTCGGCCATCGAGACGCGCATCTATGCCGAAGATCCAGAGCGGAAGTTTCTGCCGTCGACGGGGCGTCTGGTGCGCTACCGGCCGCCCAAGCTCGGGACCGTGGACGGCGTGACCACGCGGCTCGACTCCGGCGTGGAGGAAGGAAGCGAGATCTCGGTCTATTACGATCCGATGATTGCCAAACTCGTGACCCACGCACCGAAGCGGCTCCAGGCAATCGAGCAAATGGGACGCGCACTCGACGCTTTCGCCATTGACGGGCTTCGCCACAATATCCCGTTCCTTGCCGTGTTGATGCGGAATGAACGATGGAAGGAGGGACGGCTCTCCACCAAGTTCATCGCCGAGGAGTTCCCAGACGGGTTCTCGCCGCCGCAGCCGCAAGGCGCGGTTCGCGATGCGCTTGCCGCGATTGCCGCCGCAATCGACCATATGAGCAATGAGCGGCGCCGCGCCATCACGCAGCAGATGCATGGCGAGCCGGTGTGCTTCGCCGAGACGCGCATTGTCGAGCTTGGCGAAGAGCGGGTGTGTGTCACGGTCGAGGGGAGTTTCGACGGCCCTGTCACCGTAACGCTCGGCGGCCGGAAGACCGGGGAGAAAAAGCGTCAAATCTCGCTCGAATCATCCTGGTGGTTCGGCGCTCCCGTGTGGAAAGGAACGGTCAACGGCGTTCCGGCGGCGGTGCAGATACGGCCGATCCTCAACGGCGTGAAGCTGACTTATCAAGGCGTCGAAGCCGCAGCACGCGTCTTTACCGTGCGCGAGAACGAACTTGCGGCCCTGATGCCGGTTAAGGAGCTGCCCGATACGTCGAAATTCCTGCTTTGTCCGATGCCGGGGCTCATGATCTCGCTTGCCGTGACAGAGGGACAAGAGGTTGCGGCGGGAGATCCGCTCTGTGTCGTCGAGGCCATGAAGATGGAAAACGTGCTGAAGGCTGAACGCGACGCCAAAGTCGCCAAGATCCTGGTAAAGCCCGGCGACAGCCTGAATGTCGATGCCGTGATCCTCGAATTCGATTAAGTCGCCGCTTTACAATTGGGCTTACGTTGGCCGGACTTGACCGGGCAAACCAATCGCCGCAGCTTAAGCCGATGGTCATCGGCAGGTTTGTCGAATTCTTGCGTGGAACCGGCATGCCCGAAACGGAGGGCAAGAGGCGATCCGTCGCCGTCAGGATCGAAGGCCGCGTGCAGGGCGTCTATTACCGCGCGTGGACCCGGCAGACGGCAGTTGCGCTCGGACTTGACGGGACGGTTCGCAACATGGACGACGGAAGCGTCGAGGCGACCTTTGCCGGTCCTGCCGAGTCTGTGGCGGAGATGCTGCGGCGTTGCGCCGACGGGCCGAGAGACGCGAAGGTCAGTCGAGTGACCGTCATGCAGGAAGGAGCCTCGGTCGGTCCGGGCTTCGAGCTGTTGCGGAGCTATCGGCGCTGACCGCGATCGGACGCAATGCCTCGGCCAAGGTGACGCGAAGGGCGTCGTCGACAGTCTCCATATCCGTCACGGCGCCAAGTGCGGCAAGACTGGTTATCGGCGTATCGGCGAGCCCGCACGGAACGATGCCGGAGAAATGGTCAAGCTCGGGCGCAACGTTCAGGCTCGCCCCGTGCATCGTCACCCAGCGGCGCACCCTGAGGCCGATGCTGGCAATCTTGGCGCCGTGCACGAAAACGCCGATCTCGGTTGGATGAAGCTCGCCCTCGACGCCAAGGCGGGCAAGAGTGGCGATCAGCCAGTTTTCAAGAAACGTGACGAAGGCCCGCACATCGCGTCCGCGCGAGGTAAGATCGAACATCGTATAGATCACGCGCTGGCCGGGCCCGTGATAGGTGAAGCGCCCGCCGCGCCCGGCGTTGAACACCGGGAGCCGGGCTGGCGCGAGCAGCTCGCTCTCGCGCGCGCTGGTGCCGGCGGTATAGAGCGGCGGATGCTCCAGCAGCCACACGCATTCCCGCGCCTCGCCGCGCGCGATCGACGCCGCACGGTGCTCCATGGCGGCCACGGCCTCCTGGTAGGGCACGAGGCCCGGTGTCCTCAGCCACTCGACCCCGGACTGAGGAGGCGCTCCCTGCGCGCCGGACTTGGCTGGACGCACTGCCATAATGCCCGGTTGTGACGGCTGAAAAACCTCAAGGCAAGCCTATCCTTGCGCCGCCAAGGCTCGTTTGCTAATCCAGCCCGGCCTTGCTTGTAGCCGGGTCAGCCTAGTGCCATATGCCGGTGGCTCGATGCTCCGGACATCTTAGCGGTCGTGGCGGAACAGGTAGACGCGCAGCGTTGAGGGCGCTGTGGGCTTAGCCCGTGGAGGTTCGATTCCTCTCGACCGCACCACT
>CAZFYL010000119.1:0-6191 GCA_964523345.1 uncultured Methyloceanibacter sp.
TGATCGACGACTTCGCCCACAATCCGGAGAAGATTGCCGCCGCGATCAAGACGGCGAAACTTCGCGCCAAGCGCGTGCTTGCCGTCTACCAGCCGCACGGCTACGGCCCGACCCGATTCTTGCGGCCCGATTTCGTCGCCACCTTCGCCCGCGAACTCGGGGCGGACGATCGCCTATGGATGCTCGAAGTGTTCTACGCGGGCGGGACCGCGACGCGCGATTTTTCCGCGGCCGATATCGTGGCCGAGATTGCAAGAAGCGGCGCAAACGCCGAATTTGCGCCGTCGCGGGAGTGGCTTGTGGAGCGCATCGCGCGCGAGGCGAGACCGGGCGATCTCGTTTTGGTGATGGGCGCGCGCGATCCGTCCCTGAGCGCACTTGCCCGCGCAATCCTCACCGCGCTTTCAACATCGAAAGCGGCGGCTGAGGCCCGTCCGTAAGGCGCGGAGACCTCAGCGCTCGCGCGGCGGAAAGGCGTGCACGATCGGGGCAAGGTCCTTGGCATGATCCCAGGCGCCGCCCTTGGCGGTCAGTCCGAGCCGCACGATGACCAGATCGTGCGAGGGCACGATGGCGATGATTTGCTCGTTATGGCCGAGGAAATAGAAGGCATCGTCCGGCATCGGCGGCTCGCCGTAGGCGTCGGACTCAGGGAGCCTGAGCCACATATGGGCGCCATAGTTTCCGTTCGGTGCGGCTTTTGTCGGGGTCAGCGTGTAGTCGAGCCATCCTTCCGGCAGCAAGCGTTCGCCGGCGAACACGCCGTCTTGCAGGTAAAGCAGGCCGAGACGTGCGAAGTCGCGCGCCGAGGCATAGAGATACGACGACCCTACGAACGTGCCCGACGCGTCGGGCGCGATCTCGGCGCTGCTCATGCCCAGCGGCTCGAATAAGCGCTCGCGGGCATAGCGCAGATAGTTCTGATCGTTCGCGAAGGTCGTGCGCAAAACACGCGCGATAATTTCCGAGGTGCCGCTCGAATAGGAAAAATGCGTGCCAGGCGGTTGAAGCAGCTCCTTGTCGGCGGCGAACTTCGCCATGTCGCCCCTGTCGAACAGCATCACTGTGACATCGGCGAGGGGATCGACGTAGCTTTCGTCGAATTCGAGCCCGCTCGACATGCGTAACAGATCGTCGAGCGAAATCGCGCGGCGCGGATCGTCCTCATCGCCCCATTCCGGCATCAGCGCTTGATCGGTCACCGCGATCTTGCCGTCCTTGACCCGGAGCCCGATCAGCGCATTCAGCGCACCCTTGGTCATCGACCAGCCGATCAGCGGCATCGCCGCATCGAAGCCCGGCGCATAACGCTCGGCGACGAGGCGACCCCGATAGACCACCACCAAAGCCCGCGTGTTGCGGGGGCGTTCAGGATCGGGTTCGGCGAACGCAGCCGCGATGGCGGCATCAAGCGAAGATTTATCGACTCCTTCCGACAGCGCAGGATCGGCGCGCGCGCCTTGCGGCCAAAAAGCTTGCGGATCGGCCAGCGGCTTCGCGTCGAGAGCCGGGACTTCGGCGCGCAGCTCCTGCTCGCTCCTGCCGTCGAGAAGCGTGCAGCCGAACCCCTCGCGATAGATCGCGGTCCGCGGGGCAAGGCCATAGGCCGAGGCGGTCACGCGCTTCTGTTCGCGCTCGACCGTTTCACCGAAGAAACCCAGAAGTTCATAACCGGGCGCGGCGAAATCCGTGGTTTTGACGTCTTGCGGCGTTCGGCCCGAGACGAAGACGGCGTTGCACATCATTTCGGCGCTGAAGCCTGACCCAATCCGGGCGACACGATAAAGGTGCAGGCCTCCCGCCAGCAGACCGACGACTGCAAGGCCCGCGAGCCATAACCAAATTGTGCGCTTGCGCATGGGTGGAGAAGAGTCTTTCGTCAGTCAGGAGTCTTGAACTGCCTGGAAAGGGGCGCCGCCGTCACGCCGTGGGCCACGATGCTGAATAGAACGGTCAGCGCCACGCAAGCTGTCAGTTCCTCGGCGCCGGGAATCGAAAAGCGTTCGAGAACAAGCAACGCGAACAAGATCGAAGCGAGGCCACGCGGTCCAAACCAGCCGAGAAAGAGCCTCTCATACTTGCTCAGATTCAAGCCGGTTAGAGACAGCCAGATCGGCGCCATACGCACCACCGTCAGGAACAGGATTGCCAGCGCCACGGTCTTCCAACTGGCATGTTGGAGTCCGATGGGCGCAAGCACCGCCCCGAAGATGAGGAAGGTTGCCAAGGTCAGCAACTGGCCCTCACCTTCCATAAACTCTCGAATGAAGACGGAAGGAGCACGCAAAGTATTGCCGAACACGAACCCGCCGACAAAGGCGGCAATGAAGCCGTTGCCGCCAATAAGGTCGGCGGCGAAATAGGCGATAAAAGCGACGCTGAGAAAATACAGCCCCTGCGCCACGATCGTCGCCGCATGTCTGTCGATGGCAAAATCGAGCAATTTCGCTGCGCCATACCCAACCGCGATCCCGGCGATCGGGCCGAGGACGATCTGGAGCACGGCGAAAAGAAAAATATTGTCCGGCGCCTTCCCTCCTTCCAATCCGGTCGCTTCACCGGCGAGAAGCGCAGCCAGAAGAACAATCGGAAACGCAAGACCGTCATTCAGGCCGCTTTCGATGTTGATGCTTTGACGGATGGGCCGGGGCACATTCGGACTGGTTACCACGCTCTGACTAAGCGCGGCGTCCGTGGGTGTCAGAATGGCGGCGACCAGCAAGGCAAAGGCCCAGGGCTGGTCTGGCGAAACCCATCTGGCGACGAACATCCCGAGCAGAACAGTCAACGGCATCCCGATCAGCAACATCCGCGCAGGGATGGTGACGCTGCCGGCGGAAAGCGCCTGGCGCCTCACCGCTGAGGCGTCAGAGAACAGGACCAGCACGAGCGTGATCTCGGCGATGGTGTGGATGACCGCATTGCCCAACTCCATCGGGACAACGTCGAGACCAATTCCGCCCAGCGCCAAGCCGAGCCCGGTAAAGATCATCGGCAGAGTTACGATGGACGGTTCGAGCCGCCGGGACACGAGCGCATAGGCGGCGACTGCGCCGAGGACAATCAGAACAGTTTCAGTGGTCAGCACGGCGCGCCCGAGGTCTCATTCTCAGCGGATCGAACGGCGCAAGTATTGCGCCGCACCGCTTAAACTACCAGCGTCAATCTCGGAGAAATTCTAAAGCTGCGGTGACACTTTGGCTGAGACCCGGCGCTTCGACTCACACAACGCCTCATAGAAGACCCGCATGTCCTCCTCGGTGGTGCGATGATTGAAGATCGCGGCGCGGATTGTGGGCCTTCCGGCAAGCGTCGTGGACGACGGTACGGCGATGCCTCTCTCCTGCAGATCAATCACGATCTTGTCGTTCAAATAAGGATCGGCAGGGTCTTTGAGTCCGAAACAAACGATGTTCAGTCCAACCGGCGCGTAAAGCTCGAACGATTCCGATTGCTCGATGAGCGAGCCAAGATAACGGGCAACTCGGCAGCTCTTCTCAATGCAAGCGCCGATCTTGTCGGCGCCGAAGACCTGGAACGTGAACCACGTCTTGAGGGCTCGAAACGAACGTGACAAATCCGGACCGAGGTCGCACGGCCAAGTTTCGCCGGCGGCCAACCCGGCCGACGCCCGCGACAGATATGCGGTCGGACTGGCAAACGCGCGGCGCTGCGCTTGTCCATCGCGCACAAGCAGAAATCCGGCGTCATAAGGGACGTGCGCCCATTTGTGGAAATCGAACGCGATGGACTGCGCTTGCTCGATGCCTGCAACCTTGTGCCGAAGCGCCGGCGCCAAAGCGCACAGCGCGCCGAACGCGCCGTCCACGTGGAGCCACAGATTTTCGTCCCGGCAATAGGCACCGAGCGCGGTGAGATCGTCGAACGCTCCGGTGTTCACCGTTCCGGCCGTCGCGTTGACCATGAAGGGCTTCAGCCCCGCTTTCCGGTCGAGGCGCACCGCTTCGGCCATAAGATCCAATCGCATCTGACCGGCGTCATCGACAGGGATTGGCCTGAGGTAATCGGAGCCTAATCCCGCCAACTCGCATGCGCGAATAATTGACATATGCGCTTCCGCCGATGTGTAGGCGACAAGCTGTCCGAATTCGCGCAAGCCCTTCCGCCGCACCTCTTCGCCGAGCGTCGCGTCGCGGGCGACGTGCAAGGCGACATGGTTCGCAGCCGAAGTCCCGGTGAGGAATACTCCCGAGGCAGTGTCGGGGAAACCGAACAGTTCCGCGGCCCATTGCGCAATCTGGCGTTCAACGGCAGGGCCGACATGATCGCGGCCGCCGCAGTTGGCGTTCAAACCTGCCGCCAGCATCTCGGCGAGCATTCCAACCGGCGTTCCCGCCCCATGCGCCCAACCCATGAACAGCGGATGGCCGTTTCCAGTCCCGTACGGACGGATGGCGTGCGCGAACTCGTCGAGTACATCGCTCAGGTCGCGGGCTCCGCGAGGAAGTGACGCTTTGAATTTCTGCCGGACTTGGTCCGGCATCGGCTGCCAGACTTTTTGCTCGCCCAGAGCACTTAAAAACTTGATCATCTCGTCCAACGCGCGATGACAGTCCGCGCTGAACTCTCCCCAATCCTCGGGATCGAGATCGGGCGTGGTTGTCCCTACCGGTGACTTTTGAGACGGCGATCTTGCATCCATGTTGCAGCTCTCAAGCGTGAGCTTGGTGATATGGGGGTTGACCACGCCCGTGCCACCCTCGACCGGGCACGCTCGCCGGCACAAGCACTCTTTTGGCCGATTTTCCGCCAATTGGAGGTTGGTTGTGCCTAAAGAGGGCCTTGATATAAATTATGCCGCGCTCCGCCAAGCGAATTTGCGTCCGGGCAACGACATACCTCTTTACTGGAGAAAATAGGCTGCTTCGGTGACGTGTGTTGGCATTAGGGAGGGGGTCGTGTGTCTGGGTTGGCACACTCGGGGGCCGTCAGGCTACCGGAGTCGGGCATTCGTGTTCGGCTGGGGTTCGATTCCTCACCCCTCCGCCACAGTTTGGCTCGCGCCTTGGCCGTGAGCTTCCAAAACGGCGGACCGGTACCATGAGCGTTCGAAAACTGGATTTCCCGTCGATCCTTGGACGCATCGCGCTGAACGCGAGACAGACCGCCGACGCAGGGGGCGCGATAGGCTCGGGTGAAATCCCCGATCCTGTGACTTTGGTCAATCTTGCCGACAACGCGCAGCTGTCGCTCGGTTGGCTGCTTTACGGACAAAGCGGCCAGGATGCCGCCAACGCCGAGCCGAGCGGTTCGAAGACCAAGCATCCACCTCCAGTGAATCTCGTCTTGCAACAGCCGGCAATGGCCGCCTTGGCTGAGTTCTTAAGCGCACCAGTTCTCACACGGGCCGTGCACGATGTCATGGCCGGCTGGAAACCCGGAGGGAGCGTTCGTCAAGATGCAGAGGCGCTCGCCGGCTTGGCCGCCGCGCGCGCCAGAGGACAATATCTGATCCCGCGCGACTACATCAACGCGACCGGGATCATGATCCACACCGGCTGGGGCAACGCGCCGCTTTCGGCACCGGCCCGCGCGCGTCTTTCAGACTCTACCGGTTCGACCCCGACCGGTGCCGCGATCACGGAGAGCCGGACCGCGATCTGCGATCGAATGCTGCGCGCCTTGACCGGCGCGGAGCGCGCGACGGTTACGACTTTGAACGCCGCGTCCGTTCTCTTGACCGCAGGCGCGCTCGCATCGGGCAAGGACATCGTGGTCGCCGCGAGAGATTTGATCGAGATCAGCGAGGGCGTTCGGATTGGCGACATCATCGAGGCGTCGGGCGCCCGGATCGTAGCGGTCGGCGCGGCGAACTGTGTGAACATCGACGATTTTCGGCAGGCCATCACCGCCGACACCGCAATGATCCTGCGCACACATGCCTCGAACGTGGCCACGACGGGGTACGTCGAACACGCGGACGACATTGAGCTTGCGAAGCTGGCGCACGAGCACGGCTTGGTCTGTGTCGTCAATCTTGGCGGGGGCAGTCTCATCGATCTGACCGAGCGCGGCTTGCCTGAGTGCCCGACGATCTCGAAAGCGGTCAGCGACGGCGCCGATTTGGTCCTGGCCAGTGGCGACAAGATCATCGGCGGACCGCAGGCTGGGATCATCGTCGGAAAACGGAACTTGATCGACCGCATCGCGCGCCATCCCTTGGCGCGAAC
>CAZFYL010000120.1:0-6168 GCA_964523345.1 uncultured Methyloceanibacter sp.
ACGATACCGATTGAAGGCTTCAGCAGATCGACCTTCGGCTTGAGGCTTCCGGGGCCGCCGGCCCCGATCTCACAGACGACATACTCATCATCTGGCGCGACCCTTGTCAGAGTTCTAACCGAGGCGTCGAAAGTGTTGTTGTGCATCTGAACCCGGACACGGGCGACGCCAGATAGAATATGAGACAGCAATCCGGTTGTTGATGTCTTCAGGCTACTGCCAGTGATCGCGATGAAGGTGGCATGACTTCGCCGCCTGCGTGCCCTTGCCCGCCGGCGGCCTAGATATAATCGAAAGCTACCGGCAGCTTCGTAGACCTTGCCCCTGAGCGTGTGGAGCATGTCAGCGGCGTTCCCGTCTCCGCCGAATTTGGCTGGGAAAAACGCTTCCATCCCGCTGACTTAGTGCCATCGAGTTGGGCCAATCGGCTCGGAGTTCTTGCGTGCGGCGCCCAGACATCATGTATACGTATCGCATGAAGCGCGTTCCTGCGCCAGATTGTGCCGCTGTCGATGAGGGAAAGCATGTGCGATACGGGGACGCTACAGCGCGGCGCGGGCGTTCAAGAGTGTACGCCGAACGATCCCTGCCGCATGCATGCGGTCAGGCCTCTGACCGGCAGATGGAACCCAAAGCGGGCTATGCAAAATTTTAGCCAGTGAGCGCAGCTTGTATGTCGAGTAGCGATATTTTCTTGTTGCTGGAGTCCGATCCGTTCGGCACTGGGGCCCTATTTTTTCAACGGGCTCGCGATCTCGGGTTACGCCCGATTCTGCTCTATACCGAACCAGAGTCACGCCGGCTTTTGAAAGACTTCGAAAGCGCGAAGCTCATCGCCATGAGCGATGATTTGGTCCTGGACATGATAGAGCGGCTGGGGCGCGATCAAGTACGTGGCGTGTGGTCGGTGCGCGACAGGTATGTTGGACTTGCGGCGCGTATGTCCGCGGCGATTGGGCGACAAGGCATCGATCCAGAAGTCATCGCCGTTTGTCATGATAAGTTTAATACGCGCGAAGCGCTGGCTGAGGCCGGACTGAATAATGTTTCATTTAAGCTCGCGCAATCGGCCGATGAAGCTGAGGTGGCGGCAGACGCCCTGGGCGGGCGTGTGATCGTGAAACCACGAATGTCGACCGGAAGCAGCGGCGTTCGGCTGTGCAGCAGTCCACAAGAAGCTCGAAGCCATTTTGATACGCTCGTGGAACACATGCCCCATGTGCGTCGCTTGGGCGCCCTGGTCGAGGCTTTTGTCGAGGGAGAGCAATTCTCCGTTCAGTTTTTCGATGGCCGACCAATTGGTGTAACGCACCAGAAGGTCGGACCGCCGCCCACGTTCATTACGGTGGGGTTGGACTTTCCATGGTCGGACGATGAGCGCATGCGCGACCGGATCGTGGAGTGCGCCCAACAAGCGATGGAGGCGGTCGGCCACGTAAGAGGGCCGGGCTGCGTCGATATCCGATGTGACCAGCAAGGCCCCCACGTCATCGAGATTAACCCGAGATTGCCGAGCGAGATGATCTCGGAAAATATCCGGCTCGCCACGGGACTCGACGTCGTCAATGCCGCCATACGGTTTGCTTGTGGGATGCCCTATGATCTCACGTTGACGCAGAATCGGGCCAGCGCAACGCGATGGCTGCTCCGCTCCACGCGGCCGGTGGGCGATCTCGCGGGTGAGGATGAGGTGGCGGGTCTTGCCGGAATAGCTCATGTCCGGCTCTTTCCGCAGTGGTTTGGGGGAGGGCCCGCGAATAGCTACAAGGACCGTCTCGCATTTGTGATCGCCGAAGGAGACTCGACGGCTAAGGCCGGCGAGATCGCCGAGCAGGCCCTGAGCAGGCTGCAACTCAAGTCGGTCAGCCCAGTCGAGAGGTGGTCACAGGCGACATCAAATGTGATTGCTGAGGCGACGCGCCGGATTACAAAACGTCTAAAGCGGAAGCGGTCGCTACAAGCCATAGAAGACCCGTCTCTCAGCCACTCGATACTTCACGGTGAGGTATCTTTCGAGACCCTGCAATCTGAGTGGCAGGACCTGTTTGAGCGAGCGAAAGTCCGGACGCCTTTTTTGCGCTACTCCTGGGTGTCGCTTTGCTGGAAACGTCAGCGGAATTTCCTCAGCCGTAGTCCGTGCATATTCGTTGTTCGTAACAACGATCGGCCGGTCTTGATGGCACCCTTCCTACTGCGGCCGAAAAGCGGGTCTTGGCAGCTGTCATTCCTGGATTCATTTACCGGTCAGTTTAATGACCTGCTGGTTGAAGATTCGGCCGAGGGGCCGGACTATGTCGACTATTTTTGGAACGTTCTTACCCGCACCAGTGTCGTTGAGCGCTTTGTTGCAAAGCGGGTTCGCGAGGATTCGCTGCTCTTCCGACACCTCACGAAGGCTCGTGGAGCGTCAAAGGCCACGTATCATCGGGCGCCCTATATCGACCTTGTGAAGTTTGCAGGTTGGGAGGCTTATTGGGAGAGCCTGCCCGTAAAAATTCGTCAAAGCCACAGAGGGAGGCTGGGAGACCTGGAACGGCGTGGCGCGGTTGAGTTCCGGTTCTCGGATGTGGAATCTTGTGAGCGCGACATGAGTTGGTTTTTTTCAGAACAGCGCCGTTCGGACGAGAAAAGCGGCATTTCTTCTGTATGGTTACGAGGGCTTAGCACTGAGGAACTTTATACGGCCGCAGCCAGGGAAGGAATTGATTCGGGCCGGACTTGGCTCACAGTCCTGTCGGTGGATGGCCAAACGATCGCAGTGTCACTGAGCTTGAGGGAGGGATCGACTCTGTACCTATGGAAATGTATCTGCGATCCCTCTTGGCCCGACCGTTGGCCCGAGCGGGCGCTGAAACTTCATACGATCGAGCGCGCGTTTCGGGAAGGTATTGAAAAGTACGAAATGATGCCCGGCCAGTCGGTGAAGGATGGGTTCGCAACCGGGGCAACCCCGACAATAACCCGAGAGATCTACCTTTGATCCCTCTGTCCCGTGGCGCCATGGGTTAAGAGAAGGTCTAAACGTGTTTGAGACGCTCACGAAGCGCGTCCGACGGAAGTTGCGCCGCGTGTACTGGCAAGCCCACGCCCGGAGTGCCATCGACGGCGGTTTCGATCGCCGCTAAGCGTTCACGAATGGTGAGGCTGTGCCGACCGCCTCTTAGCGCGGCGGCGAGATCGCCGTGGGCCATGAACGTAAATTGTCGTGTTGCGCAGATAAAGAGCTTCACTGAGGTTTTCTTGCGAAACGACCTCCGGCGGCAGGTTGCGTGGCCAGTTAAAAGCACTGATTCCAAATTCGTGAAGGCGTTCCAGGATCGACTGAACAGTCGTTTCGTCTTCGCACCTCAAGCCCATCCAGCTTGTTGCGCCGTCTATTCTTTCTATCTCCGCAACGTGATCGATGTTCTTCAAAATCTCACGAACCGAACATTCAAACTGTTTACGCCTATCGGCAATGGAAGCGATCCGCTGTCGCCGCACCGCATCCTCAAGCGCTCGCCCCGAAAACCTACTCATGAGTGGATCGGGCGATAACTGCCGGGGATTGATGGGCCGGGGAACCTTCGGTTTAGTTGCTCCCCGTCGCAAGAATTGTTTCAAGCCGCGCTTGACACCATCGATGGTCCATTGAAAACGGTCAGGCGCCGGTCTTGGCAGTTTTCCAATTATTTTTTGAATCTTCTCTGCCTGTTCGGAATCGCGGACGGCCAGAAGTCCACCATCCGGTACCGGGAAGAACTTTAGCGGAGAATAGCAGACGAAGTCCCCTACAGAGCCAATTCCTCCAACGGGGCTCATGAAGTGCGCGGCATCTTCAATAAGCTTGGCATGTTTCTGATTGCAGAAATTGCGCGCTTCACGAATTGCGTTGAGCGACCCAAAATAGTGAACCAGCAAAAACAGGTCGGGGGGTGAATCGACGGCCAGCTTTTCACATACTGACCAGTCTGGGACCATATGGCGGTCAACCGGATAAAGTACGATTTCAACGTCCATATTCCGAAGCGATTGGAGTGCAACGTTGCAGACATATGCAGGGCACCAAAAGCGGAGGCGACGATCCTTGTTTTGCGAGGCCAGCGCAATCAACCCGAGGGCATGCCTTGCCTGCGACAGTTTGAAGATTTCCGCCGCGCCGTTGAGCCAAACGCGCTCGAGTGCGGATTTGCCCGCAAAAATCACCGCAAGACCCCTCTGAAAAAGGTCCAAGCTAGCATTTTCTTGCCGAAGAGGTTGCCAACATTGTAGCAACTTAAGGTAATCTTCCGGCGAGAGTCATGCGGAGAAAGGGGGCCGAATCTAGGATCAAAGAAATGTTGGGATCATATCGTCGGCTATGGCGATTTGTCTCGCGGCCCGCCGTTTGTCGCTGACCAGGACCACTTTCATAGGGGTCACCGGCAGTTGCGCCAAGACCACCACCGCGCTACCAGCTGATGGCTTGCTGACGGCCTACGGATCTTGCTACCAGGGCTGTTCGAGATCTGACGAGGGCCTTAGTCGCAGCTCACGGCGTGTTTAAGGGCATGCACGGACCTGCCGAAGGCCGACCGAAGTCGATGAGAGGCCTGAACGTGCTTAAGACCCTTACCAAGCGCATCTGGCGTAGAATGCGTCCCGCAAACCCTACGATCGATCGGCTCCCGCCGGCCGATCAAGAGCCTAGAGAATTTACAAAATGCGACAGCGGCTATTTTCTCGTCGACGCCCTCAAAGGGCGTGGCATTCCGTATCGCTATCTCAGGCCGAATGAGATTACGAGACCGGGGTTTCGCAAGAGAGCGGTGGTCAGTTTCGACCTGTCCGGCAGCACCTACTATTACGATAGTCTTAGTCGCCTAAGCTTGGCCGATCCCGATGGGAAAACCGTCCCAGGTCCCATCATTGACGGGGATGCCGCCTATCAAGTCACGCAAAAGAGTTTGACCAATGCGGTGTTGCGGCAGCGAGGCATTCGTGTGCCTTGCAGCACGACCCTTCCCGGACAGGCTAGACAGAAATCTGCGCTTGCCTTTTCGGCCCTTTCTCCGAAAGCGGAGCTTGGCCTTTGCATCAAGCCGGACGCGAGTTTCTCGGGACGCGGTGTCTATGTGGGACTCAAAAGTCTGGATGCTTTTCAAGAGGCCTTCGCGGAAACAGGCAAGCGCCATGGCCACATCCTGATAGAGGAAATGGTTCCGGGCGTGGTGTATCGCTTTTTCTGTGTTGCCGGCCGCGTGATAGCCGTACACTTCAGCACCCCGGCGAGTGTAACAGGGGACGGCGTTCACAGCATCTCGGAGTTGGTCGCCATTAAGAACGCAAGCCGCGAATGTTGGTGCATTCGAATTGACTCGTGCGCGCACAGACTCCTTGAGAAGGCTCGTTATAAATTGGACGACGTTCCCGAGAAGGGTACGGTTGTTGCGCTTGGAGAGACCTCGAACTTCAACCTGGCTGCTGACATTGTGGATGCCACCGATGACGTGCATCCATCCTATGTCGCCTTGGCGGAAAAGGCCGTCTCGGCCTTTCCCGGTCTTGTTTTCTCCGGCGTAGATATGACCCTGGAAGCCCCGGGGTCGCCCGCAAACGAGAACTACCATGTGTTGGAGTTGAACTGCTGCCCAGGTTTATGGGTCCACCACAATCCGCATCGGGGCAAGATCAGGCCGGTATCCGAAGCCATCATAGACTATCTCTCGTCGCGCGGATCGGAAAAGGCAGCCATGGAAATTGATGCGGCGGGAGCGTCCTAAGCTCTCACCGTCGAACCCCTTAGTGCCGTGTGGCGTTGTCGAGTTATGTACCCTGCGATGACTGAGGCGGGACCAATGAAGGGAGCCCTAAAGTGGCGGTTCCCCGTCGCGGACAGAGCCTTTTCCGCGGCACGCCGCGTCGTGAGTCTGATACGGCAAGTTCCAAGGTTGAGGTCGCAGGCGCCGGGTCTCAGTTACTCGATCGTTCGCGATGAGGCGGCGTTTCAAGCCCTACAGTCCGAGTGGGAAGATCTGTATCAGCGGGCCTCCGTTCAGACGCCCTTCTTACGCTACTCCTGGCTATGGCTGTGCTGGAATCGGCAGCGCAACGTCGACGGGACAAGCCTTTTCATGCCGGTCGTCCGTAAGCATGGCCGGCCGGTTTTGATCGCCCCATTTCGATTGCGGGCGCGCCGTCTGTCCTTCT
>CAZFYL010000121.1:0-4370 GCA_964523345.1 uncultured Methyloceanibacter sp.
GTTTGACGGAGCCGGGTCATGCGCACCCGCTCCTCGCGCGCGGCGTCGCCGGCGGCGACCGGAGCGCGGGGGGCCGGCGGGGCTTTAACCTTGCGCTCGCGCGTCAGCAGCGATTCCGCCGCCTTGATCACGTCCTCTTTGAGGACCTGGCCGCGGCGCCCTGAACCGGCGACTTCGTCGGCACCGAGATCGGACTCGACCAAAAGTTTTCGCGCCGCGGGCGACGGGGGCATCTCGTTCAGGCTGATCTCTTCGCGCGGGCTCGGCTCGCGTTCGAGCTTCTTGGGCTCGGTGGGCACGGGCGGCACGTCAGGGGCGGCACGCGCCCCGGCCATCTCGGGCCTCGAAGCAGCCGCCGCGCGCTTGCGCTTGGCCGGCTTGACCGTGCCCGCGCCGTCGCCGATCGCGCCGAGTAGAGCGCCAACCTCGACGGTTTCGCCCGATTTCACGACGATCTCGGCCAGCACGCCCGAGGCGGGCGCCGGCACCTCGACCGTCACCTTGTCGGTCTCGAGTTCGACCAGCGGTTCGTCGGCCGCCACCGCGTCGCCGGCCTGCTTGAACCATTGGCCGACCGTCGCCTCGACAATGGATTCCCCTAGATTCGGCACCCTGATCTCAGTCGTCATGCTCATTCGCCTAGCTCAGCGCCTCGTCGAGAAGCGCCGCCAACTGATGATGATGCTTGCTTGCCAACCCGGTCGCGGTTGCCGCCGAACTTGGGCGCCCGGCATAGCGCGGGCGCGTATGCTTCGCCCCGACATGTTCGAGCACCCATTCCAGGTTCGGCTCCATGAAACTCCAAGCGCCCATATTCTTCGGCTCCTCCTGGCACCATACCATCTCGGCCTGCTTGAAGCGGCTGAGCTCGTCGATGAGCGCGCGTGCCGGGAAGGGATAGAGCTGCTCGGCCCGAAGCAGATAGACATCGTCGATCCCGCGCTTCTCGCGCTCCGCGTAGAGGTCGTAATAGACCTTGCCGGAGCACAGCACCAAACGGCGGATCCTTTCGTCGGGAACAAGCTTGATGGCTTGATCGGGCAGGAACTCGGCCTCGTCCCACAACAGGCGGTGAAAGCTCGACTCCGGGCCGAACTGCTCAATCGTCGATACTACACTCTTGTGACGGAGCAGTGATTTCGGCGTCATCAGCACGAGGGGCTTACGGAACTGACGATGCAGCTGACGGCGCAGGATATGGAAATAATTGGCCGGCGTGGTGCAATTGGCGATCTGCCAATTGTCCTCGGCGCAAAGCTGGAGGTAGCGCTCAAGTCTCGCCGAGGAATGTTCCGGGCCTTGGCCTTCGTAGCCGTGCGGCAGAAGCAGAACGAGGCCCGACATGCGCAGCCATTTCCGCTCGCCCGAAGAAATGAACTGATCGATGATGACCTGCGCGCCATTGGCGAAATCGCCGAACTGCGCTTCCCACAGAACAAGTGCGTTGGGCTCGGCGAGGCTATAGCCATATTCGAAGCCGAGCACGGCCTCCTCTGAGAGCATGGAGTTGATCACTTCGAACGGTGCCTGGTCCTTGGTGATATGTCTGAGCGGGGTGTATTTCTTCTCGTTTTCTTGATCCATCAGCACGGCGTGGCGCTGGGAAAACGTGCCGCGCTCGGAGTCCTGGCCGGAAAGCCGCACCGGGAAGCCCTCGAGCAAAAGCGTTGCGAACGCCAGCGCCTCGGCAGTCGCCCAATCGATCGCCCGTCCGTCTTCGATCATCTTGCGGCGGTTGGCCATGATGCGGGCAATGATCTTATGCGGCGTGAAGCCTTTGGGAATAGACGTAATCTTGCGGCCGACCTCGCGAAGCAGTTCGAGATCGAAGCCGGTGTCGCCGCGGCGCGCGCCTTCTTCGGCATGGCCGATGCCGGACCATCTGCCGTCGAGCCAGTCCGCCCGGTTCGGCCGGTAGGAATCGCCCGCGGCAAACTCCTCCTCAAGCAACGCGCGGAAATCGGTTTGCATGCGCTCGATCTCGTCGTGCGTTAGCAGCCCCTCCTCGGCGAGTTTACGGGAATAGACCTCGACAACGGTGGGGTGCTTGGCGATGCGGGCATACATCAAGGGCTGAGTAAAAGCCGGCTCGTCAGCCTCGTTATGGCCATGGCGGCGATAGCAAAACATGTCGATGACCACCGGCTTGCCGAAGCGTTGGCGAAACTCGGTGGCGATCTTGGCCACGTACACCACGGCCTCGGGATCGTCGCCGTTCACGTGAAAGATCGGTGCATCGATCATTTTGGCGACGTCGGACGGATAGGGCGAAGACCGCGAGAAGCGTGGCGCGGTGGTGAAGCCGATCTGATTGTTGACGATGAAATGCAAAGAGCCGCCGGTGCGGTGACCGCGCAAGCCCGAAAGACCAAGGCATTCGGCGACCACGCCTTGTCCGGCGAAAGACGCATCGCCATGCAACAGCAGCGGCAGAACTTCCTTGCGTTCCATGTCGTCGCGCTGGTCCTGCTTGGCGCGAACCTTGCCGAGCACGACCGGATCGACGGCTTCGAGATGCGAGGGGTTCGCCGTCACCGAGAGATGAACGCGGTTGAGATCGAACTCCCGGTCTGACGAAGCGCCGAGATGATACTTGACGTCGCCTGAACCCTCGACGTCGTCGGGCTGAGCGGATCCACCCTTAAACTCATTGAAGATTGCCCGGTAGGGCTTGCCCATTACATTGGCCAGCACGTTCAACCGACCGCGATGCGGCATACCAATCACGATCTCGTTCACACCGAGCTGGCCGCCGCGTTTGATGATTTGCTCCAGAGCCGGCACGATCGACTCGCCGCCGTCGAGACCGAAGCGCTTGGTGCCGGTGTATTTCACGTTCAGGAAGCGCTCGAAGCTTTCGGCTTCGATGAGCTTGTTGAGAATGGCGATCTTGCCCATCGCCGTGAAGCCGACCTCTCTGCCTTCAATGCGTTCCTGGATCCAAAGCCGCTGCTCCGGATCGGAAATGTGCATGTACTCGACGCCGATATGGCCGCTATAGGTCCGCTTAAGGATGGTAATGATTTCACGCAGCGTCGCGAATTCGAGACCGAACACGCCGCCGATATAGATCGGCCGATCATAGTCGGACGCCTCGAAGCCGTAAGTCTCTGGCTTCAGCTCGGCATGCTCGCGGTTACCGACGAGCTCGAGCGGATCGAGCTTGGCGGCAAGGTGGCCGCGCGTTCGGTAATTGCGGATGAGCATGCGGGCAGCGAGCGTGTCGCGCGCCGCGGCAAGTGCTTCTCGCTGGCCGAGCGCGTCTAGCGGCCGCGGTTGCAGCGCTGCTATCTCTTGTGCGGGCGCCCAGGACGGCCCGCGCGCTTCGGCAAGCACGCTGTCTCTGCTGTCTCTGAGGCTTGAGAAGAACGCACGCCACTCGGGGTCGACCGAGCCGGGGTCTTGCTCATAGCGGGCGTAGAGTTGAGCGAGATAGGTGGCGTTAGAGCCTTGCAGGAACGACGTGCGCGCAAACACCTCGTTCAGATCATGTCGTGTCATCGGGTTAAACTCACCGGCAATCGAGAGCTACCGGCCTGAGGGGCAAAAAAGGCGAGCGTTAGGCGCGCGTCTCACGTTTCATTTAATAGTTTTGCCAGGGTGGTTCCAAGGGCGGCCGGGGAGTTTGATACGACAATCCCGGCGTCGCGCATTGCCTCAATTTTGTGCTTGGCGTCGCCCTTGCCGCCCGATATTACGGCGCCGGCATGGCCCATCCGCCGCCCGGGCGGCGCGGTCGAGCCCGCAACGAACCCCACCACCGGCTTGTTGTTGCCGCTCTTCGATAGGAACTCCGCAGCCTCCTCCTCGGCGCTGCCCCCGATCTCGCCGATCATAATGATCGCCTCGGTCTCGTCATCGGCCAGGAACAGGGAAAGCGCATCGACGAAATTCGTGCCGTTGACGGGATCGCCGCCGATGCCGATGCAGGTCGATTGACCGAGCCCGGCTGCGGTGGTCTGGGCAACCGCCTCATAGGTGAGGGTGCCCGAGCGGGAGACGATGCCGACTTTGCCCGGCAGGTGGATGTGACCGGGCATGATGCCAATCTTGCACTGGCCTGGCGTGATGATGCCGGGGCAGTTCGGCCCGATCAGGCGCGTATCAGTGCCGCACAGCGCGCGCTTGACCTTGACCATATCGAGCACCGGCACCCCCTCGGTGATGCAGACGATCAGCGGGATGCCTGCATCGATCGCCTCGAGCATCGCATCGCCGGCGAAGGGCGCCGGCACATAGACCACACTGGCATCGGCCCCGGTGGCGGCCACGGCGTCGCTGACGGTGTCGAACACCGGGAGGCCGAGATGGGTCGTGCCGCCTTTACCGGGCGTGACGCCGCCGACCATGCGCGTGCCATAGGCGATGGC
>CAZFYL010000121.1:4470-6132 GCA_964523345.1 uncultured Methyloceanibacter sp.
CGCTCTTTGTCGGCGCCGCCGCCGACATCGAGGAAATTGGCAGGCTCGCCGCCATAAAGCTTGATGATGTCCATGGTGGCCATGGCGAGGCCTGCGCCATTGACCATGCAGCCGATCGTGCCGTCGAGCTTCACGTAAGAGAGATCGAGATTGGCGGCCTCGACCTCAGCCGGGTCCTCTTCGTGAATATCGCGCAAAGCCGCAATATCCTTGTGACGGAACAGCGCGTTGTCATCGAAGCCGATTTTTGCATCGAGGCAGATCAAGCTGTCTTCCTTGGTCACCACCAGAGGATTGATTTCGATCAGGCTCGCGTCCTTCTCGATGAACAAGCGATAGAGAGATCTGATAAGCGCTCCGAATTGCTTGGCCAGCGCCCCCTCGAGCTTGAGCGCGGAAGCGAGAACCCGCCCATGGAAGTCGCTAATGCCCGAGGCAGGATCGACAGTCAGCGTGGCGATCTTCTCGGGCGTTTCGGCGGCCACCGCCTCGATATCGACGCCGCCCTCGGTCGAGGCGACGAACGCGACGCGCCCGGACCCGCGATCGACCAAGAGCGAGAGGTAAAGCTCGCGCGCGATGGTCGTGTCCTTGACCACATAGACATGCCGCACCAGCCGGCCTTTAGGCCCGGTCTGGGGCGTGACGAGCGTCATGCCCAGAATGCGGTCGGCTTCGGCATGAAGCTCTTCGAGCGTCTTCACGAGCTTGATGCCGCCGCCTTTGCCGCGGCCGCCGGCATGAATCTGAGCCTTCACGACGAAGGCCTCGCCGCCGAGATCGCGGGCGTGCGTAGCAGCCTGTTCGGCGCTCGCCGCCACCTGGCCGTCGGCTACCGGCGCCCCGTACTCCTTCAGCAGCGCCTTGGCCTGATATTCGTGGATATTCATGACAACATCGCCGCCTGCCGAAACAGCCGGCTCCAGATTTGATCCTGTCGGAGACTTACGTCGTGGCGAGGTTCGGTGCGATGCGCTGGCACAATTCGACCAGAGCCTTCACCGATCCGACCGAATGCATGAAGGCGTCCTTCTCGGCCGAAGTCAGGTTGAGCTCGATCACGCGTTCGACACCCTTTGAGCCGATGATGACGGGGACGCCGGAATAGAGTCCCTTCACGCCGTACTCGCCGTTCAAATAGGCGGCGCAGGGCATGACCCGTTTCTGGTTCTTGAGATAGGATTCGGCCATTTCGAGCGCGGCGGCGGCCGGTGCGTAATAGGCCGACCCCGTCTTGAGCAGACCGACGATCTCGGCGCCGCCGTCGCGCGTGCGCTGCACGATCTCGTCCAGACGCTTCTGGGTGATCCAGCGCATCTTGACGAGGTCGCCAAGCGGGATGCCGGCGACCGAGGAATACCGGATCAGCGGCACCATGGTGTCGCCGTGGCCGCCGAGCACGAGAGTTTGGATGTCCTCCGGGCTTACGTCGAATTCCTCGGAGAGGAAAAAGCGGAAGCGGGCCGCGTCGAGCATGCCGGCCATGCCGACCACCTTGTTGCGCGGCAGCCCGCTCGTTTTCTGAAGCGCCCAAACCATGGCGTCGAGCGGATTGGTGACGCAGATGACGAAGGCTTCGGGGGCGTATTTCCGCAAGCCGGCGCCGACTTGCTCCATGACCTTGAGGTTGATCTCAAGCAGATCGTCGCGGCTCATGCCGGG
>CAZFYL010000122.1:0-5670 GCA_964523345.1 uncultured Methyloceanibacter sp.
TTCAAAGAGCGCGGGATCGTCGAGCCGAAAGGCGCCAAGCTCATCGGCGCCTGGATCTCGCTCTCCCAGCAAGAGACCTGGTGCATCTTCGAGGCTGACGATGCGGAATCGATTGTGAAGCTGTTCGAGCCCTGGACCGACCTCAACCTGCACAAGATTTCGCCGGTCATGGACTTCGCCGCGCTCAAGACGTTCGTGGACGCGGAGCACTAACGGCAAAACTCTGGGGCGAGGGGCGATAGCCCCCGCGATTGAGCCATGAGCCGCACTCTGGGCCTGATCCTTGCGGTTGCCGCCGCCGTTGCGGCCGTACTGCTCGTCAACGCCCTGTTGGTCGGCCGGGAGACACGCGCTGCAATCGCGCGCAGCGGCGGTCAGCTGATGGAGACCGATGTCGTCACGGCAAATGTCAAAGTCGAGGGCGACGGACGGCCGATCGTCCTGATTCACGGTTTGGGTGCCGCGCTCGACTGGTGGGATGCGATCGCGCCGGATCTGGCGCAAGATCACAGGGTCATCCGCCTCGATCTGATCGGTCATGGCGGCACTGAAGCGCCGGCGTCGGGCTATTCGATCGAACGGCAGGCGGCGTTGGTCAAGGCTGTGCTCGACAAGCTCGGCGTCGGACGCACCGTTATTATCGGCCATTCCATGGGGGGAGAGGTCGCGACGGCCTTCGCCACGCGCCATTCTTCGCAGGTGGACTGTCTTGCGGTCATCGACACGCCGCCGAAGCCCGAGACCAATTTCAATCTCAACACGCGGCTTGCGCTGACGCCGGTCGCCGGACAGGCCTTGTGGCGGTTAAGGACCGACCCGATGCTGCGGCAGGCGCTGGCTCAAGGCTTCGCACCCGGCTTCCCGGTGCCTGAGAAATTCGTCGCCGATCTTTGGCAACTGACCTACACGGCGTTCCACAATGCCCATCGCGACAGCATCGCCTATGTGACTGAGATCGGGACGCCCGAGCGGCTTAAGGCGCTCGATCCGGTGCCGCCCTTCCTCGTTATCTTCGGCACCGAGGATGCGCTGATCGCACCGTCGAGTGCCAAGCTTTTCGAGACCGTACCCGGTGCAAGGCTGGTCATGATCGAGGGCGCCGGTCACTCTCCCATGGTCGAGAAGCCTGAGGAGACGCTGGCGGCAATCAAGGGGTTCATCCAGGCCTGCCGGTAATCGATGCGGGCATCGCTGCGGGCCGCAATCTTGTCGCTGCCGTCCTCGCGGGAGGGCAGCACGGCAGGCGGCAAGCCGCGACGCGCTCGCGCTCTAATAGATGTCCGCTACCAGCCCCAGCTCACGCCGGCCCGGCTGCCCACCGTGTCCTCCTCGAGGCCGACGCCGACGCCCGCGGTCACGAACGTATGCGCCCCGACCGACAGGGCGCCGGAGAAGGCCAAGGCATTGGACCCCTCGAAATTGCCCCAGTTGCCGGAGATGCGAAGTCTCTCGCCCGGCTGCGGCAGGAAGGTTCCGGCCATGGCCAGCGACAAGGCCACGCCTTCGATCGCCTCGTCGGTGCGCTGCCCGACGCTGTTGATCTGCCCTTGCAGGTTTGATTGGAGGCTCGAAATGTCTCCTTGCGTCGCCAGACCGAGCTGGCCCGGCGTGTAAGCGGCAAGATCGCCATACGAGTTCGACGTGACGATGTGCGTCGGCGTGCCTTGCGCTTGCTTGCTCGCATCCGACGTAACGCCGGTCATGGTGTAAGTGTTCTCTGCCGTGCCGAACACTTGCTGATTGGCCCGCGTGGTCGCAGCACCCGCACCGAACGCGGCCGCGTTGGTGTGCCCCGCACCGACGACCGCGCCGGCGCCGTAAGCGCTTCCCTGATCGGCCAAGACTTGCGCGCCTTGGCCGACCGCGACGTCGCCGGGCCCTGCCGTCATCGCGCCGTCGCCGACCGCAATGGAGTCCGAACCCATGGCGCTCGCATTGCTGCCCATGGCGATTGCGGTTTCACCCATCGCGCTCGCATTCGCGCCCGTGGCCGTGGCGCGCGTCCCTTGCGCGTTGGAATTTGCGCCCGTCGCCGTAGCGAATTCGCCATTCGCGTTGGCCAGCGCGCCCGTCGCCGTGGCGTTGGCACCATTGGCGTTAGCCCGATTGCCGGTCGCCGTGGCGCTTTCGCCTTGCGCCTTGGCCTGGTTGCCCGTTGCCGTGGCTTTGGCGCCGACGGCCGTGGCGACGCGGCCCGTTGCCGTGGCGCCCCTGCCTTGCGCGTTGGCGCTCGCGCCGGTGGCCGTGGCGCTTTCGCCGTTAGCGCTGCTCCCGGTGCCGGTTGCGGTGGCGAAGAAGCCGTTGGCGTTCGCGACAGCGCCCGTGGCGGTGGCCTGGGCGCCGTTCGCGGTTGCGTTGCTTCCGGTCGCCGTGGCGGCGAGGCCGTTGGCATTGGCAAGTACGCCCGTCGCCGTGGCGTCGGCGCCCTGGGCGTTGGCCAATTTGCCGGTTGCCGTGGCGGAGCCGCCATTGGCATTGGCGAGGTGTCCCGTCGCCGTGGCGCCCGTGCCATTGGCATTGGCCAACGAGCCGGTGGCGGTCGCATCGGTGCCAAGCGCGTTGGCGAACACGCCGGTCGCCGTAGCATTGGTGCCTCTGGCAGTCGCAGCGTTGCCGGTTGCCGTGGCGGCAAAGCCATCGGCGTTGGCGCCCGCGCCCGTCGCGGTAGCGGCAAAGCCGTTGGCGCGGGCCAGCAGGCCTGTTGCCGTGGCAGCGTTGCCGTTGGCGGTGGCGCGGTCGCCGACAGAGGTGGCGCCCATGCCATTGGCTGACGCCGCATGGCCCGTCGCCGTAGCGCCATCGCCATTGGCGTTGGCGCCGTGGCCGAAGGCGGTGGCGTTGGCCTGCGTCGCCTTGGCGTTCTGGCCGACCGCGGTGGCATTGATCCCGCTCGCGTCGGCACCGGTGCCGCATTGGAACGAGCCCGACACACCCTCAGAGCAGAACGTGACATCCGGCGGTACCGCGAAACTCGAAGTGGCGAGATGGCCCGCCGCGTCGGTGGTGACGAAGCTGAGCGTGTTGGCGTCCTGCCGGTTCAAGCTCTCGGCCGAATTGAGGCCGGCCAGCGTATAGGTATTGTCGCCGGTGCCGACCGCCACCTCGTTGGCCAAGCTCGCTTGTGCTCCGGCGCCGAGCGCCATGGAGTTTTCGGCGGAAGCATTCGCCCCGCTGCCGACCGCGGTGCTGTTGGTCATCGCCGCTCTCGCATTGGCGCCGCTCGCTGTGGCGCCCGAACCCTGGGCATTGGCAAACGCGCCGGTCGCCGTGGCGGTATCGCCGTTGGCGGTGGCTGAACGGCCCGTTGCCGTCGCTTGGGCACCGATGGCATTGGTGAGAGCGCCCGTCGCTGTCGCTGCGTCACCGCTGGCGGTAGCCTGAAGGCCCGTCGCGGTGGCCCTGCTGCCATTGGCGACGGTGTTTGCGCCGGTCGCCGTGGCGCTGTCGCCGTTCGCAACCGCCAGGCGGCCCGTCGCGGTGGCAAGAGTGCCGTTGGCCCTGGCAAATGCGCCCGTCGCCGTGGCGGCGTTGCCGGCGGCGGTGGCGTTTGCGCCGGCCGCCGTGGCGAACAGGCCGCCGGCGCTGGCGCCGTGGCCGGTCGCCGTAGCATTTACGCCGGCGGCGCGGGCAGAGGCGCCCATCGCCGTTGCATTAGCGCCTTGAGCGTTGGCGTTGACGCCCGTCGCCGTGGCATTGGTGCCATTGGCTTCGGCGTTGTCGCCGGTCGCCGTGGCGCTGGCGCCATTGGCATTCGCTCGGGAACCCGTGGCCGTGGCGTTAGCGCCGGTGGCGCCGGCAAAGGCGCCCGTCGCCGTCGCATTGGCGCCGTTGGCGAGGGCGTTGGCGCCGGCCGTGGTGGCACTCGCGCCATTGGCCACGGACAATGCCCCCGTCGCCGTGGCATCGGCGCCGTTGGCGTTGGCGAAGAAGCCGGTCGCCGTGGCATTGACGCCATTGGCCACGGACTGGGTGCCCGTTGTCGTGGCGTTGGTGCCGTTGGCGGTGGCGGCTGCGCCCGTTGCCGTCGCCAGCGTTCCATTGGCGTTGGCGAGTGCGCCCATCGCGGTGGCGAAGTCGCCGTTGGCACTGGCAAAAAAGCCCGTCGCCGTCGCGTTGCCGCCATTGGCCTTGGCCTCTGCGCCGGTCGCCGTGGCCTGATCGCCGTTGGCGATGGCGATGAAGCCCGTGGCCGTCGCCTGGTCGCCGTTGGCGAAGGCCTCCTTGCCCGTTGCCGTGGCGCTTTCGCCGTTTGCGGCGGCGTTAAAGCCGGTCGCCGTAGCGTTGGCGCCGTTGGCAGCGGCGTTGACACCGGTGGCCGTGGCGTTAGCGCCGTTGGCAGCGGCGTTGACACCGGTGGCCGTGGCGTTGGTGCCATTGGCAAAGGCGTTGACGCCCGTTGCCGTGGCGTCGGCACCGCTGGCCCTCGAAAAGGCTCCCGTCGCGGTGGCTTGGTTCCCGGTGGCGTTCGCGTTGGCGCCCGTCGCCGCGGCGAACTGGCCGCTGGCCCTCGCCTCATCGCCGGTTGCCGTCGCATTGGCGCCAATGGCCGTGGCGTTTGCGCCCATCGCGGTCGCGTTCGCACCGGAGGCGAGGGCAGAGGTGCCCATCGCCGTGGCATTTTCTCCGAAAGCGACAGCATCGTCGCCGGTCGCCGTGGCTCTAGTGCCGAGGGCACGGGTCTGGTTGCCGGTCGCCGTGGCGCCCGAGCCGTTGGCGACGGCGTTAACCCCAATCGCCTGCGCCGAGCCGCCGGTGGCCGTTGCGGTCGTGCCGATCGCTATGGCGCCTGAGCCGTTGGCGGTAGCGCCGTCGCCGCAGAACACCGTGAAGAATCCGGTGGTCGAGCCGACCGGGTTGAAATCGGGGGAACCGCCCGGATTGCCGCAGGCTGCGATCAACGCGTGGGCGGGACCCGATGGCACGGTGGCCATGGCGACGCTGAGCGCGAGAACGCTGGCCGACAGCAGAAGACGCTGGCCGGTCCGATGCTGGTTGGTCCGATGCTGTCGTGTCCCTCCAGACGCAGGCGCGCCAAAGGGTAAGGCCGCGGCCGAAGCCGCGGTCGCAAGTTTTCCGCGTGTCATTAACACCCCCCGAAAAAACGGCGCGACGTGCGCCAAACCCAAAAAAAGCGGCGCAAAAAGCCTGCGCCCGAATAAAGAAGGCGGCGCCGCCTAGCGCCCGCCTTCCAGTCCCCCCGCAATGGGCCCTCTCTTAGTACAACCTCAGGTCATCCTCACGTTAAAATGACTCAGGACTCGAAAATTGGTTGTGGACTGTGGCGCTTCAGCCACAGCGCGCATGAATCACGCGCGTTGTCAGAGCCTTAGAGCCGGCCCTCGTCGGTCATCGACATCACTTCGGCAACCACGCCCTTCGACACGAGGCAGCGCCACGGCGCGCGCTGCGGACCGACCCCGATCATCACCACCGTGTTGAGTTAGCCTGTGGTGACTAATCCGATGTTTAATAACTCGCTAACAACCGTCCCGCACATCTTGACTCTGGTGCGCAAGTCTGAGGGATTCATAGTTGACGCTGATTCGCGAAAAAGCCGCCGGGCTCTGGTATAGCCCGACGGCTCCGTGTTTCAGCCCCGCTCCAGGTAGGCCGGGTGCGGGACAGGCGTTTTAGGCGAGTCGATTTAGAATCGAGATTGCTGCCTTGGTC
>CAZFYL010000123.1:0-5656 GCA_964523345.1 uncultured Methyloceanibacter sp.
TCCCTGGTGCGGCCGAACGTGGCGTCCTCGGTGGCTATGCCGCGGATCATCTCGACCAGCTCCATAACGGGCGCCGGATTCATGAAATGCAGCCCGATAAAGCGTTCGGGCCGGTCGGTCGCAGCGGCAAGACGGGTGATCGAAATCGACGACGTATTGGTGGAGACGATGGCGTCGGGTTTCAGGAAGGGACAAAGCGCGACAAAGATCTTGCGCTTCACCGTCTCGTCCTCGGTCGCGGCCTCGATCACAAGATCGGCGTCACCGAAGGTAGACATCGACTCGGCATAGGAGATACGCGACAACGCCTCGCGCTTTTCGTCCTCGCTGATCTTGCCCGAGGCCACTTGGCGGGTGAGGTTCTTGTCGATGACGTCGAGGGCCTCGTCGACCTTCTCCTTGGCAACGTCGTGGAGCGCCACACCGTAGCCTGACAGCGCGATCACATGGGCGATACCACGGCCCATTTGTCCCGCACCGACGATGCCAACCTTGTTGATGGAGTCCCCGTCACTGTCGCCTCGCGATGCCGGATCGGCGCGAAGCGCGGAGCCTTGAGCGATGTCGTCCATAGTCATTCCTCTTGAACCCGCTTACTCATAGCCTGCCCGTTTGAGCTCCTCGTCGAGCTCCGGCAGGACCGTGAAAAGGTCGCCGACCAGACCATAGTCGGCGACTTGGAAAATGGGAGCGTCGGCATCCTTGTTGATGGCGACGATCACCTTGGAATCTTTCATGCCCGCGAGATGCTGGATCGCGCCCGAGATGCCGACGGCGATATAGAGTTCGGGCGCCACCACTTTCCCGGTCTGACCAACCTGATGATCGTTCGGCATATAGCCGGCGTCGACGGCGGCACGGCTGGCGCCCACTGCGGCACCCAGACGGTCGGCCACCGGCTCGATCAGAGCCTTGAAATTCTCGCCGGATTGCAGGCCGCGCCCGCCGGAGATCACGACGCGGGCCGAGGTCAGCTCGGGCCGCTCGCTTGCGCTGATCTCGGAGCTTTCGAAGCTGGAAAGCCCGACAGCAGGCTGTGGCGTAACCGTCTCGATCGCAGCCGAGCCGCCCTCTCCGGCAGCGGCGAATGCGGTCGCGCGCACGGTGGCGACTACCGTCTTGTCGCTCGTTTCGACCGTCTCCAGCGCGTTTCCGGCGTAGATCGGGCGTACGAAAACATTGGGCGCCTTGACCTCGATGATGTCGGAGATTTGTGCCACGTCGAGCATCGCAGCGAGTCGCGGCAGAATATTCTTTCCCGTCGTCGTCGCCGGTGCGAGCAGAACCGAATAGTCCTTCATCAGCGGCAAGATCGTCGCGGCCGTTTCCTCAGCCAGCCGCTCTGCCAAGTGCGGCGCCTCTGCAAGCAAGACCTTACGGACGCCGTCGAGCTTGGCCGCCGCCTCGGCGACCCCACTGCAATTCTCACCGGCAACCAGAACATCGACATCACCGCCGAACTGGCGCGCGGCGGTCAACGCGTTAGCGGTGGCCGGGGCGAGCGTCTTATTGTCGTGTTCGGCTAGCAGCAGGATCGCCATGTCACAGCACTCCTGCTTCGTTCTTGAGCTTGTCGACCAGCGCCGCAACGCTGTCGACCTTGATGCCGGCCTCGCGCCCCTTCGGCTCGGCAATTGAAGTCACTTTGAGGCGAGGCGCGATATCGACGCCAAGCGCCTCAGGCGTGGTCTCGTCGATCGGCTTTTTCTTCGCCTTCATGATATTCGGCAACGAGGCATAGCGCGGCTCGTTGAGCCTGAGATCGGTGGTGACCACGGCAGGCTTCGCCAGCATGATCGTTTCCAGTCCGCCGTCGATTTCGCGCACCACTTTGATCTTGTCGCCGTTGAGCTCGATCTTCGAAGCGAAGGTGCCTTGCGGCCAGCCAAGTAGCCCGGCAAGCATCTGTCCCGCTTGGTTGCAGTCGTCGTCGATGGCTTGCTTGCCGAGGATAATAAGATCGGGCTTCTCGTTCTCGACCACGCGCTGCAACAGCTTGGCCACGGCCAGCGGTTCGACACTCTGGTCGGTCTTGACGAGGATCGCGCGGTCGGCACCCATGGCGAGCGCCGTGCGCAAGGTGTCCTGCGATTTGGTGCTGCCAATCGAAACGGCGACGATCTCCTCCGCCTCGCCTCGTTCCTTGATCCGGACGGCCTCTTCGACGGCGATCTCGTCGAACGGATTCATCGACATCTTGACGTTGGCAAGATCGACGCCGCTGCCATCCGACTTGACACGGATCTTGACGTTGAAATCGACGACCCGCTTGACGGGAACGAGAATTTTCATGCGGCCACTGTTCCCAGCACGCTCATGACCGGCCCCCCTAGCCCAGCCATCTCGCACTTGCGAAATGGCCGCGACCGTACTGCCGGGTTTGGCCCAAGTCAATGGTTTCCGGGCACATAATCAGGGCTTTCAGGGCGCCTAATCAGGGCTCTCAGGCGCCGCCCTGGGTCTGGTCGAACAGCACTACACCGCGCCGCCGCATAAACAGGATTAGGGTCGCCCCGGCCACGAGGCCCCCGATATGGGCCCATATGGCCACGCTCTCCTCGCCGCCGATCAGAAGGCTGGCGAACTGCCAGCCGATCCAGATGCCGAGCGCCCAGGCCGCCGTGATCCTGATTGGAATGCGCCACAGCGCCAGGACCCAGACTTTCACTTTGGGATGCAAAATGATGTACGCCGCAATCACCCCGGCAACCGCGCCGGATGCTCCGACCAGAGGTATGTCAGAATTGGGATTCATCACGGTATGGACCAAAGCCGCGAAGATCCCGCACATCAGATAGAACATGATGAAGCGCCAATGCCCCATGGCGTCTTCGATATTGTCACCGAACACCCACAGGAACAGCATATTGGCGAGGAGATGAATCCAACTCCCGTGCACGAACATGTAGGTCACGAGAGTAAAGCGCTCGGGCATGTCGGCGCCGGTCGCGAAGATCGGTCCGACACTCGCGCTGTCCGCCATCAACTTTGTGGGGACTACGGCGAAGGACGCCGTCTCCGCCTGATCGGGTGTCGCGAACCAGCCCGACACGAAGATCACATAGATGGCGACGTTGATGGCGATCAGCGCCACCGTCACGTATTGAAAGCGGATGCGCTTCAGAGGATTGGTGTCGTGAAGAGGAACGAACACGGATAGCTCTCTTGCCGTGTCAGCGGTTCTGGCCCGGCACCCAGGTTACGTCGGACTGTCCTTTGTCGTTGGCATAACGTGCCGCCACGAACAGGAAGTCGGACAGGCGGTTGATATAGCGAAGGGCCGGCGCGCCGACTGTCTCGCCTTGGCGCGCGTCAAGCGCCACCATAAGGCGCTCGGCCCGGCGCGACACGGTGCGGGCAAGATGCAGGAAGCTCGCCGCCGGAGAGCCGCCGGGCAGAACGAAAGAACGCAGAGGCTCAAGCTCGCGGTTGAGGGTATCGATCTCCTGTTCAAGCCGCGCGACTTGAGCATCGGTCACTTGCAGCCGTTCGCGGCCGTCCTTGCTCTCGGCCGGATGGCAAAGATCGGCGCCAAGATCGAAAAGGTCGTTTTGAATCCGCGCGAGCATGGTGTCGAGCGCGGGCGCGTCCGACGCGGTGTGAAGGCGGGCCAAGCCGATTGCGGCATTGGTCTCGTCGAGCGTGCCATAGGCCTCGACTCTGAGATCGTATTTTGCCACGCGCCGGCCGGACCCGAGCGCAGTCGTGCCGTCATCCCCGGTGCGGGTATAAATCTTGTTGAGGACAACCATTCGCAACTGCCCAAAGACCTAAGACCCTTGCGGGCCACATGGTTCCCAAAGCCTAGCGTAGTTGGGTGCTGGGGGCGGTCAAGCCTTCGTGACGGCCGAAAATTACCGCTTCGCCAGATAGATAGCCGTCATGACGAGGATGATCGCGATAAACTGCAACACCACACGCCAACGCATCAAGAGCTGGCTCGTGTTGGGACTGCCTCCCCGCAGCATATTCCAAAGTCCAAGCAGCAGCACGGTGGCGACCGCGGCAAGCGCGAGTGGAATAAGGTATTTCGTCAGGGCGTCCATGATTTCAGAATCGCATTTCAGTTTTGCGCGGCGACCGCGTCGAGCGCGGCGGCCGGCAGGACACGCCGGAACAAGGCCGCGACATAAGTCGGCACTGTAACGTAATAGCGGCGCTTCGGGTTGCGACTTTCCAGCGCGTGGGCGAGCTTCAAGGCCACCGCTTCCGGGCCGAGCTTGAAGGTCTGGGTGCCGCCCTCCTCCAGGCGGGCGATGCGGGCGCGATAGATATCGCGATGCGGTGAGCCTTCGAGATCGACATTGCGGCGATAGGCGTCAAGCGCATGTTCGAGGAAGCGGGTGGCGATAGGACCCGGCTCGATGAGGACAACCTTGATACCGCTTGCGGCAAGTTCCATGCGCAACGCGTCGGCCAGCGCCTCGATCGCGTACTTCGTGGCGCAATAGGCCCCGCGATAGGGCGCGGAGACGAAGCCGAGCACCGAGGAGCAGAAGACGAGACGCCCTTTGCCTTGTTGGCGCATGGCCGGGATGATGCGGCACGTCAAATCGTGCCAGCCAAACACATTGGCCTCGAACTGGGCGCGCATGATTTCGGGCCGTATGTCCTCAACCGCGCCGGGTTGACCATAGGCGCCATTGTTGAAGAGAGCGCCGAGCTTTGCGTCGGTTGCGTTGAGCACATGCTCCGCCGCCGCGGCGATCGACTGCGGCTCCGCGTAATCGAGATAGAGACTCTCAAAGCCATCCGCTTTCAGCCGGGCGATGTCATCGGGCTTTCGCGCCGTAGCGAACACGCGCCAGCCGCGCGCCTTCATCTCGCGCGCCGAAGCCAAGCCTATCCCCGAGGAGCAGCCGGTTATCAGGATGGAGCGCTCGTCCATCAGCTGTTGAGGAACCAAAAAGCGAAATTGAGTGCCGCGGCGAAGCACACCCATAACAGATACGGCATGAGCAGAAGCGCAGCGGATCGGCTCGACCGGCCGAACAGGACGATGGTGGCGGTGATCGCGACGATGAGCAGGAGAATCACAATCAGGCCTGAGCCCGGGCTGTGCAGCCAGAAGAAGGCAAAGGACCAGACAACGTTGAGGGCAAGCTGAATGCCGAACCAGATCAGGCCGAGCTTGCGGTCCTCGGACCTGCCTTCGGCACGCCAAAACAGCCAGACGGCAACCGCCATCATGGCGTAGAGGATGGTCCAGACCACGGGGAAGACACTGTTCGGCGGCGCGAAGCCCGGCCGTTCAAGCGTCTCGTACCAAGCAAGATTCGGTTCGGTGAGAAACCCGCCGATCGCCGACGCTCCGAAGCAAATCGCAAGCGCCACTAGAAGCGCGATCAAATTCTGTCTGGTCTCGATCGATACCGCCATGCCGATCCCGTCGGGTGCCAGCCGCTCACCCTTCGAGCAGGCGCCGGGCGATGACATGAGCCTGGATCTCGGCCGCGCCTTCGAAGATCGACAGGATACGGGCATCGCATAACACCCGGCTCACCGGATATTCGAGTGCAAAGCCGTTGCCACCATGGATTTGAAGCGCGTTGTCGGCCGCAGCCCAGGCGGCGCGCGCAGCCAGCAGCTTGGCCATGCCCGCTTCGAGATCGCAGCGGCGGCCTGCATCTTTTTCGCGCGCGGCGAAATAGGTGAG
>CAZFYL010000124.1:0-5627 GCA_964523345.1 uncultured Methyloceanibacter sp.
TCGCGATGAATGACGTTCAACGCAAGGTTGGCTTCGTCGAACTGCAGCGAACGATTAAACGCATATTGCCGTAAACGCAGAGCAACGCCCAACAGCACGAGACAAAGGGTCCCGGCGAGCTCCAAGCGTGATCCGCTTGGAGACGCTTTGCCAACGAGTGTTGCGTTGCGGGCAGAGTTTTCCCGGTCGTGCATTCGACCCGACTTATACCAGAGCTTGCGCAGCGGCCACCACTGCAGCCACGATCCCAACTCCGAACGCTCCGGGAGAGCACTGTCGGCCTGGACACGGCTTGGCGAAGTCTGTCATAAGTTGCCTCCCTGATCGCTGCGCGTGCCGTCCACTCTACTCTGCTTTCGATCCGGCAATTCGAATTCGAGGCCGACCGTGCGACTGCTTCTGGTAGCCGACCTGCATTACTCGCTGCCGCAGTTCGACTGGGTCCTTAACACGGCGGGCGATTTCGACGTCGTGGTCATGGCCGGAGACCATCTCGACCTGAGTTCGGCGGTCGATGGACGGGCTCAGAGCGTTGTCGTCAAGAAATACTTCTCCAAGCTCGACAGTAAAACGCAACTCCTGATCTGCTCCGGCAACCACGACCTCGATGCCAAAAGCGAGTCCGGCGAGAGGATCGCGAAATGGCTCGGCGGCACCCAAGGCGCGCGCATCGTCTCCGACGGCCAGTCCTTCACGTTCGAGGACACGCTGTTCACCGTGTGCCCGTGGTGGGACGGACCGGTGGTCCGCGCGCGCATCGGTGAGCAGCTTGCCCGCGCGGCGGCCGAGCGGACCGGGCGCTGGATTTGGATCCATCACGCCCCGCCGGCCAAGTCGCCGACCAGTTGGGGCGGCAACCGTTATTTCGGCGATGTCGAGCTCAGGGACTGGATCGAGCAATACCGGCCCGACATGGTGCTCTCGGGCCATGTGCATCAGTCGCCCTTCGTGGCGGAGGGCTCCTGGGTCGACCGTATCGGGCCGACCTGGGTGTTCAACGCCGGCCATCAATTCGGCGCGCCGCCGGCCCACATCATGATCGATACCGGCGAGGAGGTGGCGCTGTGGTTCTCAGCCGCCGATAATCAGGTCGTGCGCCTCGATGAGCCGCTTGAGCGGCCCGTGCCGCGCCTGCACGCTCTGCCCGACTGGCTCAAAGCCGCGGATCCGTCTCGTCTTCAGGGCCAGACGTGAACTCTTCGCTCTGCTGGTGGATCAGCGTCGCCAGCACCTCGCTGACCATGCCGAGATGGTTGCCCTGCCCCTGATATTGCCGCTTGATGTCCACGAGATAGGTGGTGGCGGCGTTGAGGCGCGCGGCGAGAAGCTTGCCGACGAAATACGCAACCTCGGGATTCGACTTCAGCAGAGTCTCGGCATCCTCGAACACGAAGACGCCGACCGGCGAAGCTGCGCGCACCGTGGCGGTATGGGGCCGGTCAAGCAGCACTGACATTTCGCCGAACACCGAGCCCGGTTCGCTGATGACCGCGACCGGGGTTTCGCCGCGGAGCACCTCGACACTGCCTTCGGCCAGAACATAGAGCCGGCCCGAGGTCTCGCCTTCGGATAGAAGCACGGTTCCTGGGTCGAATTGCTGGACCGGCACGCCGGCACACTTTTCAAGAATCGAAGCCATTGCTTTTCCGCCTGTCGGTGAACGCGGCCAACCTAACAGCTTGCTGCCTCTGTGGGAAAGCGTCTTAGGCCGTTTTTCCTTGTTGAGGGGGCCGGATAATCTCTCACATGGTCTTCGTGCCCTGCTTCCATCTTCCTAGCTGCGACAGGCCGATTGCCGTAGTAGACTAGGAGAATGATCAGGCCGTCACGCTCCTTGGGTCTTGCAGCGTTCGCTTTCGTTGCGCTGTTCGCCGGCTCCGCCGCGGCGCAAACGCCGGATCAAACGCCGATCCCCTGCACCGAGGATGCGATGATCGTGTTCGATGCGTCGGGCTCGATGGCCGGCAACACGGTCCAGGGCCTGTTCAGCGATATCACCCGCATTGACGAGGTCCGCAAAGCCCTGGCGCAAGTGCTGCCGGGCGTCACGAAATACCGCAAGGTCGGGCTCATCACCTACGGCCCCGGGCCCTATCTGCATTGCAATGTGAAGCTCGACTTCGAGCCGATCCCGAACGCCGCCGAGCCCATCATGAGCGCGGTGAACGGGCTCAACCCGGCCGGAAAGACGCCTCTTGTGGAAGCGGTGAAGCAGGCCGCCAAGGTCCTGGACTACCAAGCGAACAAGGGCGTCGTGGTGTTGCTGACCGACGGCGAGGAAACCTGCGGCGGCGCGCCTTGCCAGCTTGGCAAATTGCTCAAATTATCCGGCCGCCTCACCGTTCATGTGATCGGCTATCAGCTGAGGGCGTTCCGCTGGACGGGCGCGCAAAGCTTCCTCGACACGAAATGTCTCGCCGAGGAAACCGGCGGGCTCTATATCACGGCGGAGAACCGGGACGATCTGGTGAAGGCATTCGAGCAGACGCTCGGCTGCCCCATGCTGTCGTCCCGCAGCCCTTTGTCGCGCTGACAGCTTTCGGCGTCCGTTAGGCGGGCTTGGCGACGAACAGTTGGCACCATCCCTCCGGAGAGATCGGATCTTCCACCACCTTGCAAGACGCAGGGGCTTCGAAATAGGCGCAAGCCGAGCATTGATTGCCGTCTTTCGGCTGGTCCTGATATTTCGCCGCCTCGTGCGTGAGTTTGGTCTGCGCGAACGCTCTCTTCGACATCGCGTTGGTCACGACGATGGCTCCGGCAAGCGCCGGTACGCCCATCAACAGCGAGCGGCGGCAGACGCCTTTTTTGGTCGAGGGATTGGTCATGCGAGCACTCCTATTTGCCCAGAAAATGAAGCAGCTCACGAGACAGAACCTTCAAATTCCTCAGAAGGTTCCGCTAACGCCCTAAAATACCCTCTTTACGTGGTTCGATCCAGCCTTGCCGGTTGTGCCGACTGTCCGCTCGCGTCGGGAGCGGGCCTTGGGGCGGGTGTTCGCGAATATCCGTTTTCGTCCCAAAAGCGGATAAAACTGCGGTCTATTCAAATGCCGAAACGTCTTAGGGTCACGTCATGCGCCGCTCGCTTTATGCCCGTCTTCGCTCGCGTTACGGCAAGCCAATTGCCCCGCTGACAAGACGGGACTTTCTCAGCGGATCCGCCTCGGCCGGCGCGGCGCTTCTGCTCGGCGGACCCAAGGTTTTTGCGCAACGCAGTAAAGCTTCGGGCAAGCGGATCGTGATCATCGGTGCCGGCTTTGCCGGGCTCGCGGCAGCCTATGAGTTGCTGGCGATCGGCTACGACGTCACGGTGCTGGAGGCGCGCCACCGGGTGAGCGGGCGCGTCGTCACCTTGAAGAATTTCGTGCCCGGACGCTGGGTCGAGGGCGGCGGCGAGTTGATCGCCAGCAACCACCTGACCTGGGCGGCTTATGCCAAGAAATTCGATCTCGAATTTCTCGATGTGCCGGAGACCGGGCTGGAAGGCCCCGTGATCATTGACGGCAAGCTGTTGAGCGACAGCGAAACCACACAACTGTGGCACGCCATGGACGAGGTGCTGGAGTCGATCGCCGACGACGCCAAGCCCGTCAATGACGACAGGCCGTGGGAGACGCAAGGCGCAGAAGCGCTCGACCGGATGACGATCGCTGAGAAAATCCTGGCGGCCGACGTGCCTGAGTTGGCAAAGAACGCACTGATCGGCGACTTCGTTTCCGAGACCGGCGTGCCGCCGGACCGGCAGGGATATCTTGCTCTGCTCGCCGCCGTGAAGGCCGGAAGCATCGAGCAGGATTGGACCGACACCAAACAGTTCCGCTGCAAGGGCGGCAATCAGCAACTTGCCCATCGGCTTGCAGCCCAGATCGGCGCCGAAAGGATCCTTCTCAACATGCCGGTCGCCCGCGTGGAGCGCGCGGCGGACCGCGTCACCGTGACGTGCGCGAATGGCAAAGCGTTCACCGCCGACGATGTGATCCTCACCGTGCCACCATCGGTCTGGGACAAAATCGCGTTCGATCCGCCGCTGCCGGAAATTTTGCGCCCGCAAATGGGGCACAACATCAAATACCTGGTTTGGCTCAAGAGCCGGTTCTGGCTGAAGGACAAGCTCGCGCCGGACTCGCTGAGCAATGGGTCCGTGCAAGCGACCTGGGAAGCGACCGCGGGCCAGGACGGAGACGGACCGGCCGGCATGACCGCCTATTCCGGTGGCCCGGGCGCCGACATCATGCGCGCCGTCCCGCCCGCCAAGCGCGATGCGGCCTACACCGAGGAGCTGCGGAAGCGCTACGCGCATTATGCGGAAAACTTCGTCGCAGGCCGCCTGATGGACTGGCCCGCGATCCCTTGGACGGAAGCAAGCTACTCGTTTGCCGCGCCCGGCGAGGTCACCACCATGGGACCGATCCTGCATCAAGGGATCGGCGGCGCGCTTCATTTTGCCGGCGAATATGCCTGTTACAAATTCGCAGGCTACATGGAGGGGGCGCTCACCTCAGGGGTGTCGCTGGCCAGGCGCCTTGCCGTTCGCGACGGCGTCATCGGCAACGCCGGTTGATCTCGTTCACGCCGCCCGAGCGCAGCTAGTTTCCGAACATGTTCTGCATCATCTGATTGGGTGCAGGCTCAGGCGCGGGCTTGTTCTTCGGCGCCTCGGCTGGCTGTTCCGCTTGCGCTTCAGTGGCAGGTGCCGCCTCGGCAGCCGGGGATGCGTCGGCACCTTGCGGTTCGGCGGCGTCCGTTGGCAGAGGCGCAGGCTGCTCGCCCTCCGCTGCGGCGGGCCCGGCCTCGCTATCGTCTTGCTTCTTGACGCCGAGGACCTGACCGATCCCGCCCACGACCCCTTTGGTGATCGCGCCAGGAAGCGCGACGCCCTTCTCGACCAATCCGCCTTCTCCGGTATCGATGCCGAACATCTTGGCGGGCACGGCGATCAGGCCGCCGCCAAGCTTGTTGAGCTGTTTATAGGCGGCGACCGGGTTCTCCAGGATGCCGGGAATGTCCGGATAGAAGAACGGCTCATCCCAAGGACCGGTCACGGCGATGGGAACAGGAAAACCGAGCGTACTCTTCTTGCCGGCAGTCCCCTCGACACTCGCCAGCATGAACGGATTGACGCGAAGTTTCAGCGACTCGTTGGGGATGTTGATGGTTCCGGCGCCTCCCATCGAGACCAACGGCCCGATCAAGCGCAGATCGTCGGTTTGCGCTTGCCCATCGGCAAGCTTGAAGCTGGCGCTGAAGGTGCTGAACGCTGTCCGCGCTTCTTGTTTGAACTGCCACCCGGTGAGGACGCCGGTGGTGAGGCTGCGCAGCATCTTGGCGACGTTGAGACCGAGTAGCGCGCCGTCGCTGAACTTGAACTGGGCCGAACCGGTCAAGGTGTCGGCGATGGCGCGCTCGCTGACGCCGCTTGCCGCAAGCTCCAGCGCTATGGCGGCCTTGCCTTGGACCCGGTTAATGCGCGCAACATCGGTGAGAAATGGCGCGGCATCGACATTGGCGAGCGAGAGTGTGAGCCGGTGCGCCGGGACCGCGCCGCTTGCGTCGATCGTAAACGCCGCCGATCCGCTGCCGCCATACCCCTGAAGGCTCGGGACTTCGGCGGTCAACTTGCCGCC
>CAZFYL010000125.1:0-2626 GCA_964523345.1 uncultured Methyloceanibacter sp.
TGCTCAGACTGTCGATCGGCAGATTGACGAAGATCGAGATGCGCTGGTTCAGCATGCGATAGGTGTCGTCGAAGGCGAACGCCCGCTCGGCTTCGGTGCCCGCCACCGCGGCCGGATCGGGCAGGCCCCAATGCGCGCTCATCGGCTGGCCCGGCCACACCGGGCAGGTCTCTTGCGCGGCGTGATCGCACACGGTGAACACGAAATCGAGCTTGGGCGCGCCCTCGCCGGCGAACTCGTCCCACGACTTCGAGCGCAAGTCGGACACTTTATAGTTCAGCTTGCGCAGGAGCGCGAGCGCGTGCGGATTGACTTGGCCGGCGGGCTGGCTGCCGGCGCTATAGGCTTTGAACTTGCCGAGCCCTTCGCGGTTCAAGATGCACTCGGCCATGATCGAGCGGGCCGAGTTGCCGGTGCACAGGAACAGGACGTTGAACGGCTCGGGTTTCGACATCGCGTTCATTCTCGCGTTCCTTTCCTACTCGGCGCAACACTCTTGCAGCGCCGTTGCGATCAGCGGCCGGCACACATCGGGCTCTCCGCCGCAGCAATCCTCGACCAGATAAGCGAGCAGATCGCGCGTGCCGCCGAGATCGATGGCGTAAAGGACCGACGTGCCGCGTTTGCGCGCCGCGATCAGACCCGCGCGGCTCAAGATCGCCAGATGCGACGACATGGTGTTGGCCGGCACGTCGAGCTCGCGTGCGATATCGCCGGCCGGAAGCCCTTCGGGCCCGGTTCGCATCAACAAGCGGAACACTTTGAGGCGGCTTGCTTGCGCCAGCGCGCTCAGGCCCGCGACGGCTTGAGATAGTTCCATAACTCTGGAAATATCGAATATCGGGCTTGCGGTCAAACCCTAAGACGGGGAGCGGCGCGCGCCATTGACTCCGTAGTACACTACGGCCTGTAGGGTCCGCAAAAGGGAGCGAATTCGATGCGAATCGGTGAACTTGCCAAGAATGCCCGCGTCGGCGTCGAGACGGTCAGATTCTACGAGCACAAGGGGCTGGTCGCACAGCCGCGCCGCCCGGCCGGTGGAGGATACCGGGACTATCCGGCCGACACCGTGCGGCGCGTGCGGTTCATACGGAGCGCTCAGCATCTCGGCTTCTCCCTAAATGAAGTCGCCGAATTGCTGGACCTGGAAGCGGGCGACACCGCCCAATGCATGGACGTGCGAGAGCGCGCCGAGATGAAACGGGCGGAGGTCGAGGAGAAGCTTGAAGATCTGCACAGGATCAAGCAGGCGCTCGATGTGCTGATCGAGGCCTGTCCCGGCCAAGGCCCGGCGCGAACCTGTTCGATCCTCGAAGCCATCAATCGGGGCGAGTTGTATCTCAGCGCAAAGACAAAGAGGGAGACGAATGGCGGAGGCAATTGAGACGGCGGGCCCCTTGGCGGAGGGATCGTGAAACAAGGCCTGCTCGCTGCCGGAGGCGTCATGAGCGCCGTTGCCGCATCGACATGCTGCATCGTTCCGTTGGCGCTGGTGTCGGCCGGCGTGAGCGGGGCGTGGATCGGCAGCCTGACCGCGCTTGCCCCTTACCAGCCATTGTTCATCGCCCTTGCGGTTGCCTGCCTTGGGGCCGGCTTTTGGCTGGCGTACCGGCCCGCGCCCGAGACCTGCCAAAGCGGCGCCTGCGCCGGGTCGTCCGCGCCACGACGGAGCTGGGTCAAAGCTATCCTGTGGCTTGGCGCAATCCTGGTCGCGCTATCGGCCGGTATCGACTATGGCGCTCGCCTATTCACGTAAGAGAGGCGGATCATGAAGCAACTGTTGCTTGGAATTGCGCTGCTCTGGCTCTCGTCGTCGGCTGCGACCGCGGAAGAGCGGACCATCACGCTCGCCATCGACAGGATGACCTGCGCGCTGTGTCCGATCACCGTCGAAAAAGCGATCGAGCGGGTCGAGGGGGTCGAGCAGGTTTCAATCGATTACGGCACCAAACGAGCGACGGTTCGCTACGACGATGCGGTTACGAGCGTCGAGAACGTTGCCGAAGCGTCCACCAATGCAGGTTATCCCGCGCACAAGGTCGAATGACGCAGATGGAACTGAACTCGGCCATCACCTGTCCCTATTGCGGACATGTCGAAACGGAAGCGATGCCAACCAACGCATGCCAGTGGTTTTACGATTGCAAGGGCTGCGGCAGAGTGTTGAAGCCAAAGCCCGGCGACTGCTGCGTGTTCTGTTCGTATGGGACCGTTCCCTGTCCGCCCGTTCAGGCCGACCGGTCCTGTTGCGGCTGAAGCCTTTGACATTTGGGTCTCGGCCAATATCGCGGCGTTTGCCGGCCTTTTAAGGCGTGAACACGTCCTCGACCGCCTCCATGACCGGCGTGTCGCCGTTCGCCAGGCAATAGTCGCGGAGTTTTTTCGCGTTCGCCTTCAAGGTCGCGACCTCGACCACCGTTTGCCCGCGCTTGCCGCTGTAATAGCCGTTCAGCCAGATGGCGATGGTCTCGGGGCTCGCGACCTTATAGAGCACGAACTGGTCGCAGGTGATTTTGGCCACGTCGATCGTGATTTGCGCTTTGGTTGCCGCGCTGACCGAGATCAGAAGCGCGCATGATAGAACGATGATCTTTCCGATGCTCCTCAACATGAGCGTCCTCCAGCC
>CAZFYL010000125.1:2726-5440 GCA_964523345.1 uncultured Methyloceanibacter sp.
GCGATGCCGACGCCGATGAGGAGCCCGCCGCTCCAGCGCACCCAGCCGGGATGGGCCGGCGCGCCGGTGTCTTGGCTGAGTTGAAACAGCCATTGCGGAATCAGAAGAAACAGCAGGCCGTAGACCAGGTCGACGATTGCCGCGGCATAGAGGATCGTCCGCGACGCCTTCACTTCGGATTGAGTCATCGCCGTTTTCCTCCCTTTTCTCCCAGACTAGCACGTTCTCAAGTCCGGGTGCGGCGGCGGTTCCCTCCGAGGAACTATAACGCCTAGGATGCCGTGCGTCTTGGCCGCGACTAGCGGTTGAACTCCGAACCTTCGCCGTGTACCAAGAGCGCGAGGGGTCAACGATCGCGCCGGCCGGGCAGGGGAGGTTCAAGTGAGAGTCCTTGTGTGTCTTGCTTGCGCGGGCGTCCTGTCGGCGGGCTCAAGCGCCGTCCAGGCGCAAGACATGCGCACCGTTCCGTCGGATCCTGAGTCCGGCATCGGCTTTTCCTGGTTCGATCCGGCGCAATGCCAAGGCGAAGACAAAACGAAATTCCATTTCACCGTCGGCGATCGAAAATTCGCCGTCGCGCCCAACAAGCTCAAGCAAGGCCGCCCGAAACAGATCGACGCGCCGCCGGACAGTTCGCACGCAGTCGGCGTAAAACTCCCGGCAAACGCCGGCTGCGCCGATCGGCCGTTGCCGCTTGTCACCGTCGATCTTGTCGGCGAGGTCGAAGGCGGCGAGAAGATCCTCACGCTGGAGGAGGTCGCCGCCGCGGCGGGCGAGCTCTCGGCGCCGGCCGAAGAGATTGCCCAAATCAGTGCAAAAGGACAGTGCAGGATCACGGAAAAGCCGCAGCTCGTTGTCTGTCACGGCGCGCGAACGGAGGGCGGCAAAGAGGCCGACGTCACGTTCGTCGTGCTGCTCGAGCCGAGCGGCAAGGTCAAGCTGCTCGAGACCGGCGTGCCGATCTTTGCCCAATGCAGCGAGGGGGAAGGGAAGCCCGGCTGCACGATCAGCGCCTATGTCTCGCGCGCGGTCACCATCAACGACGGCGCCGATCTCGAGACCTTAACCGGCCCCAAGCTCCGTGCGCAGCACGATGCGCTGATCGCTTTGGCCAACGCGATGTCGGCCGAGTGACGGCGGAAGCGATCGGATCGGGTCGAAATGTTGGATAGGCCTGACTTCACACCCTCATCGCTCATGGCTTGGCTTCGTGCTCGGGGTTGGCGCTCTCCGGCTTGGCGCCGGGCGGCCAATAGGCCGGCGGACACAGCGGGACATCTTTCTTCGCGGACGGGCTGAACATCTTGTCTTCGTGCGAAATTCGAAAACTCGCGATAGACCCGCACGGTCCAACGGTCGCGCTAACCATGAGCCTTTCCCAACAGTCGTCACAACCGCCTTTCAGATATGTCACCCATGCCACGTGAAACCCACCGTCTTCCGCTAGTGCTGCATAGTGATATCTCGGAGGCCGATTGCAAGTGGACGTGAATTTCCTGGCTTCGCTGTGCTCGAAGATCGAGGCGTCGACGCCGTATTGCCCGAGCTCTTCCATTCTGTGTTTAAGGATAAATTCCTTCGACAGTTCGAATGCCTGGTCTTTTTGGACGAGTTCATAGAATGGACACCCATAAAGCGGCGATGCGGCCCATAGAAAAAACGTCAAATATCCGGCGACTGGAATCGAGACGAGGATTGCTGCAGCTTTGACAAGCAAGCGGGTGACTGTCGTGCCGCTCAAGAGCCGCGAGACCCTGCCGGCTAAGGCAACGACAAACCAGATAATAAACATGAAGAAGAATAAGAGAGACACTAGCGCGAGGATCGCGAAGAGATTTGGGCCAGTTGATTTTGTGCCCGCCTCAAACCCATGGCCATGGCCATAAACAAAGCCGAAATAGACGGCGGCCGCCGCCGCGATCAGGGCAAGGATCAGGAGCAGCGGTCGCTTATCGGCGCGATTAGCCACGTCCAGCCTCCAGTGCCGGGGATTCTGCATTGCAGGCGTCTGACATGGTTTTTTGTGCCCCTATCGCGTAGACTGGGGCCGACCCAGATCGATGCAGATCGACGCCCCCGTATTGCGTGTTCGGATCGTATCGTAGGTCCAAGACGTGCAAACCATGTGGAGGTGAGAATGAGAAATTTGGGATTCGTTGCGGCTTTGCTTGCGGCCTGCCTGTTTGCGGCCTGTGAGGAAGCGGAAAAGTCTTCCGAGAAGCCGCCCGAACAGCCGGCCGAGCAGCCCGCGGCGGAGACCCCGGCAGAGCCGCCTGCGGCCGAAGCGCCTGCGGCGGAAGAGCCCGCAGCCGAAGCGCCTGCGGCGGAAGAGCCCGCGGCCGAAGAGCCTCAGGCCGAGACCTCGCTGAAGCCTCCGGCGCCCGAGGGCCCGCTGCACAAGGGCGAGCCGCCGTCGCCGAGCCAGCCGCAGCCGGTCGTACCCGACAAGCAGGCAACGGAACCGCCGGCCGAGGCGCCCGCGGCGGAAGAGCCCGCGATGGAAGAGCCCGCGATGGAGGAGCCCGCGGCCGAAGCCCCTGCGGCAGAGGGCCCGCTGCACAAGGGCGAGCCGCCGTCGCCGAACCAGCCGCAGCCGGTTTATCCCGACGAGCAGGCGGCCGACGACTCAGGCGGACAGTCCGCGGCGGGCGAAGAGTCCATGACGGATAGCGCGTCAGCGGGCGAGCCGCCGTCGCCGAACCAGCCGCAGCCGG
>CAZFYL010000126.1:0-5387 GCA_964523345.1 uncultured Methyloceanibacter sp.
ACCCCGAAGCTCGTGTGTCAGGTTGCCTACACCGAGAAGACCCGGGATGGACTCTTAAGACATCCGAGCTATCAAGGACTGCGTGAGGACAAGCCCGCCCGCGCCGTCCGCAGCGAGCCGGCCGAAGACGAGGCGGCAAGCATGGGCAAGTCGAGCAAGGCAGAACATGGCGTCAGCTTTGGCGGCGTCAGCCTGACCAATCCCGACCGGGTGCTTTATCCGGATATCGACCTGACCAAGCTCGACCTGGCCCGCTATTACCAGACGGTCGCGCCCTCCATGCTGCCTTACGTGGTGCGGCGGCCGATCAGCCTCGTCCGCTGTCCCGAGGGCTACACCAAGGAGTGCTTCTTCCAGCGTCACGCCATGAAGGGCATGAGCGGCACCATCAAGGAGATTGCGATTGCCGGCGGCGAGAGCAAAAAGAAATATCTCTATATCGACGGCGAGCCGGGGCTGTTCGGACTGGTGCAGATCGGCGTGCTCGAAATTCACGATTGGGGCGTTTCGCTCGATCACATCGCCAAACCCGACCGGATTATTTTCGATCTCGATCCCGACGAAGGTCTGGAGCTTGCGATCCTGAAAGCGGCGGCGATCGAAGTCCGCGACTTCCTCGCCGATCTCGGCCTCAAGAGTTTCCTCAGATCGACCGGCGGGAAAGGCTTGCATGTCGTAGCCCCGCTCACGCCGAAACGCGGCTGGCCGGAGGTCAAGGCGTTCTCCAAAGCGGTTGCCGATGCGATTGTCAGCGTGCGTCCCGACCGATACACGGCGAACCCGCTGAAGAAGACGCGCGAGGGCAAGATCTTCATCGATTATCTCCGCAATCAGCGCGGCGGCTCGGCCATCGTCAATTACTCGACCCGGGCCAGGGAAGGGGCGCCCGTCGCCTGTCCGCTCCGCTGGGACGAACTCAAAGGGCTTAAGCGCGCCGCGCCCTACACGGCGAAGACGCTGCCGGCCCGGCTCAGAGCGCTGAAGCGCGATCCGTGGCAGGGGTTCTTCTCGACCCGCCAGTCGATCACCGCAAAGGCGCTGAAAGCGCTCGGTCTCTAAAATTGGTGGCTGTGTAATCCGGTGCCTTGCCACGGCCGCGGCGCAAGGCGAAAATCATGCGGGGACGACAAGGAGCACCGCCATGGCCAGATGGACGCCAGATCCGACTTTTTATCCCTCACCGCGGCTTGCCGCCAAAGCGCCGGCCGAGACGCTCGCTTACGTCGCTGCGTTCGCGCCGGAGCGCGATGTTCCCGACTCGATCGCCGTGGTCGATGTCGATCCCGCCTCGCCGCGCTATGGAAAAATCGTGGGCGGCGTCGACATGCCGAATACCGGCGACGAACTTCACCACTATGGCTGGAACGCGTGCAGCTCCTGCCTCTGCCCTAACGCGCCTCATCCCCATACCGAGCGGCGCTATCTCGTGGTCCCGGGCTTGCGGTCCTCCCGCATCCACATCATCGACACCAAACCGGATCCGGCAAAGCCAAGCATCGTCCGGGTGATCGAGCCTGAAGAGCTGATCGAGACCACCGGCTATAGCCGTCCGCACACCGTCCATTGCGGGCCCGAGGGGATCTATGTCTCGGCACTGGGCGACGCCAAAGGCGAGGCGCCCGGCGGCATCTTTCTCATGGACCCCGAATCGTTCGACGTGCTCGGCCGCTGGGAGGTCGATCGCGGCCCGCAGCGTCTCGCTTATGACGCGTGGTGGCATCTCGGCTACGACACCATGGTGACCAGCGAGTGGGGCACGCCCAATACCTTCGAGAACGGTTTGGTTCCGGAAATTCTGCTCGGCGCTCAATACGGGCGGCGGCTCCATTTCTGGGACCTGCACAAACGCAAGCATCTGCAAGAGATCGATTTCGGCGCCGATTATCAGCTCGTGTTCGAGCTCCGCCCGGCGCACGACCCGACCAAGGCCTATGGCTTCGTCAATAGCGTCATCAGCCTGAAGGATTTGTCGGCGTCGATTTGGACCTGGTATCGCGACGGTGACAAATGGGCGGTCAAGAAGGTGATCGAGATCCCGGCCGAGCCGGCTGATCCCGATCTTCTGCCGCCGATGCTGAAGGGCTTCAAAGCCGTGCCCCCGCTCGTCACCGATATCGACCTGTCGATGGATGACCGTTTTCTTTACGTGGCCTGCTGGGGGACCGGCGACTTGCGCCAATACGACGTGAGCGACCCGTTCGACCCCAAGCTTACCGGCACGGTGAGGATTGGCGGTATCGTCGCCCGCGCGCCTCACCCGGGCGCCAACGGGCAGCTCAACGGCGGCCCGCAGATGGTCGAGATCAGCCGGGACGGAAAGCGCGTCTATTTCACCAATTCGCTCTATAGCGCGGTCGATACACAATTCTATCCAGACGGCATCGACGGGTGGATGGTGAAGCTCGACGCCAATGAGACTGGCGGCATCGCCTTCGATCCAAACTTCTTTGTCACGTGGCCGAAAAGTCATCGGCCGCATCAGGTTCGGCTCCAGGGTGGCGACTGCTCATCCGACTCTTACTGCTATCCGTGAGCTTGAATGAGCGCGGGCGGTTTGTGGCCTTGGGCCGTCCTGATCGGGCTCGGCGCCTTTCACGGACTGAACCCCGCCATGGGCTGGCTGTTCGCCGTGGCGCTCGGACTTTACCGGCACAGCCGCAACGTCGTGCTGGTCTCGCTCATTCCCATCGCGCTCGGCCACGCGCTCGCCATCGCCGTCGTGGTCTATGCCGTGATCGGGCTCGGCATGACGATAGATCAGGCCAGGTTTCGTATCGTTGCCGGCCTGCTTCTGATCGCATGGGGCCTCTATCATAGCTTCCGCGGGCACCGGCACGGTTTGCGCATTGGGCTGACGACCGGAATGGCCGGGCTTGGGGCGTGGTCCTTCACCATGGCGATGGCCCACGGCGCAGGCATCATGCTCATTCCGGTGCTGATGCCGCTGACCCAGGCCGCAGGACATGCGCACCACATGCCGGTGACGGGCTCGCTTGAGGTCGCGAGCCTCGCCGTCCTGCTGCACAGCTTGGCCATGCTGGTCACGACCGGCGCGGTCGCGCTCGTCGTCTATGAGTGGGTGGGGCTCGATTTCCTCAAGCGCGGCTGGATCAATCTCGACCTGATCTGGACCGCGCTTTTGATCGGCATGGGTCTGTGGCTTCTGCTGGCCGCGTGACGGCCCCTGGAGATACAAACAGTTAAGAGCCTATTGAAACATTTTTCAGACCCTTGGCTGCATCTTACCGGCCATGAGGGCACGGCTCTTTTTCCTGGTAGCGGGTCTGACCATGGCCGCGTTCGTGGCGGCGCTCGTCGGCTGCGCCAGCCGCGGGACGTTCAATTCAGGCCAGCGGGCGCCCTGGCGCGCTGAGAAGGAGCAGGCCTGCCTTGCCGGGGGGGCCGTCCACGCCTCCACCTTTGTGCGGCCGTTGAGCGGGATCGACGGGCCCGGTATCTGCGGGCTGATAAAACCCTTACGCGTCTCGGGGCTCGGCGGCGGCAGGGTGGTGATCACGCCGGCGGCCACGATCGGTTGCCCGATGACGGCAGGGCTCGACCGCTGGGTCAGAGACTCGGTCCAGCCGGCGTCTTACCGCTATTTTGGGCGTCCGGTGGTCGAAATCAAACAGATCGCCTCTTACGGGTGCCGGGGCCGCAACAGCAACCGGTTCGGCGCGCCGTCAGAGCACGCCTTCGGCAACGCCTTGGACGTCGCGGGCTTCCGCCTGGCCGGCGGCTATGAGATCACCGTGGTCCGGGGCTGGAGAGGGGACGCCCGCGAGCGCGCCTTCCTGCGGGCGGTGTTTAGCGGCGCCTGCGCCGAGTTTTACACGGTGCTGGGGCCCGGCAGCGACCGCCACCATTACAACCACTTCCACCTCGATCTCTTGCTCACCAATGCCAAGAACGGGCGGCATTTTTGCCAGCCCTCCATCCGCCAAGACGTGCCGGTGGCCGGCGCCGGCCAAAATCGGGGCGGCGCCCCCTGGTTCAAGCCCCTATCCTTTGGGGGCCGGGGCGCGAACTGACGCAATTAGCTGCCCACTGTGGCAGGATCGCCACGTTCTGCGGCGCAAAATCAAGTATGATCGGCAAAGGGAGAATCGCACCAGGGGCGAAAAAAGAGCGAAGCCACCGGCAAATGGAGGGGCACGATGGCGGCAGAATCGTTGGTGCAAATGCTTGAAGAGATCGCCGTCGGCCTTAAGGCAGGTGACGAAGAGACCTATGGCTGGCTGCGCGATCAACTCAGGGAGTGCGGCGCAAGCGAGATCTCGGTCGAGCTTGCCATGGGCGTGATTGCCAGATTGTTGCCGGAAGAGGCGCAAGGCAATCTCGAAGCGGCGCAGCAGCACGCCCGCCGCTGGGCTCATTGATCCCGCAGCGCAGCAAGGCTTGCGCTAAGGCGCTGCCACTCGTCTTCGCCGCCGGGAAGGCCGAAGCGTAGCCAAGACTTCCGCTCGGGGAAGTGCCGCACGAAAATGCCCTTCCGTCCGAGTTGAGCGAACAACGTCTCCGCCTCATCGTCGCGCACCAACCGGAACAGAGCCGTGCCGCCCACAATCGTGAGCCTTGCGGCTTGGAGCAAGTCATCGAGACGTTGCGCCGCTTCGTCGAGAGCTTTGCGGGTTCTTCTGCGCCAAGCCGTATCGGCCAGCGCCTTTGCGCCGATGGCAAGCGCTGCTCCGGACACGGGCCACGGCCCAAGCGCTGCGTTGAGCCGCTTGGCGATGTTTGACTCGGCAAGCGCGAAGCTGAGTCTGAGCCCGGGAAGGCCGTAGAACTTGCCGAACGAGCGCAACACCACGATGTTCGCGCGCTCGACCTGGTCGCTTAGGCTTGCCGCCTCAGGCCCCGCTTCCATGAACGCCTCATCGACTACGAGAAGTCCGCGCCGGTCTTGCAGGCGCGCAGCGAGATCGAGCAGCGCATCCCGCGAGACGATCCGTCCGTCAGGGCTGTTCGGATTGACGACGATGGCAAGCGCTGCATCCCCGATCTCCTCGATAGCGGAAACTTCGGCAACGTCATGCCCGGCAAGTCTCGCCACGCGCGCATGCTCGCCATAGGTCGGACCGAGAACGGCGGCGCGGGCGCCCGGCACAAGGCCGGCAACGAGCATCATCACAATCTGCGATGATGGCGCGATGGTCACCGTGCCGGCATGCGGCGCGCCATAGGTGACCGCGGCAATCTCGGCAAGCCGCGCCGCGGCCTCGGCTTGCGGCAATCTGGTGAAGGCATCCGACGAGAGCGCGAAGGGATAGGAATGTGGGTTGACCCCGGTCGACAGGTCGAGAAAGGGTTGGGGCGCGCCGGGGAACAGCCTGCGCGCCGCGTCAAGGTCGCCGCCATGGGCGAGCCGCGCCAAATCGAGGGACCCT
>CAZFYL010000127.1:0-5364 GCA_964523345.1 uncultured Methyloceanibacter sp.
GCTGCCCAAGGCGCTCAATGACGAACTCTCTGCATTGGAGAAGCGCCTCGCCTAACGGACGCCTAGCCGCGAACGACACTCCCTCCCCGCGAGGGGAGGGTGAATATCAATGAGCACGATAAGAGGCGTGGTTGCGGCGGGGCATGAGCTCACGGTCGCGGCCGCCGCCGAAATTCTCGAAGATGGCGGCAACGCCTTCGATGCCGCACTCGCCGGCGCCTTTATGAGCTTCGTTGCCGAGCCGGTTTTCACCTCGCCCGGCGGCGGCGGTTTCCTCATGGCGCGCCGTGAGGGGCGGACCGAGGCCGCGCTGTTCGACTTCTTCGTCGAGACGCCGCTGAAGCGGCGAAGCGAGAATCTTGCCTTCTATCCCATCAACGCCGATTTCGGTCCTGCCACGCAGGAGTTTCATATCGGTCTTGGATCGAGCGCCACACCCGGAATGATCCCGGGCCTCTTTGCCATCCACGAGGCACTCGGTGGCCTGCCCATGAAACGCCTGGTCGAACCCGCAGCGAGAGCCGCGCGCGCAGGCTTTCCTCTAACGGCGTTCCAGGCCTATCTCTTCACCGTCATCGCCCCGATCCTCATGGCGAGCCCTGGCGTCGAACGAATCTTTGCGCCGGGCGGCAAGCTGATGACGGAGGGCGAGACCTTCCGCAACGAAGACCTTGCCGAATGTCTCGAATGGGCTGCCGAGGATGGCGCGCGGCTGTTTGCCGACGGCGATGTCGGCCAAGCGATTGTGGCGGAATCGGCATCTGGCGGCGGCCACCTTTTGCCGGACGATCTCAAATCTTACCGGGTAGCGTTGCGCGAGCCGCTCGATTGGCGGCACCAAGGCGCCATCGTTGCGCTCAACCCGCCACCCGCGGCAAGCGGCGCGCTGATCGCGTTCGGCCTCGCTTATCTCGAAGCGATCTCCGATCGCGGCCCGGTCGATGCGAGCGCGCTGCGCCAGGCGATGGAGGCCAGCAATCAGGCGCGGGGCGCTTATGGTGATGGCCTCGCCGAACAACTTGCCAATGGATCGTTGCTGAAAGGTTTGCGCGAGGCGCAAAGCCACCCACCCGCCTATCGCGGCACCACCCATGTGAGCGTTATCGATGCCGAAGGAAACGCCGCCGCCATCAGCATGTCGAATGGCGAAGGCAACGGCTTCATCGTCGGAAATTTCGGCTTCATGCTGAACAACATGCTGGGCGAGGAGGACCTTGCGAGCGGAAATCTCGAGGCCTGGCGACCCGGCACGCGTCTTTCGTCGATGATGGCGCCGACCCTCATTCTTGAGCCCGACGGCACGATCACCGCGCTTGGCACCGGCGGCTCAAACCGCATCAGGTCAGCGATCCTTCAGGTCGCCACCAACCTGCTGGATCGCGGCATGAGCCTGGAGGAGGCCGTGGAGGCGCCGAGGCTGCATGTGGAGCGTGACGGCCGGGTTAGCTTCGAGCCGGGCCTCCCGGACGAGGCCTTGAGCGCCTTCCGTGCGCTCGGCGACCAGGCGCATGCTTGGCCCGACCGCAATCTCTTCTTCGGCGGCGTGCATGCCGCGCGCCGTCACGGCAATGGCGGCATGGAAGGCGCAGGCGATCCTCGCCGCGGCGGCCGGGCGCGCGTGGTATGAGGCGCGCCCGCGTCGCAAACGGCCAATTGAGCGTCGCTAATTGTCAACCAAGGCCGCCACGACCGCAGACAATAGAAACGGAAAGACCTTGGGGGGTGCCATGAAGAACGCCATCGCCATATGCCATGTCGCCTTCGAAGACGCCGGCATCCTCGAAGGCGTGCTTCGGGACCGCGGCATTGGCCTCACCTATCTCCAAGCCGGGGTCGACGATCTCGGTCCGGCCAAGGACGCCGATCTTCTACTCGTGCTGGGGGGCCCGATCGGCATTTACGAGGTCGGGCGCTATCCTTTCTTGACGGACGAGCTCGCCGTGATCGAAGCCGCGGTCAAGAACGAGGTGCCGACCATCGGCATCTGTCTCGGCTGCCAGGCGCTTGCCGCGGTGCTGGCGGCGCGCGTCTATCCCGGCAATGAAAAGGAACTCGGTTGGGACGAGATGACGCTGACGGACGACGGCAAGCAATCGCCGCTTCGTTTCATCGACGGCGTGCCGGTTCTCAATTGGCATGGCGATACGTTCGATCTCCCGCAAGGAGCGACGCGTCTTGCCTCGACGAAAATTACGCCGAACCAGGCCTTCGCCTATGGCCCTAAGGTTCTGGCGCTGCAATTCCACATCGAGCTGCCCGAACGCGACATGGAAAAATGGCTGATCGGACACACTGCCGAGCTCGCCAATTCCAACATCGATCTTGCCAAGATGCGTACCGATACCGCGCGCTTCGCCCCGCGTGCGAACGAAGCAGGCATGCGCCTGTGCAATGAGTGGCTCGACGCACTTGCCTGACTAAAGCGGGGTCTGCTCCGGCTGCTCGGGCTCGGCCACCACGGATTCGCCGGGCGTCACCGGCAGGTCCTTCGTGTCGGGCGCCTTGATGGGATCGCCCTTGGCGTTCCACCAGGTCGTGGCGTAGCTCACCCCGCCGCTCCGCTTGGTGAGATGCGTCAGCACCTCCTCGCCGGGGTAGTAATTGACCGTCCAAGGCCCCAACGCCCCCTTCGGGACCGCGCGCCAGGTCACCAGCACTTCCTCCCCGGGCTTGACGTCGCCCTTCTGGACCTCAAGCACTTGCAGCCGGGCGAGATAACCGGGGAGCTCTTGGCCGGTCTTTTCGTCCTTGGTGACGCTGGTGCATGTCACCGAAAGCACCCTGACCAAGGCGACTAGATCGCTCTTCGCCGACAGCTCGTCCTCCGGCATGGGCGCGGGCAAGGCGAGCGCCTGAGGCGCGATCAGGACGAGCGAAAGGCAAAAGGCCGCAACGAGGCTACAAAAGCGCATGGAACATCCTCTTTTGATTTTCGGTTTACGGGCTGTTCGGCGTCAGCTTAGGGCGTAGACTGCGGTCAAGACCGAAAGGGCCATAGCGTGGTGAATATCTATCTCTTTATCGAGCTGGTGCATACGGCGGATGCGGCCGCGACCGTCGCGGCGCTGAAGGCGCTTACGATGCAGAACTGCCAGTTCGCCAATGTTGTCGCCCTGTCCGAAGAGAAGATCGTGGCGCAGCTCGACTGCAAGGACTCGACCGACGGCGACAAGGCGATTCTGAACGACATCGCCAAGGTCGACGGCATCGTGCAGACCAACATCATCGCCGTGGTGCGTCCCGTGAAGCATTAATGCGCGGCTTCCCAGTTGTCGCCTGAGCGGGCATCGACCTTCAGCGGCACCTTCAATTTTAGCGCGGGCTCAGGCGCCTTCTCCATGACGTCGCGCGCCAGCTCCATGGTCTTGTCCACGTCGCCTTCTTCCACTTCGAAGACGAGTTCGTCATGCACCTGCATCAGCATGCGCGCGGCAAGTCCCGCTTGCTCGAGCGCAGGTCCCATGCGGATCATGGCGCGGCGGATGATATCGGCGGCGGAGCCCTGGATCGGCGCGTTGATCGCTGCGCGCTCGTAGTTCCCGCGCAGGCTCGGGTTCTTAATGTTGATCTCGGGGTAATGCACTTTCCGCCCGAACAAGGTTTTTACGTAACCCTGGCGATGGGCTTCGGCCTTCATCGCTTCCATGTAGTCGCGGATGCCGGGGAAGCGCTCGAAATAGGTCTTGATATAGGCCGCTGCCTCGCCCCGCGCGATACCGAGTTGCGCGGCAAGGCCGACCGCCGAGATGCCGTAGATGATGCCGAAATTGATGGCCTTGGCCTTGCGGCGAATGCCGGGCTCCATGCCTTCGATCGGAACGCCGAACATCTCCGACGCCGTCATGGCGTGAATGTCGAGCCCGTCGGCGAAGGCCTGACGCAGCGTCGGCGTGTCGGCCATATGGGCAAGCACGCGAAGCTCGATCTGGCTGTAATCGGCCGAGATCAGCTTCTTGCCTTTCTCGGGCACGAAGGCCTTGCGGATGGCGCGGCCCTCGGCCGTGCGCACCGGGATGTTCTGCAAGTTCGGGTCTTGCGAGGAAAGCCGCCCGGTGGTGGTGGCGGCCAGCGCGTAAGAGGTATGGACACGTCCGGTCTCGGGATGGATATAGGCGGGGAGCGCGTCGGTGTAGGTGCTCTTGAGTTTGGCGAGCACGCGCCATTCGAGCACTTTGCGCGGAAGCTCGTGGCCTTCCGCCGCCAATTCTTCAAGCGCCGCGGCATCGGTGCTCCACGCGCCGGTCTTGGTGCGCCGCCCGCCGGAGAGGCTCATCTTGTCGAACAGGATTTCGCCGAGCTGCTTGGGCGAGCCGATATTGAAATCCTCGCCGGCCAAGTCTCTGATTTCGTCCTCGAGCCGCGCGATGGTCTGCCCGAAGGACAGCGACAGTTTCGACAGCGTCGCCTTCTCGACCTTCACGCCGCAACTCTCCATGCTTGCAAGCACCGGGGCAAGCGGCCGTTCCAGCGTCTCATAGACGGTGGTGACGGCTTCCGCCGCAAGGCGCGGCTTGAGGACCAGCCACAGCCGAAGTCCGACGTCTGCCTCCTCGCCGGCAAATTCGGTGGCGCGCGCGACCGGAACGCGATCGAAGGTCACGGCGTTCCGGCCCGAGCCCAGCACCTCCTTCTCGGTCAGGCAACTATGGCCGAGGAGACGGTCCGCAAGCTGGCCGGGGAAATGCCCGGCACGGCCGGCATCGAGCGCGTAAGAGATCAGACAAGGATCGTCGATGCTTGTAAGCGCAATGCCGTAACGGGCGAGCGCCACGATGGCGAATTTCGCCTCCGGAACGATCTTGAGAACGCTCTCATCTTCGAGAATGGGTTTGAGCAGATCGAGCGTTTCGCGCAGCGGGTTTTGCGCAATCTCCTCGCCGCCAAGATCGAGCTCGGACTCAGGGCGATGCGTCAGCGGAATATAGGCCGCGTGCCCCGGTACCAGTGATAATGCTACGCCTGCAAGCGCGCCCCCCATCGGATCGGCTGAGTCGAGCTCAACGGTGAGGGCGAAATGGCCTTGATAGCGTGCCGCTTCGAGCAGATCGGCAAGCCGTGGCGTCTCCGTCACCGTTTCGTAATTCGTCCGGTCGAAGGGGATCGCTTCGATCCGGCCTGCGCGCTCCTCGGCAAGTTGCGCGGGCGAGCCGCCTTCGACATTTTGCGTGCGCGGCGGCCCAGTCTCTCCGCGGGGCGTGCGCCGCAAAGGGTGATCGTAATCGTTCTTCTTGCGCCGCTGCGGGGCAGCAGCGGGCGCCATGCCGGCCGGCAATTCGCCGCCGAGCCCCTCGGCCACGCGGCGAAGCAGAGTGGTGAATTCGAGCTTCTGCATGAAACCGGTCAGCGTCTCGTTTTCCGGCGGGC
>CAZFYL010000128.1:0-5357 GCA_964523345.1 uncultured Methyloceanibacter sp.
GGCGGCAGGGGGCTCGTAGAGGGTCCCGAGTTCGAGTAACGCGTAATGTACTGCTTCCCATACCGGCTCGGCCATTGCGCCGGGTTGCTCCACGTCAATCCCAACCCATTCGCTTCCTCAAGCTCGCTCACGCTGGGCTATTTGCGGCCAAGCGCGAACGTGCCGTTCGCAAAAGGCATGGACCTCAAAACTTCCTTAACCCTGTTCCGGCCATTGTTAGCAAGGCAACAGCTGGCGCCATGGCGTCTGACAATCAGCTGATTTTCGCGAAATGCGAGGGGGAAGATGCGAGCTGTGATCGATCCGGAGAGCGCAGGCGACTTGAGGGAAATCGAGCTCCGCCGGCATCTGCAAATGATGGCCCGATCGGTGGAGTGCGCCGAACCGGGAGTTTGCCTCACGATGATCCTGCGTTCCGCCGCGTCCGACCCGGCCAAGGCTCTGGTCGCCATGAAAGGCGCATTGCAGCGTGCCGGCGTGCGCGCCAGAGCGATCCTGGCAAGGCTCGATTGCGACGATGACTTGCGGCAGCTTTGTACCAGCCTGTCAGACCTCGCGCCGCAAGTGCCCGCGCAGGACCTGATCCGCTGGGCACGCAATCCGCGGCTTCTCGACGCGCATGAACAGGTGATCTATGGCACCTCGATGTGCTGGTCGGGTGACGCCATGCGCCGCGACGCCGACAGGCGCAATGCCTTGAACCTGTTCGACGACGACGCGCCCGACACGGTGCGGCTTGGCCGGCACGCTTTTGCCGCCCTATGGACTGCATCCTCGACTGTGCCTGAGCGGTATCTCAACGGTTCGTTCCCGGCCCGTCCCTATGGCGCCTATGAGCAAGCCGTCGAACAGCCAGTCTCGGTCTCTCCCTCGGTCCCGGGACCGCAAGGCTGGCCCCTGCTTCGACATTAGCGTCTTTCAGGTTAGACTCCGGCGGCAGTCCGGATTAGGTGATCACCTTCTCCTGGACGACGGAGTTACCGATGCGTGCCGCCTTTCTGTTTGTCCTTCTGCTCGCCGCGACCAGCGCCGGCGCTTTCGCCGCCGACGCGCCGAAGGGCCCTTATCTTTCCGACCTGATGAAGCAACCCTCGAACCGCGCCGCCTGGCACGGCATGCTTGCCGGCGAGACTCCGCCGCCTTGGGTCGAGCAGTATGCCAAGACGCTCGACGGTCCGCCCACGCCGGCGATCACGGTCAAGGCCGACGGGCATGACTACACGCTCGGCTTCACGTGCAAGCCCGGTGCCTGTGCCGAAAATCAGCTTTTCGTGCTGTTTTCCTCCGCAGGCACGAAAGCCTGGGGCCTGCTCGTGACCGGCGGTCAAACGAAATGGTGGGGCGCTCCTGATGAGAGTATTCAGCAGGCGATCCTAGGTAGCATTCAGTAGGGAAATACCGCGCGCGGTACTCGATGATCCCTTCGGTCATGCAGGCAATGGTGCTCGATGAGCCCGGCAAGCCGCTTAAGCCCGCCGAGCTAAAGGTCCCGGCGCCTGGACCGGACCAGGTTCTCATTAAGGTTGCCGCCTGCGGGGTCTGCCGCACCGACCTTCATATCTTCGACGGGGAGCTCAGCCATCCGAAGCTCCCTCTCATCCTCGGCCATGAGATCGTCGGCCGGGTTGCTGCCATCGGCGAGAAGGCGGAAGGCTTTACCATCGGCGAGCGCGTCGGGGTGCCATGGCTCGGTTGGACCGATGGCACGTGTCCCTATTGCCGCCGTGGCCAGGAGAACCTTTGCGACAACCCGCGCTTCACCGGCTATCAGATCGACGGCGGCTATGCTGGCTATACCGTCGCCGATGCGCGCTACACTTTCGCGCTTCCGGAGGGCTTTAGCGATGCGCACGCCGCGCCGCTCCTTTGCGCCGGGCTGATCGGTTACCGATCGTTGAAACTCGCAGGCTTGCCGCTTGCCGGAGAGCTCAAGCGTCTTGGCATTTACGGATTTGGCGCCGCAGCCCATATCGTTGCCCAAGTCGCCAAGGCGCAAGGCCAAGAGGTGTTTGCCTTCACCCGTCCGGGCGATGCGCCGGCGCAGGATTTCGCCCGCAGCCTCGGCGCGGTTTGGGCGGGAGGGTCCGATGAGACGCCGCCCGAGCCGCTCGACGCCGCCATTATCTTCGCGCCGGTGGGCGCCCTAGTTCCGGCCGCACTGAAGGCGGTGCGCAAAGGCGGCGTCGTGGTGTGCGGCGGAATCCACATGAGCGACATCCCGAGCTTCCCTTACGACATTCTCTGGGAAGAGCGGGTGCTCCGCTCGGTCGCCAATTTGACCCGTGACGATGCGCGCGAGTTTCTGGCGCTTGCCTCAAAGGTTCCGGTCACCACGCATGTCAGCCCGATGCCGCTTCGCGCCGCCAACGAAGCGCTTGAGGATCTCCGCCAAGGGAAATTGACCGGCGCCGCCGTGCTTATTCCCTGAGCGTCAGGTTAGAAGCCATTGAAGTGGTAGGTCACCCTGCCGCGCACGACGGCAAAGTCGAGATCGTCCTTCAAGACGAATGGCTCGTCGACACCGGCGACGAAGTTCCGCTTGTCGCTGCCAAAGTCGTAATACAGCCCCTCGACGCCAAGACTGAGATGGGGGGCCACTCGATACTCGATACCACCACCGCCGACAAAGCCGGTATCGGTATTGCCAATATTGAAGCCAAACGGCCCGTCACTGGCGGAGGCCACGACGAAATTCGTGCTGGTGTCGATAAAGGCCACGCCTGCGGTGCCGTAGAAGAGCCAGTTCGGGGTTGCCCAGCCGACGCGGCCGCGGACGCTTGCCAGGTAATCGATCTTATCGGCGAAATCGATATCGCCTTCGATGCCTAAAAGAAGGGCGTCCCATTGCCAATTATACCCGCCATGCACGCCGCCGATGAGCTCCGTACCGTTGGAGAACCGGAGCGAGAGGTCCTGCTCGGTGCTCAAATCACGAATACTCAGATCGTTCGGATCGAAGGCGGCGCCGAGATTGCCGCCGAGGTAGAAGCCCTGCCAGGTCGGCGGCGCAACAGCGATCGGTTGCTGCACGGGCTCCATCGGGGTCAGGTCGGTGGCGTTGGCGAGACCAGGTGCGAGCAGAGAACCGCTCGCCAAGCCGAGCGCCGTAAGCATCGCCGCATGTCGCATCGCTTTAGTCCCTCCGAAGCAGTGACGACAGCGTCGGCGATTATTCGAGCGAAACTGGGGCCTCGCGCGCCACAAAGCCGCCCGTTATGCGGCGGCTTGCGATCCTCGCGCGCCAGGCGAAGGGGGCAATGTGGCAAGCCCGAGAAATCGTCCGGTACAACCAAGTGAGGGGCGGGCTAGCGGTCTTTATCGACCTCGATGTCGATGCCCTTGCCGTCGTCCTTGGTGATCTCGCCGGAAAAGCCCGGCACGTCGATCTTCAAAACCTGCCGGTTCTGCCGTTCGTAGAGCCAATAGCCCAGCACGCCGAGGCCGACGATGGCCGCCCCCAGCAAGAAGGCGAGCAGCGGATTTGTGTTCTTCATCCTATCTCTCCCGGGCAATGCCCTGAACCTGCGGTGTCGCCCCGCATTTTTCCGTAGACTGTACGTTCCGCTTGACGAGGGTCAAGACCTGGGACCAGGATCGCCCCACAACAAGGAAAATGGCCGAGTTGAAGGAGGAACGCCATGCTCCACCAAGTCATTGAAACACTCAATTCGCGCGTCGCTCTGCGCAATCGCTACGACAATTTCATCGGCGGAAAATGGGTTCCCCCGGTGGACGGTCAGTATTTTGACAATATCAGCCCCCTCACCGGCAAGGTCGTCTGTCAGATCGCCCGGTCCCAAGCCGCCGATATCGAGCTTGCGCTCGATGCGGCTCACAAGGCGAGAGAAGCCTGGGGCGACGCCGCCCCGGCGAAACGCGCTGAAATCCTCAACAAGGTCGCCGACCGCATGGAAGAGAACATCAAAGTTCTCGCGGCCGTCGAGACTATCGACAATGGCAAGCCGATCCGCGAAACGAGCTTCGCCGACATCCCCCTCGCCATCGATCATTTCCGCTATTTCGCCGCTTGCATACGCTCGCAGGAAGGCTCGCTGTCGGAGATCGATCGCGACACCGTCGCCTATCACTTCCACGAGCCGCTCGGCGTGGTGGGGCAGATCATCCCGTGGAACTTCCCCATCCTGATGGCGGCATGGAAACTTGCGCCGGCGCTTGCGGCCGGCAATTGCGTGGTGCTGAAGCCCGCGGAACAGACCCCGATGGGCATCATGGTGCTGATGGATCTGGTCGGCGACATCCTGCCGCCTGGCGTCCTCAACGTGGTCAACGGTTTCGGCGTCGAGGCCGGCAAGCCGCTCGCTCAGAACAAGCGCATCGCCAAGGTGGCCTTCACCGGCGAGACCACGACCGGGCGGCTCATCATGCAATACGCCTCGGAGAATCTGATCCCGGTCACGCTTGAGCTTGGCGGCAAGTCGCCGAACATCTTCTTTGCCGACGTCATGCAAGACGACGACGACTTCCTCGACAAGGCGCTCGAAGGCTTCACCATGTTCGCGCTGAACCAGGGCGAGGTGTGCACCTGCCCGTCGCGTGCGCTGGTGCAGAAGTCGATCTATGACAAGTTCATCGAAAAGGCAGTCGCCCGGGTGAACAAGATCAAGCAGGGCAATCCGCTCGAGCCCGACACCATGATCGGCGCGCAAGCCTCCAACGATCAGATGGAGAAGATCCTCTCCTATATCGACATCGGCAGGAAGGAAGGCGCCAAAGTTCTCGCCGGCGGCGAGCGGAACATGCTCGAGGGCGATTTCGCCGAGGGCTATTACGTGAAGCCCACCGTGTTAGAGGGCAACAACAAGATGCGCGTCTTCCAGGAGGAGATCTTCGGACCGGTCTTGTCGGTGACCACCTTCGAGGATGACGACGAGGCCATGGCGATCGCCAATGACACGCTCTATGGGCTCGGTGCCGGCGTGTGGACGCGGAACATCAACCGCGCCTACAGATTCGGCCGCGGAATCCAGGCGGGTCGGGTGTGGACCAATTGCTACCACCTCTATCCCGCGCACGCGGCCTTCGGCGGCTACAAGAAATCGGGCATCGGGCGCGAAACCCACAAGATGATGCTCGACCACTACCAGCAGACCAAGAACATGCTGGTGAGTTATGATCCAAAGCCAATGGGCTTCTTCTAGGAGCCTGGTCAGGCAGCACAATTGACGTCCCATCCCTCCGCTATGGAGGGATGGGACATCTCATCATCTCACTGAGGGCCCGGCCATGGTCGAAAGAGTGCTGGCCACGGACGCGACGCTCGAGCTGATCGATCGCTTGCGGGAAAAGCACGGCAAGCTGATGTTCCATCAGTCCGGCGGCTGCTGCGACGGCTCAGC
>CAZFYL010000129.1:0-5261 GCA_964523345.1 uncultured Methyloceanibacter sp.
ATCTTGCCGCCTCCCTCCACGGCTGTTGCCGCGGACGCTTGCCGCTGCAAGGGCTGCGGCTGCAAGGGCGGATCGGGCTGGCGCGGCCCCGATGGATTTTGCGTATCCAAGAGCAAGCTCGCGGATATTTGCGGCACCCCCGCCGGCGCGCCATGCAAGGAAGAGGCGGCACCCCGCGTCTGTTTCGGCAGCTCGTAGCCAAGAGCCCCACAAGACCTGATTTTCATGGCGCCGGAGCCTAAGCTCGGCGCCATGCAGGTCCCCGCCGAAACGCCTGAGCCGGTCACGCATCAGGTCCGCATCGAGGCCCCGGCCGAAGCAGCACAGCGTATCGCTGATGCCCTGGAAGAGGCTCATAACCCCTCCCCGGTTGCGGTCGGACTGTTTCAGTGCGGCGACGGCCGCTTCGAGGTGTTCGCCCACTACCAGGCGCCACCGCCGCGCGAGGGTCTGCTCAAGCTGATCGCGGACGCCGCAGGTGGAGACAGGCTTGGGCCGCTTCGGATCGAAGCGATCCCTCCGGCCGATTGGGTGACGCTCTCGCAAGCGCAGCGCGGCAAGGTCGAGGCCGGACGCTTCCTCGTCCATGGCAGTCATGACCGTGGCAGCGTCACGCGCCGTCTGCTCGCCATCGAGATCGATGCCGGCCGGGCCTTCGGCACGGGTCATCATGCCAGCACGCTCGGGTGTCTGCTCGCGCTCGACGACCTTCTCAAGCGCCGCCGTCCGCGCGCCATCGTCGATCTTGGCACCGGCAGCGGCATCCTCGCCATCGCCGCCGCCAAAGCCCTGAAGGCGAAAGTGATTGCAAGCGATCAAGACCCAGTCGCCGCCGCGACAGCCGCGGCGAATGCACGCAACAACGGCGTCGCCTCATTTGTCAGCGTGGTTGTGGCGGACGGCTTTGCTCATCCGAAGCTAAGGCGCGAACGAGCAGACCTGGTGTTCGCCAATCTGCTGGAGCGCGCTCTTTATGAGCTTGCGCCCGGCCTGGCGCGCCACGTGGCGCCCGGTGGCGTTGCGATCCTGTCGGGCCTCACGCAAGATCAAGCGCGCGGCATTGAGACGCGCATGCATGCCCACGGTTTCGTCTCGGCGAAGCGAATCCGTCTTGACGGATGGGTAACCCTAGTCGTCCTCCGCCGTGGCGGGCGCCGGGTAAACGATTGATCGCGGCGGAGTTTTGCGTTTACAACAGCCGGCCATGTTCCAAATCTTCGAAGATGTCAGTTCTCCCTCGGCCAGCTCGGACCGGGTCGAGGCCTTGCGGGCGGAGTTGAAGCGGCGAAAGCTCAAGGGGCTTATCGTTCCCCATAGCGACGAACACCAGAACGAGTTTCTGCCTCCGCCGGCGGAGCGTCTGGCTTGGCTGACCGGCTTTACCGGGTCGGCAGGCGCGGCGGTTGTGCTTGAGACGGACGCGGTCCTGTTCGTCGATGGGCGCTACACGCTGCAGGCCCGCGCGCAGACCGACTCGACTCTGTTCGAGGTTTTGCAAACGCCCGAGGCCAAGCCGTCCGACTGGATTCGCGAGAAGCTCAGCCGCGGCGCCACGATCGGCTACGATCCCGCGCTCCATACCATCAGCGAGATCGAACGGCTGACCCGCACCCTGTCCAAGTCGGGCATCAAGCTGGTTCCGGTCGAAGACAATCTCGTCGATCTCCTGTGGGAAGATCAGCCCAAATACCCCTCCACCGCGATTGTTCCTCACGGTGTCGAATATGCCGGCCGCAGCGCGCAAGAGAAGATCCGCGAGGTGCAGGCCCTGTTAGCGGCCGGGAAAGCCGATGCCGTGCTCCTCACCCTGCTCGACTCCATCGCCTGGCTGTTCAACATCAGAGGCGGCGACATCAAACATACGCCGGTCGCACTGGCCTTTGCCATCGTGCCTACGACCGGGCGTCCGACCTTGTTCATCGATCCGGCCAAGGTCAGCGACAATGTCAAGGGAGCGCTGCTCGAATACACCGATCTTGCCGAGCCGGCTGCGCTTGTCGGTCATATCGAAACGCTGGGCGAGACGCGCGCGCGCATACGACTGGATCCGGAAACGGCGCCCGCGCGGTTCGCGCAACTGCTTAAGGCCAAGGGCGCGCACATCGTGCGGGGTCAAGACCCGTGCATCCTGCCAAAGGCGATCAAGAATGCGACCGAGATCGAAGGCGCACGCACCGCGCATCGGCGCGACGGCGTGGCCATGGCGCGGTTTCTCGCCTGGCTCGACGAAATGGCGGGGTCGGACAAGGTCGATGAGGTCGCCGCGGCAATCAAGCTCGAAGCGTGCCGGCGTGAGTCGGGCCAGCTCACGGATATCAGTTTCGACACGATCTCGGCGTTCGGACCGAACGGGGCGATCGTCCACTACCGGGCGACGACCGCGGGCAAACATCAGCTTAAGGCCGGCTCGCTCTATCTCATCGATTCCGGCGCACAGTATCGCGACGCCACCACCGACGTGACCCGCACGGTGGCCATCGGCACGCCGACGGCCGAGATGCGCCGGCATTACGGATTGGTGCTGAAGGCGCATATCGCCATCGCCACCGCCCGGTTCCCCAAAGGCACGCGCGGCCAGGATCTCGATCCCTTCGCGCGCAGGCCGCTGTGGGATGCGGGGCTCGATTTCGACCATGGCACCGGCCACGGCGTCGGCAGCTATCTTTCGGTGCATGAAGGACCGCAACGCCTGTCGCGGCTCGGCACCGTCGAGCTTGAGCCCGGCATGATCTTGTCGAACGAGCCGGGCTATTACCGCGAGGGCCAATACGGCATCCGGCTTGAGAACCTGGTGCTGGTGACGCCGCCGGAGAAGATCGAAGGCGGCACGCGCGAGATGATGGGGTTCGAGACGCTGACGCTGGTGCCGTTCGACCGCCGCCTGATCGACCCCAAACAGCTCCTGCCGTGGGAGCTTGACTGGCTCAACGCCTATCATGCGCGCATCAGGCGCGAGATCGAACCGCTTCTGCTCAGCGACGACCGGGGCTGGCTCCGCCATGCCACGGCGCCAATCCGTTGAGTCGTCAACGGCCGATCAGCTTGAGCCATTCGTCCTCGCTCAGGACCTCGATGCCGAGCTCCTTGGCGGACTTGAGCTTGGAGCCGGCGCCGGGACCCGCCACCACATAATCGGTCTTGTTCGACACCGAGCCCGCCACCTTGGCGCCGAGCCGCTCGGCGGAGGCCTTGGCCTCTGAACGGGTCATGCGCTCGAGCGAACCGGTAAACACCACGGTCTTGCCGGAAATCGGCGAGGCATGATCGACCGCTTCGAGCGGCTCAGGTTTCACCTCTTTCAGAAGCTCCTTGACCACCGCGACGTTGTGCGGCTCGGCGAAGAAATCGGCGATCGCCGTTGCCACCGCCGGGCCAACGCCTTCGATATTGTCGAGTTCGGCGAAAGCCTCGCTCTCACGCCCTTTGGCCGCGGCACGCATGCTTTCCATGAAGCGCTCGATCGAGCCGTACGTCCGGGCTAACAGCCGCGCCGTGGTCTCGCCGACATGACGGATTCCCAGCGCATAGATGAACCGGTCGAGCCTAACGTTGCGGCGTTCTTCGATCGCGTCGAACAAATTCTTCGCTGAGGTTTCGCCCCACCCTTCTCGCTCGGCGAGCTTGGTGCTGGCGCGCTTGTCGCGTTTCTGAAGCGTGAAGATATCGGGCGGCGATTGGATCAAGCCGTCGTCATAGAACGACTTGATGTGCTTCTCGCCCAGCCCTTCAATGTCGAAAGCGGTCCGCGAAACGAAATGTTTGAGCCGCTCGACCCTTTGCGCCGGACAAATCAGACCGCCGGTGCAGCGCCTGACGGCGTCTTCCTTTCCCGTATTGGGATTGATCTCGCGCGAGGCATGGCTGCCGCACGCGGGGCAAACAGCCGGAAACTTGAATCGCTTCGCGCTCTTCGGCCGCTTCTCCTGAACCACGCCGAGGATTTGCGGAATGACATCGCCGGCGCGCTGGACGATGACGGTGTCACCGATCCTGACGTCCTTTCGCGCGATCTCATCTTCGTTATGCAAGGTAGCGTTCTGAACCACGACGCCGCCGACGGTGACGGGATCAAGCTTGGCGACGGGGGTGAGCGCGCCGGTGCGGCCCACTTGAATGTCGATGCCGTTTAGGACCGTCGTTGCTTTCTCGGCTGGGAACTTGTGAGCGACGGCAAAGCGCGGTGAGCGCGAAACGAAACCGAGCCGCTCCTGAAGATCGAGCCGGTCGAGCTTGTAGACGATGCCGTCGATATCGTAGTCGAGCCCCGCCCGTCCGCTCTCGATATCGCGATAGCGCGCAAGCATTTCCTCGACCGAGTGGGTCAGCTTGATCAGCGGATTGAGGGGAAAGCCCCAGGCGCGCATCAGCTGATAGACATCCCATTGGGTCTCGGCGGTGAAGCCGCTGCCGACTTCCCCCCAGCCATAGCCGAAGAAGCGCAACGGCCGTTTGGCGGTAATGGCGGGATCGAGCTGCCGGAGCGAACCGGCCGCGGCGTTGCGCGGATTGGCGAACGGGCGGTCTCCAGCTTTCGCCTGCTCCTCGTTGAGCCGCTGGAACGCGGCGCGGCTCATATAGATTTCGCCTCTCAGCTCGAACGGATCGGGAAAGCCGCGCGACTTAACCGTCTTCGGAATGTCGGCGATGGTGCGGACATTGGCGGTGACGTTCTCGCCCTCATAGCCGTCGCCCCGCGTCGCGCCGAGAACGAGTTCGCCCCGTTCATACCGGAGCGCGATGGAAAGCCCGTCGATCTTGGGTTCGGCGGTAAAGGCAAGCCCTTCGGTTGTCTCCAACCCGAGAAAGCGGCGGATACGGTCGAGGAAGTCGCGCAAGCCCTCCTCGTCGAACACATTGCCCAAGGACAGCATCGGCACACGATGCATGACCTTGCCAAAGGCCTCGACCGGCGCAGCACCGATCTTGAGCGAGGGACTGTCGTCGCGGACGAGATGGGGAAAGCGCGCCTCGATTTGCTCGTTGCGCGTTCTCAGCGCATCGTAATCGGCATCCGAGATTTCAGGCTCATCTTTCCGGTAGTAAAGCGCATCGTGATGGGCGATCTCGGCGGCAAGCCGGGCGAGCTCGGATGCGGCTTCCGCCTCATCGAGTGCGCTCACGGGCTTGTCTGCCGCCTGAACCTTCTTTTTCGTTTTGGTCTTGCTCATCGTGGTGCATCATGCCGTCCGGCTCATGAGACGCTCGGCCGCCTTACGTGCCTCCTCGGTAATGGTCTGGCCGGCAAGCATGCGGGCGATTTC
>CAZFYL010000130.1:0-5218 GCA_964523345.1 uncultured Methyloceanibacter sp.
CTCGAGAAAATCCCAGATCGGCAGCCATCATCAAAGTGCGTCCTTTGCCGCAACCGAAATCCACGAAGCCGGCTTGGCTAGGTAAATTCAGGGTCTGGAACACCTTGTAGAATGGCTTAATCCGCGTTGGGTGGTAATCGACTCCTTTAGGCGAGTTCTGACTGTCGATCGTGAGGTCGGCGAGACTTGCCCAGGCGGCCGTGTCGGTCCCATATTTCCAATCGAAAGTATAGTCCCGCAGTGTTCCCCATACATGACCCACAGTCCTTGTCACCCCGACGGTTCTTAGCGCTTGAATTGCCGTTCTAAGATAGAGATTCTTCTTCACCCGCCATCCCCGACTCGAACTCTCCAATTATGCGTATTTGTGGTTCCAGTAGTACTTGAACCAGTAAAAATATTCCGGACTGAGTCCGATGTCCTCCAGCACCAGGTGCCGTCCCGGACGCAGCACGTCAAGATAAGGTGCAAAGACGTCACGGGCACATTGTGTGAAAGACGACTTCCCTGTCCTTAGTCTATAGAGCTGCGTGTAGGTGTACAGAATCACGCGAAGATATTTGACGTCGTCCGGAAACGAGAGCGAGCGGTCGCAATCTCCGCGCGTCGCCATTTGATAATAGTAAAATGGAAAGTCGACACCGCAACATATAGGCAATTCGACCCACGCCCAGAATCTGGGATTGATCTCCAGGATCTTGTAAGTCCCGTCCCTTGCATCCCGCTTGAACTCTAGTTCAGCCATTCCGTTCCAGCCAGCCGCTGCCGCAAAGCGCCCCGCAATTTCCAGCAGCTCAGGCAATCTTACACTGCGGACATACGAAGTTACGCCTTCCGCGATGTCCGGTGTCTGGACTACGTCGAGGCGTTGGCCGGAGAAAATTGCGCGTGGCTCGCCTCCAGGTGCAGATAGCATCCCAACCGTGCACAAATTCTGCGGTGGACCGGGTATCCATTCCTGGAGGATGAACTCCTCTGGCGAGCGCTCGCGCTCGCGCCAAAACGAAACCGCTTCCTGGTGGCTATACACGACGCGCTGCTTGCGACCGCCTTTGCCGCGTCTAGGTTTGAACACCGCCGGAAACCCGGCGTGCCAATCTGACAAATCCGCCTCACATGTAACTTCGAGCGTGCGTGGCACGCCAAGCTCATGTGTCGCGAAAAACTGCGCGGTCTTGGCCTTATCCTGAGCGATGTCCAAAATGTCGTCTCTTGGCAGTACGTAATGGAAGTACTTCTGCACCGCGTCCTGGTTTCGCGAGATAACCTCAAGAGTGCTGGCCTCGAGATCAAGTAGGACAGGACGCGTTTCAGCGTCGCCCAAACTGATCAAAGCTTCTATGAAACCAGATTCGTCCGTCAATGGATCCGGCAAGACATGTCGGCCCTTGAGTCCGCGTACGTGCAGTCCGGCGCATGCAGGATCACAGTCATACGAGGCCACGGGAATCCCGCGGTTCATGAGACTGCGAATGACGGCCAGACCGGAAACCTCTCGTGGAAACCCGACGAGAACATGGGGTCGCCCAACTTCAGTACGTGGCAATTACGGTTTCTCCAGCCTTGACCCGATCCCCCACTGCCACCGTCAGCTCCAAAGAATGAGACTCTGGGATCGCGATATCGACTTGAGATCCCATTCTGATCAGCCCAAGCCGGTCACCGATCCGGACATTCATCCCTTCGCTGATATAGCTGATGATGCGGCGGACCACGATGGACGCAATCTGAATAACGACAATTGGTGCGCTAAAATGTTCCGACTTGATCGCGACGACATTGCGTTCATTCTGGTACTCAGCGCCTTCCTGAAGCATGAAATCGAGATACTTGTCGCACGCATGGTAATGTTGTTCTTCGACCACCCCGGTGATCGGCACCCTTTGAACGTGTACCACGAGGAAACTCATCCATATGCCGATCAGATAGCCCTCCTGCATTGGCACGACTTTCGTGCTTTCCAGAATGGGAATCCGGCGCCCGTTCTTTTCTGCAAACGGCACCGTTCCCAGTTCGATGCGCCTGATATATTTGATACGTCCGTCGGCAGGCGACACAATCACGCGGTCCCGCGCAGGCGGTATTCGCTCGGGATCGCGGATAGTGAATTTAAAGGCGCCCCAGATTGAGAGTGCCGCTGCACCCAGCAGCAGCAGCACGATGACGATCCATGACATGTCAAGGCGAACCGCGTTTGAGTGAGCAGGAACCTTTATGGCTTTTCATCGAAATACCCAATAGAAATTCAGCAGGAAGTTCGTGATTGGCACGATCAGGATGATGGCGCAAAGGCCCCAAACGTACCACAATCCCAGGACGTCGACTGTTAAAGCCATGATACCGCTGTTAAGTGCTAAGATCACGACTAACGTAACAATATACCGCACAATCGCAGCTCGATGTCCAAGGGTCGGCTCATGGACCCAGAACCAATTGGCTGTGTAATAAAAAACTTCCAAAATCAGGATGGCCAAGCATGCGGCAAGAACGGGATTCATATTCAGGTGTTCAACGAGCAAGACCATAATCGTCAGATATAGTAGCGTGGCGATCCCGCCGACGATAAGATGGCGTAGCATTCTTTCGGTGATATTGATCTGAGGCGTCGGAAGTAACAGGCTGCCGGCTAAATTCCACAGCGCTGTTCGAATATCCAATGGCGATCTAAACGCTGCGCGCGCTGTCATGTCGTGTGCGTTGCGCCGCGGGGACGCAGTGGCCGTAGTGTTCTCGTCGTTATTTAACTCACGATGAACCATGAACAAACCCGCCTGCGACTAACGAAAGTCCCGACCTACATTCTCGCACCAACACTCGACAGGGAACTCGATCGTCGGATGAGTACGGCTTAGACATGAAGCCTGAAACGAAGGGTAGCAGAGTAGGTTCAAGCTGGGAACCACGTACTCCGCTTTTGCCCGACAGCGCGAGCCTATGAACCCTTTTTAGAGTTCATGCTTTACCCGCGCCAAGTCGAATCTTGCGGCTTGTGACCCCAGCTTTGCCCGTTGCCAGCTTGTCTTTCCAAGGATATTGGCCGGTCATGAGGTCTATCACCCGGACGCCACTCTGAAACGCGCGCTCGAAGGTCAAGAGTTTCAGCAATAGTCCCGGTGAAAAAGTATGCCAAGCAGGATCGTAAACATCTTTGGACCCGTAAAAGGTTTCCCCTTGTTGGAACGCAAGATTTGCCGCAATGGTCGCGCCATCTACAGACAGAACCGTAAGCCATGTGTGACCCGACTCAATCCCTTGTCTTGCCGCCGCCGTGAAAAGTTCTTCCGTTTCTGCGGCCCTGAGCCACTTGCCGGACTTGCCCACTCGGTCGAGCCATTGGCGCTTCTGATCAAACAGCCAAGCCGCGTCGGTCAAACACGTATTGGCGTCTGCTACGCGCAGTTCAACGGCACCACGTTTTTGCAAGTTTCTCAAACTTCGCCTGTAACCTTGGCGCAGTTTGGGGGACAAACTTTGCAAGTAGGTTTCCCAATCGCCGAACTTACCGAGATCAATGAAAGGGGTCTCATAAGAGGCCGCCCTGCCTTCCTGTGGCGCCGCGGCGAGAAGCGGGGCAATTGGCGAATCGTCGCGCACCCATTTCGAGACAAGGTGCTGAACGGCTTGCCGATTGGCAAGGATACGAAAAAGAAACGCGAGGTACTTCGGAGTCTCCTCGGATTCTTCGACCAGCACATCGTTATATTGCGGCGTAGCCGAATCCAAGAAGGTCAGCGAGCGTCCCCGCCGGACGAGCGGCGCTATCAAAACCGGCCGGTCATGCTTACGCACAACAATAATGTAGAGGCGCGAGCTTATTCGCCGGTGCTCCCAACACAGCCGTAACCAGGAATAGCGCATAAACGGCGTACGACCGACCGCTCTGCCGAAGAGGTCCTCCCACTCCGGCTCCAATGCGTCAAACGACGTCTCGTCGGGGATAATCGAATAGCTGAGAGCTGGACGCAGCAATGTCCGCAGGATCGGCGCCAGCCCGGTCCGCCTTATCAGGCCGCGCCCTGCCTCTGAAATGATGCTGCGCACTCGCGTGAGTCGCCCCGCCAAAGTCGCTCTGCTTCTCGACATGACAAAAACTACGCGCGGCTGCCGGCGCGACCCGGCCATCCGCACTCTGCCCGTGGGGCCATCAGCGATCTTAAAGCAGAAGACACGCTATAGCCACAAGGCTAGTGTTTGTATCATCGACCCAAGGCAAACAGAAAACTCATGGCTGCGTTGACACGTCAAGTGCCAATGGCTCAGGCGCCCGGCTCTCCGAAGCCCTTTTCGAAGAAAAGCAGCGGCGGCTGTGTTGTCGAGGCTTTGACGGCGCGAGGCATCGCTTGCCGGTATTTATCACCGCAGGAGACGACCGATCCTCTGTTGAAAGAAAAAACGGTCCTCGCGTTCGAGATAAAGGGCGTGCCCTACTATTTCGATGGGGGATCGTTGCGGGTTTCCGATCCGCGCGGGGACAAGGTCCCAGGGCCGATGATTGACGGTCAGACGGCGCAGTTCGTCAAGCGGAAGGATTTGCTGAAACTATTCCTGCGGCGGCACGGCGTCAGTGTTCCGCACGGCGCAGCATTTCCGCGCGATGCCTTACATGAAGCAGAGTCGTACTTCACGAAACTATCTGCGTCCCGGTCAAGCGGTGTCTGCGTCAAGCCCGTCCGCGGCAAGAGGGGCCAAGACGTCCATGTCGGACTGCGCGACCTGGCGTCGTTCCGTGCGGCATTTGCCGCCGTGGGCGAGACCCATGAGCGCGTTTTGATCGAACAGACGGTACCGGGCGACGTGTACCGTTTTATGTGTCTCGATGGCCGCGTGATTGCGATCCTCTCCAACGCGTCAAACCTGTATCAGGGCGGCGAATTCGCCGACGCCACCGACGCCGTGCACCCATCTTACATCGAGACGATCGAGCGGGCCGTAAAGCTCATACCCGACCTGGTTCTGTGCGGCGCCGACGTCATCATCGAGAATGCCGGCATGCGAGCAACTGACGGCAACTATCATGTGCTGGGACTGAATCGAGGGCCGAGTCTCGCGCCCCAACATTATCCGCGGCGCGGACAGCCTCGCGATGTCGCAGGCGCCATCGTCGATTATCTTGCATTGCGTGGTTCTTCGCCATCGCGAGGTGCGGGTAAGCCGCGCTCCGGTTTTTCAGAGGGCAGCAGTGGCCGATGCTTGATCGAGACGCTGGCCGCGCGCGGCA
>CAZFYL010000131.1:0-5212 GCA_964523345.1 uncultured Methyloceanibacter sp.
GGGGCCGAATCGAGTTTGACTTTGGTGCCGCCGGCGGCGGCATTCTCGCGGGCGAAATAGGCGTCGTAATCGGTAGCGAACTCGGCGACCCCCTTGCGAACGGCGTCCGAAAATGCTTCGAGCCGGCCGGCGTCAGGTGCCGGGACCAGGAGCGGCTTGTTCTTCGTGCGGATGATGTGGTCGGGCGTCACCACGCCACGCTGGCTGTAGGAGGAAAGCTCGGCGCCGTTCACATAGGCCAAGATCTCCGGCGCGGTGCGGAACGCGGCGATGAATCGGGTGGGCTCGGCGCCTTCAGGCTTAAGCGCGACGGCGCCACGGATGATGGGCGCGATGTCCGCCGCATCGGCCAGCGCAGGAGCGAGCGACCGCGGCGGAAAGACGATGGGACGCCCCTGGCGCAAACGGCTTTCGGCCAGCGACACCATCTCGATCATGCGTTCATAGGCCTCCTCGGCGCTCTCGCCGAAAGTGAAGATGCCGTGCTTGTGAAGAATGAGGCCAATGATTTCGGGCTTGTCCTCGAACGCTTGCGCGGCAGCCTTGGCCAGACCGAACCCAGGCGCGATGTAAGGCACGATCCCCATGCGGCCGTCATAGACCTCGCGCGCCAGCGCTTCCCCGTCAGGCTGATCGACCAGCGACAACACCGCCGCGGCATGAGTGTGGTCGACGAATTTATGCGGAAGGAAAGCATGCAGTAGCGTCTCGACCGACGGATTGGGCGCCGACGAATCGAGCAGGTTCAGCCGCTGCACATTGACCATGGATTCGTCTGACAGCGTCTCCAGCGCGCGAAGACGCCTGAGGGGCTCAAGCTTGACCGCAGGCAGGCCCCAAGGCTCGATATCGGCCATGTCGGCGCCGGAACCCTTGACGGCGATGACTTCGTGCTCCTCGCCGAGATCGTCACTCGCCCGCGTCTTGACCGAGGTGTTGCCGCCGCCATGCAAGACAAGCAACGGATCGCCGCCGAGCAGCCGCGTCGTGTAGACGCGAAGCGCGATGTCCGGGCCGACGCCTTCGGCGGCGTAAGCCTCCACCATCTCGCGCGCGGCAGTCTCGTTCCATTGGCTTTTCATCGCGGGCGTTGTGGCAAGTTTCGTCCGCTGCGGCAAGGGCCCCTCATGGCGCACCGGTCCGGGGCGCCGCCGGCCTAAGCGCGGCCTCCGCCGCGTCGAGCACGCGCTCGAATCCGGTGAACACCCAATAATGGCCGCTACCCCGAACGATCTCGAGCCGGCAATTGGGCAAGGTCTCTGCCAGATCGTATGCCGCCTCGGCCGGCACGATGGTGTCGCCGCTGCCCTGCCAAAGCACCGCCGGGACGTCGAGGTCTTGGATTGGAAGGCCCCACGGGGCGCAATAGAGCCTTAAGTCCTGGACCGCGCCCCGTACACCCGGCCGAAGCCCTTCCCTTAGGGCTGCCTGAAGATTGGCTCTGACCTCCTCACGGGCGAGCACGTTCCGGTCCGAGCGAGGGACCCTCTGCATCAGCGCCCGATAGGCAAGCCCTGGCGCAACCTGCACCAAAGCCCGCAGCGCGCCGAAAAACGCGCCGGTGACGACAGACGAACGAGCCAGCCGGGTGAAGATGAGGCGATGAAGCTTCGACATATGAATGCGGCGCCGGCACTCGGCGACAGGGCCGACCGGATTGATCAGCGTAAGCAAAGCGACGCGGTCCGGCATGGCACAAGCGGCGGCGACAGCAAAAGGCCCGCCGCCGGAAACGCCGATCAGAGCAAACCGGGTGAGCTTCAAGTCGCCGGCAAGCGATTTTAGGTCTTCAGCCGCCTCGGTCAGGCTGTCTTGCCGGTGATGCTCTGAAAGCCCGTAGCCCGGACGTTCGGGCGCTATGACTCTCAATCGCCTCTGGCGCGCCCCCTCGTCGGTGAGAGCGAACATGAAGCGCGAGCCGGGCGTACCGTGAAGGGCAAGAACGGGCAGACCTCGACGGTCGCCATATTCGGCGAAACCGATCCGCCGGCCGCCGGGCAGATGCAAGATTTGCGATGCCGCCGGCGAACCTTCGCTCGTGCCGCCAGGACGCTTAGCGCGAGTAGAACTCGATGACGAGGTTCGGCTCCATGATCGTGGCATAGGGCACGTCGGAGAGCGTCGGTACGCGCGTGAGCTTGGCCGTCATCTTGTTGTGATCGACGTCGATATAGTCGGGCACATCGCGCTCGGGGCTTTGAGCCGATTCGAGCACCATGCCGACATCCTTGGCCCGATCTCTCACTTCGATCAGATCGCCCTCACGGCAGCGATAGCTTGGGATCGTCACGCGCCTCCCGTTGACCTGCACATGACCGTGGCTCACGAATTGCCGCGCGGCGAACACGGTCGGCACAAATTTGGCGCGATAGACGATGGCGTCGAGCCGGCGTTCGAGCAGACCGATCAGCTTCTCCGACGTGTCGCCCTTCAGTCTCGCCGCCTCGTGATAGATGGCCTTGAACTGTTTTTCGGTAATGTTGGCGTAATACCCCTTGAGCTTTTGCTTGGCGCGGAGCTGCTGGCCGTAATCGGACAGCTTGCCGCGCCGGCGCTGGCCATGCTCGCCGGGGCCATATTCGCGCTTATTGTAGGGGCTCTTCGGCCGGCCCCAGATATTCTCGCCGAGCCGGCGGTCAATCTTATGCTTGGCGCGAACACGTTTTGTCATGCGTCTCAACTCTCCAAATCAAATCGAGCGCCATTGCGGGTCTTGCTCCCCGCGCCGGCTCAAGAACCTTGCTGGGTAAGGCGGCTTTTGCCGGATTTTTCCGGCGTCCTCGAGGCGGGAGGCGCCTCAAAGACTTCGCCCGCGCTCTGTTACACGCGAATGTGGGAAAGTGTCAATTGGACGGCGCGGGCTGAGGTTTCGGCGCCGGCGCCGGCTGGGGCACAGATTTCACATAGGCGTTGATCGCGGCTATGACCTTCTGCTTCTGCTCGGGGGGGCATTTTGGCCGGTTTGGCGCCGTAGCCGCGGAATTTTGCTCCGCCGCGCCTTGTTTCGACGCATCAGCGGCTTCGGAATCGCCGACCTTGGCATTGCCGGCGAAGTAGGACACTGAAAATAGAAAGAGCGCGTTGACCATCAGGAGTTGCGGCTCAGTCCAGCTCTTCTTGGCCCGCTCGCTGCCGATCAGCGCCCGATAGTTGGCTTGAGCAAGATCGGGTAGCTCGCAAACCTCGGCATAGGCCGACCGCGTTGCGGCACGAATCACACGCCGCGCATCATCATTGGGAATTTGGAATATGAGGGGGTCCGATTTGTCGAGCTTGACCGGTTTGCCGTCAGGCCCCGGCTGTTCGTCGGGAATAAGCGAGAACGCATAGCTTTGCATGACGCCCACCGCATTGTCGCTCAGCCCGCCCTGCGGCTGCGGTTGCGGTTGCGGTTGGGGAGTGGTGGCGGCAGCATGACCTAAGGGCATACCCATCAGTAGCACTAAAGCCGCGGCGATCGCCGCTCCGATCCACTGATGAATAAACCCCCTAAGCATCGGCAGCCCTCCCTCTTCCCGGTCGGAAGCTAGGCGTTGATGAGGGCCATCGCAATAGCAGAAACGGGGCGGAACTATGACCTCTCTTGATCGCTGTCGGGCGGCGTGCGCCGCGACAGGGAGGCAATAATTCCGCGCCAGGTGCGCACATCCTGCTCGGTCGCACCCATGCGGTGAAACATGTTGCGGATGGCCCTGATCATCGAAGGCCGCTTCTCCGCCGGATAGAGAAAACCTGCGCGATCGAGTTCGGCTTCGAGATGCTGGAACAGGCCCAAAAGCTCGGCCCGTTGCGCTGGCCGGGTGCCGGACAGCGCCAGGCCTTCGGTCGCCGCCTTGTCAACGGACGTCGCGCGTCCAAGCGACGACGCGGCCGTGCTCGCCTTGAGCCATTCGTACGAAAACAACAGCACGGCCTGGGGCAAACTCAACGAAGCCAAATCAGGGTTGACCGGTGCGGTGAGGATCGCATCGGCAAGCGCGATGGTGTCGTTGTCAAGACCGCTGCGCTCGGGCCCAAACAGAACTCCAGTGCGCTGTGACTTTTCTTGGCGCCGCCTCAACTCGGTGGCCGCGCTCTCGGGGCTGAGCACCGGCTTCACCATCTCCCGGCGCCGCGCAGTCGAGGCGAGCACGAAGTTGAGATCGCCCACGGCATCGCCCGCGCTCTCATAAACGGTGGCCCGATCGACGATTGCGGCGGCGCCCGCCGCCGCCGCCCGCGCCTTGTCGTTCGGCCAGCCGTCGCGCGGCGCCACCAGCCGCAACTCGGTCAACTCGAAATTGGCCATGGCCCGTGCGGCGAAGCCGATGTTCTCGCCAAGCTGCGGCTCGACAAGGATGATAGCGGGCATCGGCGTGCCGTCCGCGCCGGCGGAGCGGTCCGTTGCGGTAAGGCGCTCGGGGGCCGAGGGACTCCTCGCCTGCAATTGCTCTTTGGTTTCGGTTCTTGCTTTCATCGAGGACGCACGATGCTATAGAGGGCGGGTTTTCCGCAAATGGGGGGCAGAACACGCTGTTTTTCGGCCCTCCCCGTCTCGCCCGAACCCAGCGCCGGAGATTTCATACGTGAACAAGATCAAGGTTAAGAACCCGGTCGCCGATCTCGAGGGGGACGAGATGACGCGGGTCATCTGGGAGTTGATCAAGGAAAAGCTGATCTTCCCCTATCTCGATCTTCCGCTGCTCATATTCGACCTCGGCATCGAGAATCGCGACCTGACCGACGACCAGGTCACCATCGACGCCGCCAAGGCCATCAAGGAATACGGTGTCGGGGTCAAATGCGCGACGATCACACCGGACGAAGCGCGGGTGAAAGAGTTTGGGCTCAAAAAAATGTGGCGGTCACCCAACGGGACCATCCGCAACATTCTCGGCGGCGTCATCTTCCGCGAACCCATCATCTGCAAGAACGTGCCGAAGCTTGTTCCGGGATGGACCAAACCGATCGTCATCGGCCGTCACGCTTTCGGCGACATCTACCGTGCCGTCGATTTCCGGGTGCCGGGCAAAGGCACGCTTACGATTAGGTTTGAAGGAGACGACGGCACAAACATCGATCACGTCGTGCATGAGTTCGAGGGCTCCGGCGTGGCGCTCGGCATGTTCAATCTGGACAATTCGATTCGCGACTTTGCGCGGGCCTGCTTCAACTATGGGCTCCGGCGCAATATGCCGGTCTATATGTCGACCAAGAACACGATCCTCAAAGT
>CAZFYL010000132.1:0-3629 GCA_964523345.1 uncultured Methyloceanibacter sp.
GCGGCTGTTCGCGCCGGAGGAGCCCGCCATTCCGCCGGAGCATCAGGCCTCGCTCGTTCCCGTTTCTCATCCCGTCACCCCCGGGCTTGACCCGGGGGTCCATTCCGTTGCGCTTCCGCTTGGCGTTGGCTGCGCAGAACGGATTGCGCCTGCCGCTCCGCCTTTCAATCGTCATGGCCGGCCGAAGTGCCGGCCATCCACGTTTTTGCTGCCGCGCCGAAATTCGTGGATGGCCGGGACGGACAGGCTCGCCTGTCAGGCTCGCCTCCACCCGGCCATGACGATAGGACCTGGAAACGGCGAGGCGGCGCCGTGAGCGCGCGCGCCGAAGATGCCTCGCACCAAGACGCGGAAACCGCTGACGCGCAAGCGGGCGAGCCGGGCGCCGACCCGCTAGCGGGCGGGGCGACCGGTGAGCCGGGCCCCTTGCAATCGCTGCTGGCCATCGCCGCGCTTGCCGCGCGCGATCCGCAGGTCGACGCGGCCAAGCTCGCAAGCCTGCTGGATCTCTGTCGCACGCTGGAGAGCGAAGCGGGTTTGCGCGCCTTCAACGAGGCGATGATCGCCGTGCAAACCGAGCTGAAGCCGATCGCCACCGACGCGCTCAACCCGCAGACCAAGTCGAACTACGCCTCTTACGCCGCGCTCGACCGGGCGCTCAGGCCCATCTACACCGCGCACGGCTTCGCGCTGTCGTTCGACACGGGCGACGCGCCCGCGGCGGAAGCGGTGCGCGTGCTGTGCCATGTGTCGCATCGGGCGGGGCATGTGCGCGTCTACCGCGCCGATCTTCCCGCCGACGGCAAAGGCGCCAAAGGCGGCGGCGCCATGAGCCGAACCCACGCGGTTGGCTCGGCGCTGACTTACGGCATGCGTTATCTCTTGAAGATGATCTTCAACGTCGCCATCGGCGAGGACGACGACGACGGCAATGCCGCGGGCGCGGGCGCCATCACCGCCGAGCAGGCCAAGACGCTGCGCGCGGCGATCGATGAGGTCGGCGGAAGCCCGGTTAGCTTCTGCCGCCAATACCGCATCTCCAAGCTCGCCGACCTGCCCGCCCACAAATACCGCGACGCCCTGGACCGGCTCGCGAAGGGCCGGGTCGGGTGATGTTGGTTGGGAGGGCTTTCATTCTGCGAGTAGGCCGTTTGGCCTACAACCATATGGCTGCTACTGTAAAACCCTGGCCTGGAGGGGTTTTCAATGCCGGCAACTTATTGGCTCGACCTCTTTACCTATCAAACCTGGACTGAGTTCTTGAAAGCCGGAGGCAAGGTCTCGGGCTTTCGGAAAAGCCGCTGGAAGACAGTCCAAAAAATCAAAACCGGTGACATTCTCCTCTGCTATCTCACAGGTGTAGGGCGTTGGATAGGTTTGCTCGAAGTCACGGGACCCCCATTCGAGGACTCCACGCCTATCTGGAAAGTCGATGCGTTCCCTGCTCGGGTCCCGGTTAGGATCGTCGCAAGGCTTGAGCCTGCAACCGCGGTTCCTGTTCTCGAAATGCGGGATGTGCTCTCTGTCTTCCGTGATCTAAAGAGCCCTCACGCATGGACCGGCCACTTTCGAGGATCGCCCATGCGGTGGAAGACATCTGATGGTCAGGCAATCGTTGATGCCGTCAGGGCCGCCGTCGATAAGCCGGTGGAGCGGGCCTTCGATCCTGCAAAGTTAAAGAAGGTACCTCCCATACTGAAAACTCGGAAGGGCGGGGCCGTCGTAATACCCGAGGACGAGGAAGACGAAGAGGAGGGTCAGAAAGAAGTCCAACCGACTGTGGAGGTGAGCACCGCCTCCGAGACCGAGCAAAAATCGGTGTCAGTCCATACCGAGATTCAGTGGCTGCTTTTAAAGCTAGGCACCGACATGGGACTGGACGTGTGGGTTGCCAAGAACGACCGGCACAAAAGTTTTAACGGAAAAAATTTCGACTCCATTCAAGGCCTGAAGGAAAAACTCCCGCTCCAGTTCGATGAAGCCACAACGCGCACCATCGAACTCATCGACGTGCTGTGGCTGAAGGGCAATTCAATCCAGGCAGCCTTCGAGATCGAGAGCACCACATCAATCTTCTCAGGCTTGTTGAGAATGTCCGACCTAATCACGATGCAGCCAAATCTCAATATCCCTCTCTACATAGTCGCCCCAAGCGAGCGGCGCCGTAAAGTTTTGGTAGAAGTGAATCGCCCGACCTTCGCCTCTCTAACGCCTCCTATGTCAGAGCTGTGCCGCTTCATCGCCTTCGAAGCGCTTCAAGAGCGTTTGGAGTCGGCGTCGGAATTTCTTCAATTTCTGAAGCCAGAGTTTCTCGACTCGATTTCTGAGAGTACGGAGATCGAAGAGGTGTGATTGTGCCGAGCCATAAGGCATGAACTCAGGCCGCAATGCCTGGACGGAGAGTCGTCCAATGGACAAGGCTATCGTAGCCCGGCTACATGCAGGCCGCACTTGATGCTGCCGGTGGCAGGGATATTTGCGTTCCACGGAACAAGACCAGGAATGATGTTTACGACGCCGTCATGCCTAAACTAAAAAACGCCAGCGGCCTTCAAGACGTGGATGCTATTTCAGTCCTCCAGGCACTTATGCGTGACGAGTACCCTTGCAACTAAGGCATGCACCGTCAGGTGCGCGTCTCGAAGCACGCATTTTTGTCCCACCCTTCGAGACGGCGCTACGCGCCTCCTCAGGGTGAGGTGTTCGGGGAGGCGCGCAGTGCGGGCAGCGCGGTTGAGGCGGCAAAACCAAGGCTGCAACCCCGGCTTGCTTGGCCGGCCTTATAATCAGTGGTAAGATTAGTTTGTGGCTCGCGTAGTCGGGCCCCAGCCACTGCTTTCTAAGCCCTGCGCCCTCCGCGGGGCTTTTTTTGTCTGGTCCTGGTTCGCGCTATCGCTCCACAGTCGCGGTGGAAAACTCGTGGCGCGCGCGGCGAATCCCGGCGTCGCGGCGGCGATTTCAGTTAAGACTCGGGGGGTCTCGGCTCGAGAGCCTTGACTCTAGAGTCTCAATCAAAGGCCCGCGCGCACAAGCCCGGGCCAAATTTAGGGGGATACGCCATGGACGTGACACCGCCGAAACAGATCACGCTGCTGATCTCGGTTCTGATCGCCATTCTCGCCGCTCTGGTTCACTGGAACGTGCTGCCGGTCGCGCAGCTCGGTTCCGGCTTCTCGGTGTTGGGGATCGGCTATCTGCTGCTGCTCGCCGGCAATCTCCTGCGCGGGCTGTAACCGCGCGCCGCCGCTCCGCTCCTCACGCGTCATGGCCGGGCTTGTCCCGGCCAGCCTGTGGCTCGCCTTGCCCGGCCATGACGAGGCAAAGGGTTGAGCGCGCTTTTTTATTCTGCCCTCGCCGCCGCACTGGTCTCCTCATGCTGAGGAGCGCACCGCAAGGTGCGCGTCTCGAAGCACGCACTTATTGTGGCACCCTTCGAGACGGCGCGGGCGGCTTGTTCGATGCGCTACCGCTTCGCTACTTGAGCGCTGACAAGCCGCTCGCGCCTCCTCAGGGTGAGGCTTTTTTTGTGAGCCCTTTTTAATGCGCTACCGCTTCGCTACTTGAGCGCGGGCCACGGCCCTTTTGTTGACAAATTAACCCTAAAGACTGCGCGCTTGAGAGGGATAGCG
>CAZFYL010000132.1:3729-5183 GCA_964523345.1 uncultured Methyloceanibacter sp.
CGGCCCTTTTGTTGACAAATTAACCCTAAAGACTGCGCGCTTGAGAGGGATAGCGAAGTAGACGGTTCAGGAGATGCGTGTTGCGCCGGGCTGAGAGGCCCCGGTGCGGGCGCTCAGGCTTGGCTTAAAAGCTTCGGCTTTCAGGCCCGGCCTGAGGCCTGGACTTGAACATTTAGCTCGCGTTTACCGCGGTCCCAAAACTTTGACCGATTAGGCAACCGAAAGGGGGATGGGGGCGTTTCCTTTGTGCGGACGTGCGTTCCTGCACGCGCGAACGTTCAAGGGCAAAACCGGTGACGGAGGGGAATATGGGTCACCTCAAGCTCGCGCCTCCCTTTAATGTCGTTGTCTCGCCGCGCGTCCTGCAGACGTCGAGACGGCCTGCGCCCCGCGCGCCACGGAACTCAGAAGACGACGCGCTTACGGAGATCGCCCAGCGTTTTGCGCCGGGCGCGTCCCTCATGGCCGATCCTGCGCCGGCCCCCTCGCCCAACGGCGCTCGCGTCAACGGCGCTAGCGTCAACGGCGCTGGCGTCAACGGCGCTGGCGACGGCGGCGCACGCGGCGCAGCCGGCGCGTTCAAGGCGCTGCCGCAATCGTTCCAGGGCCTGATCCTGGCGCTGATCCTGATCGCGCTTCTGCCGAGCCTCACCTTGACCGCACTGGTCTGGTTCGGCCCGGCCGAGATCACCGGGTTCGTCGCCGACAAGAGCGCCCCCGGCAAGAAGACCCACCAGATGAAGACGCACCAGATGACGGCCCCGCGCATCAAGACCGCGTCTCTGGTCGATGTATCGTTAGGCGCAAGCGAGCCCGCGCCCGCCGCCGCCCCCGACACCATCGCCGCGGCCGACACGGGCGAGACCGGCGAGGCCTCGCTCGCCACGCCGCACCGGCTCGAAGCCGAAGCGGGCCTGTCGGTGCCGTTCACCATCGCGCTGGCAAGCGTCGAACCGCTGCCCTCGCGCAGCGTGATCGCGGTCACCGGGCTGCCCGCGGGCGCGACCTTGTCGGCGGGCCGGCCTTACACCGAGCGCGAATGGAACGTGCGCCCGGACGAGCTGTCGGGTTTGCGGCTCTATGTGCCTGAGACCGCGCAAGGCGAAACCGTGCTCGAGATCGCGCTGATCGCCAGCGACGGCGAAACCCTGGCCGAAGCGCAGACCGCGCTCAAGGTGACCGCGCCGGTTCACGTCAACACCGCGGCGCCTGCGCCGGCGCCAGTACCGGGCTTCGATCCGTATGCCGGACCGTCGATCGGCGAGGTCGCCGCGCTGCAAATCTCCGTGCCGGAAGCGCCTGAAGCCTCCGAGGGGCTAGCCCCTGAGCCGCAAGCGGTTGAGGCGTCGGAACCGCAAGCCTCCGAACCGGACGAAGCCGAAACCGCCGCCACGGAAGACGAGCCGGACGCCGGCGCGGCGGAAGCGGCCGCGGACGAAGCTGCTAGCAGCGAA
>CAZFYL010000133.1:0-5118 GCA_964523345.1 uncultured Methyloceanibacter sp.
GAAAGTGGTGCCGCAAGAGGGACTCGAACCCCCGACCTACGCATTACGAATGCGCCGCTCTACCAGCTGAGCTATTGCGGCTAGGCGCTTGCTGCATGCGCGCAGGGCCAAGCCCGCGTTCTCCCGTGCTTAAAGACAATATCGGGATCGCGCAAGCGATGCGCCAGGACCTTGACACGTCAGCGGATCTGCGCAGACCGCAGACGCTCAAGCGAACTCGGACTCTCGTCGGCTTCAGATTGCCCGACGCCGGGATCGTCGGGGGGGCGTTCGGGCACGAAAATCTCAGGCTTGGGCTTCCGTTCGGACCGGGATGGCGGCGGTGGTGCAATCTCAGTCGCATCGGCCTCGTCTTGCTTCGGCCGCACTTCGACCACGTCCAGCCTGCGCGGCGCGGGCTCTTCGAGCGCAGGCGCCGCCTGTTCCGCCTCCAGCTGAGGCCGTTCCTCGATCACCGGCGTGTCGTCGCCGCGCCCGATCGCATCGACCGGCGCCTTCCATTCGAATCCGTCGACGGCACCGGTCACCGGCGAAATCGGCAGCCAACGATCAGAGACATAGCCATCGGCGATCCAGGCGCGGTCGCGCGGCGCGCGAAGCGCGCGGGCAAGCCATTCGCGCTCTCGTCCCTTGTCGCCGAGTTCGCCCGCCTCGATCCGTGCCATCAGCGTGCAGATACGCGCGGGCGGGCGGCCGTCGAGATAAGGCGCAAGCACGCTGCGCGCCTCGTCCCAGTCTTGGGCCTCGATTGCCGCATTGGCGACGGCGACCGGCCCTTCGATGTCGTTTGGTGTGAGGCTCGCCAGATATTTCACGCGCTTCAACCGTTCGCGCGGGGAGTCTCCGGCTTTGGCGTAGGCATAGACGAGCGCAAGATCCGGGTGCGGCGAAAGCTTCCAGGTTTTGACGATCACGCGCGAGGCCTGACGGCTCTCGCCCTTCGAGGCCAAGATCCGCGCCGCAATCTCCGCCGCGGGCACTAATGAGGGCGCAAGCCGCAACGCTTCGCTTGCGAGGTTAAGCGCCTTGTCAGGATCGGAGGCTTCCGCCGCGCGCGCCTCCGCGGTCAACAGGACCGCGCGCCGGCGGAGCGCGACGTTCGAATTGACATGACCGTTGTCGCGGGCAATCGCCAGCGTATCGAGCGCCCCGTCGAAATCTCCCGCCCGCGCCTGCAAGTCGAACAGGGCATTGACGCCCCAGGCAAGCTTCGGATCGCGCTTCACCGCCTGCTCGGCGAAGGTCCTGGCGCGGTCCTCGTCATCGCCGCGTTGCGCTTCCAGAAACAGCCCGCGAAGGCCTAACAGCTCGGTCTCGGGGCGATCGAGCATGGCTTCGAAGGCTCGCCGCGCCGCCGCCTTGTCGCCCTTGAGCTGCGCGGTTTGCGCCCTGAGCAGGGCCGTCAACGGATCGCGCGGCAGGTTGCGTCCGGCGATACCGGCATAGCGCTGGGCCTGCGTGCGGTCGCCGACGCCAATGGCAAGCAGGCCGCGCGACAGCGCCTCATATCCGTGCTGCTGCCGGCGTTCGCGCACATGAGCGCCGATCGCGGCAGGACGCGTGAACAGGTAACGCAGAAGCGCCCAGATCGCGATCAGAGCGACCACCAGCGCGACGACGGCAATCGCGCCGACAAAGGCGCTGGTCTCGACCTGATAACCGAGCCATTGGACGGTCACGGCGCCTGGCCGGTCGGCAAACCAGGCAAGGCCCGCCGCCGCCGCGAGCACACATAAAGTGAAGATGAGGACGCGGACCATGGATGGGCTCAAGGTTCGATGGCTTCGGCGTCATCGCTCATGGACACGAGCAGAACGCCTTCGAGCTTCGTTAGGATTTCGCCGGCGGAAAGCCGCGCGCGCGCCTGCCCGAGCCAGGTGGCAAAGGCTTCGCGCGGCGCACCCTCAAGACTTTCGACGTGTTTGACGGCGGCGGCAAGGTCGCCGTTGTCGAGCGCCGCCTTGGCCCGGGCGAGCGTGGCCAATGCGCCTTCACCTTCCGGAGCCTCATCGATGCGCTTGATCTTCACCAGTGACTGTGCGCTCGTCATCAAACTGCCGACCACGGAGCCGTCGGCTTCCGGCGGGGCCAGTGCCTCATCGCTCACCGTGGCGAAGGAACGGGTCAGCTGCAAAAGCGTTGGGATGCCCGTTTCGGCATAGGCAGGCAGAATGCCAAGATCGCCAAGCGCCGGGGTGAGCGCGCCGAGCGTGTCGAGCTCGGCCGCATAGGGTCGGCCGTCGCTGACCGCGGCGCGCAGGTTGGCAAAGGCGATCGCCAGCGCCGCGGATCTCGCGTCCGCCGCCTCCTTTTCGATCGCCCTGGCAAGTTCGGGAAGCACCGCCTCGAGCTTGGCAAGCCGCTCCGTGAGCGTGCCGATCTCCGGCTGGATTGCGCCTGCGCCGCCGGTCTCAAGCATCGCCTCGGCTAAAGCCCCGACTTTGGCTCTAAGCTCTGTGAGTGCGCCTTGGAGTTTTTGAACGTCCTCGGCGCTCGCGGACTCGCCTTTGCCAAGTGCCGCAATCTTGGCGTCAAGGCGCTTTTCGGCCTCGGCGATCTGCCGGCTGACGGCAGCCGCGGCCGCCACCGAGCCGCCCTCCTCCGCGGTCTCGGCCAGCGTCTTCAGCGAGGTCTGAAGCTGGGACACATCGTTTGCGACATCGGACAGCTTGGTGGCGTTCGCCTTCTGACTGTCCTGAAGCGCGCCAACCCGTTCTCCGAGTTTCGCGACCGCCTGTGCGTCCGACGAAGCGCGAGGCGCGTCCTCGAGCTTGGCAAGGCGCTGCTCAAGCGCAGTGACGGCGGACGACGGCTCGGGCTTCGTGCCGGTGACAAGATCGTTCCAGGCAAAGGCAACCGCCAGGACGGCGAGGATGCCGCCGAACAGGCCCGCGGCAAGATGGGTCACAAGACCTCTCACTCTCGACCGAGGCTCCTTCGGTGGCGGAGCCGATTGCGACTCTCCGGATTCGTTGTTCTCTGAAGCCTGATCCGGCTCCTCCCCGCCAGTTGCGCCGGTCTCTTGTTCGGGCATCGGGTCGACCGTGACTTCGGTCGCAGTCCCTTCGATGGTCTGCGTCGGGCGCTTGTCCTGATCGCCGGTACCAATTGCCATTACGCCTGAGCCTCACCTTTCGAGGGATTCGTAAACAAACACTAGGATGCCGCCTCGGCGTCTAGAAGCGCAAGGATATCTTCCTCGCGCGGGCGTGCCGCCACGCGTATCTCGCATCCAAGGGACGCGGCCTCCTGTGCGACCGTCTCGGAGAGACAATAGCACACGAGCCGCTGCGCTTGCGCCGTCAACCCATGCTTGACAACGAGCGCGGCGTAAGTCGCCGCGGCGCGCCGCGACATGAGGATGGCGCCGTCAAGCCGCCCCTCCGTAAGTTCAGTCAAGACTTCGGGTGGAAACGCCTCAGCAGGGATGGCCCGGTAAAGGACAGCCTTGTCCATGCCGAAGCCTTCCGCCTCAAGCGCTGCTTTCAGATCGAAAGCCAGGACCTCGCCGGCAAGGTGCACGAACCGCCCTCGCCCCGGCTCATTCTCGCTTGCGATCAACGCGGCGAGCTCGGCGGCCGTTCCGGGTCCGATGATGAGGTCGGCGAAACCCAGTTCGCGCGCCGCACCAGCGGTGGCTTCGCCGACTGCGAATAACGGAAGCTTAAGAGCCTCTTCACGCTGTGGATGGGCCGCGAGCGCTCGTATGGCGTTGCGGCTGCTTGCGACCAGCGCTTGCGCGGTGCCAAGCGGTATGGGCCCATCGATAAGCTCAAGTTCGAGCAGCGGCGCGAGCACCGCCTCATACCCGCGCTCCTGAAGAATTTCGGCCTGACGGCTGGCATCCGGCTGGGGTCTGGTCACGAGAAGGCGCATCACGCGAGACTCGCAATAAAGGAGGGCCCGGCGCGTTGAAGCAGCGTCTCGCCGGCCTCAATTCCGATCTTAACCGCGCGCTCCGCCGCATCGGTCGTTTCCGTCTCGAACCATTCGGTCCCGTCAGGCGTCAAAATCAATCCGCGAAAGTGCATAAGGCCGTTCTCAAATTCCGCAAGTCCAGCAATCGGTGTCTTGCATGACCCGTCGAGGGTGGCAAGAAAGGCCCGTTCGCACCCGATCGCCGTAGCCGAAGCTGCGTCGTTAAGCGGCTCAAGCAGCGCCTTGGTCTTGGCATCGTCGTCCCGGCAGGCGATGCCGATGGCGCCTTGGGCCACAGCCGGTAGCATCTCCTCGGTCGACAGCACGGACGTTGCGTGACCGGCAAGTCCAAGCCGTTCGAGCCCTGCCAGCGCGAGAAGCGTGGCATCGGCTTGTCCGTCGCCAAGCTTCTTGAGCCGCGTCTCGACATTGCCGCGAAAATCGATGACGCGCAAATCCGGCCGGCTCCGTCTCACCTGAGCGGCGCGGCGCAACGAAGACGTGCCGACCACTGCGCCCGGCGGAAGTTCGGCCAGCGATTGCGCCTTGGCGCTGATGAAGGCATCGCGGACATCGGCCCGCGGCAGGACCGCCGCGACCACGATCCCGTTTGGAAGTTTCGCGGGCAGATCCTTCATCGAGTGAACGGCAAGATCGATGGCGCCGCCGAGAAGCGCCTCATCGATCTCCTTGGTGAACAGCCCCTTGCCACCGAAGTCGCGCAACGGACGGTCGCTCACGCGGTCGCCCGACGTCACGATGGCCTCCAGCGCAACGGCCTCCTCGGCCAAGCCGTGGACGGCGGTGAGCCGCGCCGTGACATGCCGCGCTTGCCACAGCGCAAGCGGACTGCCGCGGGTACCGATCAACACAGGACGGGCGGATAAGCTCATGGTTTCAGGCCGCCTTGGGGGGCGCAGGTTTCGGCCGCATTCATCGCCCTTTTCGACTTGTTCTTCAATCGAGGCCTTTAGAGGCTATAGAAAGCGCCATGGTTTCTAAAGGCAAGGATAGCGCCCTCACCGTCCTCGGGATCGAGACGAGCTGCGACGAAACCGCGGCCGCATTGGTGCGGCGTGCCGCTGACGGCCGGGGCGAGATCCTGGCCGGGGTGGTGCGCTCTCAGCTCGACCTGCATGCGGCCTATGGCGGCGTCGTGCCGGAGATCGCCGCACGCGCCCATGTCGAGATGCTCGATGC
>CAZFYL010000134.1:0-5092 GCA_964523345.1 uncultured Methyloceanibacter sp.
AGGACGGCCGCCTCGGAAAGATCGAGCTCGCATCCGAAAGGCGCGAAAGAGCAATCGCGCCCGAGCAAACAGAAAGAGAAAGAACCGGTTTTGAAACCGAGTGAGCGCGTGGAACTGCCGATGAAGGTCACCGGCACCGACTCCAATATGGGTTCTGTGCTCCTTCAGTCCGGCCAAGACCGAGAGCAGGCCTAAGATAACCGCTTATTGCTTGAGCAGGGCATTGAGCTCGTCGACCGACAGCGTGTCGCTGTAGACGCCGGCCCCGACTTCGTAAGGCTGACCCTCGACCTTCAGCATATAGGACACCTTGCGGGAGATCTCCTTGGTGTATTCCAGTTCCTTTGCGCCCTCGCTCCTGACCGGCTTCCACCACGGATATTCGAGCCAGCCGCCGCCGGGACGCTCGGCCGCCTTGCAGAATTCGGGCCCGATCACCTTTCCGTTCGCATCCTTGTTCTCGGAGATCTTTGACGGCTTCGTTGCCGGGACAGGATGCGCCACGTCGCCAAGGCCGGCTTCGCAGTTGTAGACGAAGACGTATGAATCCTTCCACACGAAGGGGGAGTCCATGCTCCTGAAGGTCTCCAGGCCGCTTTCGCCTTCCTTCGCCAGGTAGGCTGCGGCTTCCTTCACTTTGGCGATCACCTCCTCAGGTGTTGCCTCCTCCGCGGCGAGTGCGTTCAGCGGAAGCCAAACGAAGGCCGTCACGACAATGAGCGCGATCTTCAACGGTCTGATCATCAAGTCCTCCACGCCTAACCAAGCGAGCAAACGGGCCGAGCCGAAGGCCAAAAACGGCCGAAGCTCCTCTAGGATTGAACCGGAGACCGGTAACAGGCTTAAGGCGGTCCGGTAATCTGGCGGGTGAAATCGCGCCACATCCGCCGCAGGTCGACGGTGAGGTCGCTCACCCTTTCCCCCACCACGGTCCAGTTCACCATCCGGCCCCCTTGCAGCGGATCGGACCTGGAATCGCTGATATAGGCCGCGGCGACCGTGAGCAGGGCGCCAAAAATCATCCCTAAAAGAAATCGCATCCCCGTCCTCTTCAGACCTTTCCAATCATAAGCCGCCTGAGGCCGCAGAGGAAGTTGCCAGCCGCCGCTCGATCCGAACAAGGGAAAGGCGTATTGTCGCAATCGGCGCCCAAACGGGACGAAAACGGGCTTGATTCCCGCCCGCTGGGCTTGATCCTTGATCTTGGTCAAGGTTCTTTGGACTCTGTTGCCCCAGCTTCTGCCGGAAACGGGGGAGACGCCATGGCAGCGATGCTAGAACGCGAGGAGTGGAAGGCCTTTTCCGATTTTCTGGCGCTGGCCGCGGCTGGCCTGTTCACGCTGATCGGCCTGATCTTGGCGCTGGCTGGGGCCGATCCCGCCATGCAGTTCCACGGATGCGTGCTCCTTGGCGCTGCCGGCCTCAGCTTCCTCTACATCCTGACCAAGGTCGTCGAACGGCGCGAGCCGAAAGAGCAGGCCGGCTATGCCGACGGCGTCATCCGGGCCGGCGTGATCGCGACGGTGTTCTGGGGAGTCGCCGGGTTTCTTGTCGGCGACCTCATCGCCTGGCAGCTCGCTTACCCTGCGCTCAATCTCGATCTGCCGTGGACGAGTTTCGGGCGTTTGCGGCCGCTGCACACGTCGGCGGTGATCTTCGCGTTTGGCGGCAACATGCTGATCGCGAGCTCGTTCTACGTGGTGCAGCGCACGAGCCGGGCTCGTCTTGCCGGAAAATGGTCGCCCTGGTTCGTGTTCTGGGGATACCAGCTCTTCATTGTGCTTGCCGCGACGGGCTACATCCTCGGCGTCACGCAGTCGAAGGAATATGCCGAGCCCGAATGGTATGTCGACCTTTGGTTGACGGCCGTTTGGGTCGTGTATTTTCTTGTCTTCGTCGCCACGCTCGCCAAGCGCCAGGAGCCGCATATCTATGTGGCGAACTGGTTCTACCTGTCATTCATCGTCACCGTGGCGATGCTGCATATCGTCAACAATCTGGCGGTGCCGCTCTCTCTGCTCAGCTCGAAGAGCTATGTGATCTATTCGGGCGTGCAGGACGCGATGACCCAGTGGTGGTACGGGCATAACGCGGTCGGCTTCTTCCTCACCGCCGGTTTTCTCGGCATGATGTATTACTTCGTGCCGAAGCGCGCCGAGCGGCCGATCTATTCTTACCGGCTCTCGGTCGTGCATTTCTGGTCGCTGATCTTCCTCTATATCTGGGCAGGACCGCACCATCTGCATTACACGGCTTTGCCGCAATGGGCGCAGACGCTGGGGATGACCTTCTCGATCATGCTGTGGATGCCGTCTTGGGGCGGGATGATCAACGGATTGATGACGCTGTCCGGTGCCTGGGACAAGCTGAGGACCGATCCCGTCATTCGTTTTTTGATCGTCGCCGTGGCGTTCTACGGCATGTCCACTTTCGAGGGGCCGTTGATGAGCATCCGGTCGGTCAATTCGCTATCGCATTACACCGACTGGACCATCGGACATGTCCATTCCGGCGCATTGGGTTGGGTCGCGTTCATCAGCTTCGGCACGATCTACTGCCTGGTCCCGTGGCTATGGCATCGCCGTGCGCTCTACTCCCAGCGCCTGGTCGAGTGGCATTTCTGGATCGCGACGCTCGGCATCCTGCTCTACATCACCTCGATGTGGGTCTCGGGCATCCTCCAGGGGCTGATGTGGCGCGCCTACGACTCCCTCGGCTTTCTTGAGTATTCGTTCGTGGAGACCGTGGAGGCGATGCATCCCTTCTACATCATCCGCGCCTTTGGCGGCCTGCTGTTCGTGCTCGGCTCGCTGATCATGGTCTACAACGTTTGGCGCACCATTCGCGGCGACGAGCCGGTCGATGCGGCCGAGCAGCCGCCCATTGCCGCGGCGCCCGAGCTGCGGCCCGCGACGGCATAGGAGGGGCGGATGGATTGGTCGAAACACCAGGTCCTCGAGAAGAGCTCGATCCTGCTCTTGGTGGCGATGCTGATCACCGTCGCCATCGGCGGCCTGGTCGAGATCGCACCGCTCTTCTGGCTAGGTTCGACAATCGAGAAGGTTTCAGGGATGAGGCCTTATTCGCCGCTCGAGCTTGCCGGCCGAGATATCTATATCCGCGAAGGGTGCTATGTCTGCCACAGCCAGATGATCCGGTCGCTGCGCGACGAGGTCGAGCGTTACGGCCATTACAGCCTTGCCGCCGAAAGCATGTACGACCATCCCTTCCAATGGGGATCGAAGCGGACCGGGCCTGACCTTGCCCGCGTCGGCGGCAAATATTCCGACGAGTGGCATAAAGCCCACATGACCGATCCCCGCTCGATCGTGCCGGAGTCGGTGATGCCGGGCTATCCCCATCTGGGACGGCGAGTGCTCGACTACGACAACATCGCCGAGAACATGACCGCCCTTCGCGTCACCGGCGTACCCTACAGCGACGAGATGATTGCAAGTGCCAAGTCGGATCTGGAAACGCAAGCCGACCCGAGCGCCAAGGAGCTCCAGGCGTTCCTGGCGCGCTACCCGAAGGCGCAGGTCAGACAATTCGATGGCGATCCGGGCTACATATCGGAACTCGACGCGCTGATCGCCTATATGCAAATGCTGGGCACGCTGGTCGATTTCGCGACATATGACGCGGCGGGTCCCAACCTGAGGTGAGGCAGCTATGGGCTACGAGCAAGTGGCATCGATCACCCAAATTGCGGCGCTGTTGCTGTTCATCGCTCTTTTTATTGGCGTCCTGATTTACGTGTTTTGGCCCGGCAATAAGAAGCGCTTCGATGAAGCTGCAAAGCTTCCCTTGGAAAATGATCCGGACTCAGACGAGAAAAAGGACGGTTAAGCTATGGCGAGACGCAATCTCGACACGGTGACCGAGACCGAAACCACGGGTCATGAGTGGGACGGTATTTACGAGCTGAACAAGCCGTTGCCGAAATGGTGGCTGTACGTCTTCTATGCCACCGTCATCTGGTCGATCGGATACTGGATTTTGATGCCGTCCTGGCCGCTTCTATCGGGCTATACCAAAGGGTGGCTCGGCTATAGTCAGCGCGAGAAAGTTGCCGAACAGTTGGACGCGGCGAGAGCCGCAAAATCCGTGTACCGGGAGAAGATCGCCGCCAGCGATCTTGCCGAAATCAACGACGATCCTGAACTGCGGCGCTTTGCGCTTGCCGGTGGTGCGGCCGCGTTCGGCGACAATTGCGCACCTTGTCACGGGCGCGACGCGCAAGGCGGGTCCGGCTATCCAAATTTGCGCGACGATTCTTGGCTATGGGGCGGGACGCTCGATGGCATTCAGCAAACGATCCTCTATGGCGTGCGTTCCGGCAACGCAAAGGCGCACGGCGGCGAGATGCCGGGTTTTGGCCGGACAGGCGTATTGCCCGAGGCGCAGGTCGGCGATGTCGCGGAGTATGTCCTGTCGCTCTCGGGCCGCGGGGACGACGCCCAAGCAGCCCAGCGCGGCGCCAAGATTTTCGCCGACAATTGCGCGGTCTGTCACGGGCCTGACGGGAAAGGGAATCAAGCGCTTGGCGCTCCGAACCTCACCGATGAGCTATGGCTTTACGGGGATGACAAGAAGACCGTTATCGCGACAATCTATGGGGGCAGAGCGGGCGTGATGCCGGCTTGGGTCGACCGTCTCGATCCTGAGACCGTCAAGGAGCTCGCCATCTACGTTCACTCCTTCGGCGGGGGAGAATAGGCGAGCCTAAGATCACAGATTCTGGATCAGAGATGTTGATGGAAGCTCCGAGAGGCCAAGCTGAGGGCGCGCCACCGGAAGCTCCCGGTGTTCCGGTGCCCGAAGCCGCTCCCGGTATTGCGCAGAGCGACGCCCCGACCATTCATAGTGGCGGGACGTCCCTCTATGCCGCCCGCGTTAAGGTCTACCCAAAGCGCGCGCACGGGACGTTTCGCAACATCAAGTGGATCGTCATGGCGGTGACGCTTTCGATCTACTATCTCGTGCCGTGGTTGCGCTGGGATCGGGGGCCTCATTTGCCCGATCAAGCCGTCCTGGTCGACTTTCCGTCGCGCCGCTTCTTCTTTTTCTTTCTCGAGATCTGGCCGCAGGA
>CAZFYL010000135.1:0-5043 GCA_964523345.1 uncultured Methyloceanibacter sp.
GAGCCGTCCGTCGCGTTACCCAAGTCCTAGTGCCGCACGCAATCGCCGCGCAAGGCCGGCACGGCCATGAGCGGCATCGAAGTCCGGGCTGCCCTGCTTCTCATTATATCCGATTTCTGACGAGGAAATCACAGATTGCGGCCCCGGCAAATTCGAGGGATCGTCATTATTCAGCACACCAAGCGGCCGCGTAACGACCAGATGCTCGGCCTCGCCCTCGCCGACGCGCTTCGCGGCGCATTCCCGCCCCACGCCGAGATTCGGCGGCCGCCGCTTCACGTCATGAGCGTCGGTCGCGATGAGATGGACCAATCCCTGATCGAGCATGCGCTCGCCCCAGTACCGTGCCCTTCGGCCGAACGCACCCGAAAGCGAGCCGGCGGTGAGCTGCATCCAAACTCCGGCTTGAGCCAGCCGCTGCACCGTTTGGTAATGCACCTCAATCCAGGTGAGGCGCTCCGGATGAGTGAGGATCGGTACGAAGCCCGCAACCAATAGGCTGAAGAACAGGTCTTCAAGACGCGGGGGCGCCACATGGTGAGGAGGCTCGACCAGCACGTAGCGTGTATCGGCCAGGGACAGCAAATGGCCTGAGCGGAGTTCGGCCAAGAAACCCGGCGTGATGTGGTTGTCGGCGCCGGTGACCAGCTTGAGCGGAATGTTTTCCCGTTCGAGGACGTGCTGCAACTCTGCCGTGGCCTTGCGGATTTCTTTTCCGGAATTCTGATAAAGGCCCGGGAGGATATGCGGGGTGCATGCGGCAACCTCTACCCCATCCGACACAAACGCTCTTGCCATCTCGATTGACACCGAAAGATCGGGGGCACCGTCGTCGAGGCCAGGCAGGATGTGGCAATGCAGATCGAACATGCGACTTACGTCCCTTCGCCTGATCCGCCTTGAGGGTTGTTGTTGGCAGACGCCGGCGCCGGCGGCTTGGACCATTCCTCGGGCCAGTCGACCTCGGCTCCCCATCGGCGGTCGGAAGAAAGCGGCTTGGCTTCCGATGGAGTTGGGGTTGGCCGTTCGTCCGGTCCGGGAGGGGCGATCCTTCGAAGGTCGGGAGCGTGCGCCTTTGGGATACTCACGGAGACGGGATTTAGCTTGGTTGCGAGCGCAGGGGGAAGCAGCTTGCCGATTTCGGCGAGCCTTGTCCTGGCGCGTGCACCGAGAGACTCCAGTGCCGTCTGGGGTTGAGCGCTGACTGGCGGCTCGACCAGCAGGCCGCAGGCAAAGGCCAGGACCGCCATCATCGCACCTGTGCGGAGCGGATAGTCTACGAAGGAATGCACAATGAGAACTGCGACGACAATTGTCGCCGCGCGCGCCAGATTCCAATCGAGCTGGCTTGCCCCTTCGGCCGGGCGCTTCTGCCAAATCTCGACCGACCGCAAAGCAAGCCAAACCACAAACATCCCGAACAGCGCGAGCCCAAATGCGCCTGTGTTGAGCCAAAGCTCGGCAACATCGTTGTGCGCATGGTTGGCATAGATGCCCAAAATTGTGTCCTGAGGTTTCTCGAACATGGCATAGACGGGAACGAAAGTGCCAAGACCGGAACCGAAAGGCATATAGGCGATGGCGGCTTCGATGGTATTGCGGGAGAAGGCGCCGCGCGCACCCTCGAGCGGATCGACGACAAATCGTTCCATAACCCGGTAAAGCGCAAACTGAACGCTGAAGATCACGACGAGAATGACGGCGCCGGCCAGCAATTTGCCCGGCCCGACCGCGGAGCCGATCCGCCGGTCCGAGGCGCCGAGGGCCAGTCCACCGAATAGCGCTACAATGGTGAGACCAAGGCCCATACGCGACCGCGCCATGACTTGCCCGGCCAAGAGCACGACCAGGAGGGTGAAGGCCGCGATCATCCCCACGATAAAAACGGTATCGAGTTTACGTTCGCCTTGAGCGAATTCCACGACCGTGGCCTGCAAAGCCCAAACCGCAGCAAACAGCGTCAGACAATAGAGAAACGCCGCGAAGTGGTTGCGGTTGGCGAAGAAGCCGACAGCTTCGGTGGCGTTGGTGAATTCAAAGAAGCGCCACGGGCTTTCTTGCCCCTGCGCGACCTGGACCATGCCGATAAAGACGCTAAGCACGCCGACTGCAAGGAACACGAAGCTTAGCCAGCGCCGCTCACGATAGGGGAGCATCATCGTCGCAAGAAAAATGGCTAGAGGAGGGATTAGCGAGAGCATGCTGAGCCAGGTTTCATACGGAACGACACTGATCGGCATCCATGGCGCGTTCTGTCCCAAGATCTCGAACGTTGCCGCCGCAGCATCGCGCCCGGGCAAGGCGGTCCATAGCCATGGCGGCAGGGGGATAAGTTGAACGAGCGGAATCGCGACGATGGCAATGCAGAAAAATAGCGCCAGGCGCATCTGTCCGGTCAACGGGATCTCGATCAGCCGCCAAAGCGAAATCAACAGAAGAGGAATCGCGATCAGCTGCAGGATCGCATCGGAAAGAAACCCGCCCCGCGTCCCACCCCCCAGGATGAGGCTGGCGATGATCACGAACCCGCAAAGGAAAAATAGGGTGCCGGTATTGGCGGCCGCGATGGCGCGGGACGGCGCACGTCGCCGGGCGGATACGTTAGGGGCTGGCTGGCCTCCCATCGGCGTCATCAAAACATCCCGCAGCCACACAGACCCCGATCCCGCAGGCTACCGGTGCGGCAAGAAGCCGATTGGGGAAAGAAGGAAAAGCCCTCGTGCATCCTTGCCTTGAGTCCTTGGCATGCCAAACCTCGACCACCCCAGGGCGATCCTCGACGGTATAGACCGTTCCCGGCAAAACTTCGACGTCACAATATGGGTAGATGATCCGGCCCCGGCCGCGCTTGCTCGCCCTGGCCCGATCGCCCGGGTTCGCCGGCGCAATTCCGTCCCTTAATTTGGGTATCCGCAGGCCCCCTTTACGCGGGCTGCACGCGGTCATTCCTGGCGTTGAGATAGGCTTCCGTACTGGTCGTGAACGGGCCGATCGCCTGTCCTTCCGGCAAAGACCCCGGCGAGCGCGGCCGCCAAAACCAGCCGTTCTGCTGCCAGAAAATCTCAAAGGATGTATCCCCCTCCTTTGAGTGAAGACAGTGATACCCTTGATAGCGTCCTGCCATTTTATTCCGCTGGTAGTGCTTAGGTGACGAGTCAACTAATCACTGTACTGACCAACACTACATTTAAGTCCAAGCGGGGCAGCAATGCAAGATCGAAGAGGCGTGAAGAAGAGCGTCCCGGCCCGGTGCCGCTCAAGGGGCCAAGACTGGGCGTCAGCTAAACGGCGGCGGGATCTCTCCGGTCGTCTCCGGCCGGCTCGGCGGAGCGCGCGCGCCGATGCCACGCCCACGCGGTCCGAATGATGCTGCTCAGATCCGACAGGCTTGGAGCGAAGCCGAGCTCGGTCTGGGCACGTGTTGCATCGGCAATGAGGACGGGAGGATCGCCTTCGCGCCGGGGCCCTTTCGCAGCCGGCAAGCGCTGACCCGTTTCGGCGGCGATGGCATCGAGGACTTGCTTCACCGAGTAGCCACGGCCGGTACCGAGATTGAACGCGCCGCCCGCGCCGCCCGCGAGCAGACGTTGCAGAGCCTGTATGTGGGCTTCGGCCAAATCGGTAACATGGACATAGTCTCTAATGGCCGTCCCGTCGGCCGTGTCGTAGTCGGTCCCGAACACCGCAAAGTCGCTGATTTGACCTTCGATCGCCATGAACGCGCGGGGGATGAGGCGCGTCTCGACATCGTGCCATTCGCCGGCTTCGCCGTCGGGATCGGCACCGCTGGCGTTGAAATATCTCAGGGCGATTGATTGCAGCCGATCGGCCATGCCGTAATCGGCAAGGATGCGCTCGACCATCAGTTTCGAGGCACCGTAGGGATTTACTGGATCCGGTCTCGTCGTTTCGCGGATCGGCATCTCGGACGGCTCGCCATAGATGGCGCAAGAACTCGAGAACACAAGTTTGCGACAGCCCTTCTCCGACATGGCTCTGAGCAGCGACAGCGTTCCTGCAACGTTGTTCTCATAATATCTACCCGGGTCGCTCACCGAGTCGCCGACCGACGAAAGCGCCGCAAAGTGCAGAACCGCCTCGGGCCTGCATCGATCAAGCACCTCAAGGAGCGCGGCATAGTCTCTGATGTCGCCCTGTACGAACGGCCCCCAGCGCACGAAGCTGCTATGGCCGGTGGAAAGATTATCGAACACCACTGGTGTGTAGCCTGAGCGTCGCAGCGCCTTGCAGGTATGCGCGCCGACATAGCCGGCACCGCCCGTGACCAGGATGACGGTGCCCTCCTCGCTCAAACCCTCAAGCAAATTATGATGCTCCCACCATCGATGGGATCTTTCCGTCGGCAATCAGACCTTCGAAATAGGGGATGGTCTTGGACAGGCCTTCCCTCAACGCGGTCGTCGGACGCCAGCGGAGCAATCTTTCAGCCTCGCTGATATCGGGACAGCGCTGCTGCGGATCATCCGCCGGCAAGGGACGATGAACGATCTTGGAGCGAGACCCGGTGAGCTCGAGGATCAGCTCAGCGAGTGCGCGAATACTGAGTTCGTCGGGATTGCCGAGATTGATCGGACCGGTGATCTCAGGCCCGGTGTCCATCATCCCGACCAGGCCACGGATCATGTCGTCGACATAACAGAAGGATCGCGTCTGCTCTCCCTGGCCAAAAATGGTTATGTCCTGATTGAGCAAAGCCTGCACGATGAAGCTCGACACGACCCGGCCATCGTTGGGATGTGTGCGCGGGCCGTAAGTGTTGAAGATGCGGACCACCTTGATGGGCAGACCGTGCTGACGCCAATAATCGAAGAACAGCGTCTCGGCGCATCGCTTCCCTTCGTCGTAGCACGAGCGCGGACCGATCGGATTGACATGGCCCCAATAGGTCTCGTTCTGCGGGTGCATGACCGGGTCGCCGTAGATTTCACTGGTTGATGCTTGCAGCACTTTGATTTTGAGGCGCTTGGCGAGCCCAAGCATGTTGATGGCGCCGATCACGCTGGTCTTGGTGGTTTGCACCGG
>CAZFYL010000136.1:0-5015 GCA_964523345.1 uncultured Methyloceanibacter sp.
TGAGATCGAAGGAATAGGAATCCTTCATCAAGAATTCGCGCCCGCGCATGACACCGAAGCGCGGCCTGATCTCGTCGCGGAACTTCCATTGAATGTGATAGAGGATGCGCGGCAAGTCCTTGTACGATTTCACGGCGTCGCGGAAGATTGCGGTAATCAGCTCTTCATTGGTCGGGCCATACAGCATGAGGCGCTCGTGGCGGTCGCTGATGCGCAGCATCTCCTTGCCGTAGACTTCGTAGCGGCCGCTCTCCTGCCAAAGCTCGGCCGGTTGAATGGTGGGCATGAGAAGCTCGATGGCGCCGGCGCGGTCCTGCTCCTCGCGCACGATCTCCTCGATCTTGCGGAGAACGCGGAAGCCAAGGGGGAGCCACGAATAGATGCCGGCGCTGGCCTGGCGAATGAGACCGGCCCGGAGCATCAGCCGGTGCGAGACGATCTCGGCTTCCTTGGGCTCATCGCGCAAAAGCGGGAGGAAGTACCGGCTGAGGCGCATCGGCGCTGCCTGCTTAAGGGTTGGGGACGGGCGCAGGGCACCTCGCCCGGGTGGAAATGAGCCATGACGTCGGTGGAGGACCTACCCTCCCCGCCGGGCCCTTGAGCGGCTAATAGCTTACTTTCGCGCGGCTAAGCAATGCCGGGAAAAATGCACCCGTCACCGGCCGAATGACCTGCAGCGCAGCCAGTATGACACGCGGGCTTCTTAGTGGCAGTGCAACGGCAGGTAGACGCCGCTGCGATTGCCGCCTCTCGGCATGCCCAATTCGACGGCAGAAGGGCCGGGCGCCGGCGCGTATCAAACTTCACGAATTACAGACTGTTAGAGCGAGCTCCCGCGGATCGCCGCCTGTTTGCACAAATATCCGGCGCTCAGCCACAATCATGGTGACAATTTGGCGCTGCTGAGTTAGGGTCCGGCCACAACGTCACCGAGTTCGGGACCAGTTGCGATCTCGAAGTCAGGCGTTGAGATTGGACTTGGTCCAAGTCTTGGGAGGAAGTAACTCCGGGCGCGCCAATTGTGCTTATGCGTAAGAGCGCAGCCGCTCTGATACTAGTAAATCTCTATTGTCATAACTGACGAAAGAGCTTTGGCTGGATTAGAGATCAAGGAGAGCGTTACTAAAGCAAGGCCGGTCAGGCCTTGCTTTTTTTTGCCTATAGCTCAGGTTTTTGAGGTCCGTTTGCTGCGCCTGGTCGGCGCGGGCTCACTGAATCCGCTCATAGCGTGGAAAGAACGGAATATCGTCGAGCGTGATTACGTGATGCACGATGATGGCGTAGATCACGGCGAAAATGATGCTTGAGACGACTGTCGTCGCCAGCATCTTTGGCAGCAGATTCGGCATATGCGGGGCGCTTTCGGCGGTCCCTGGCGAGGCTTTCTCGCCCGCCTCCTCAGAGGTGCGAACGCCGATCGGCAACATAGCGAACAATACGATCCACCAGATGATGAAGTAGATCGCGAGCGCGAAAGCGAGGCTCATCGCTCACGCCTCCTCAAGCTCGACCAGGGTGCCGCAGAAATCCTTCGGGTGCAGAAACAGCACCGGTTTTCCGTGCGCGCCGATCTTAGGGTCACCCTCCCCCAGAACGCGGGCGCCTTGCGCCACCAGCCGGTCGCGTGCGGCGCGGATATCGGGAACCTCGTAGCAAAGGTGATGAATCCCGCCATTCGGATTTCGCTCAAGAAAGGCGGCGATAGGAGAGTTCTCACCGAACACGCCAAGCAGCTCGATCTTGGTATTGGGAAGCTCGATGAACACTGTGGTCACGCCATGCTCGGGCTGATCCACCGCGTCCGACACGCGCGCGCCAAGCGTATCGCGATAGACCCGCGTTGCAGCCGCAAGGTCCGGCACGGCAATGGCGACATGATTCAGGCGGCCGATCATTCCAAGCTCTCCAGCAAGTTACGTCAGCCGGTCTCTATAGCACCGTCAGAAGCACCGAGCACATTGGCTTCTTGCCCCAGGACTGGTTGACCGCGGCGCGCACAGAGCGGCGAACCGCTTCGCTCACCAGAGCCTGATCTTTTCGCTTAGGGCGCGGGATGCTGTCGATGGTGCCGACCACCGCATCGCGGGCAATCTCGGCAAAGGGCGTCCCCTCGCGGTCGGCTAAGGGAAGCCCGGTCAGGGCAATTTCCGGCTCGGCGAGCAGGATGCCCTTGTCCGACAACACCACGGACACCGCGACCGAGCCGACAAAGCTCAACTTGCGGCGCTCCCGCACCTGGCCGTGGTCGGCGCGGGTCAGGATCATGCCGTCGCGGTAAAGCCGCCCGACCGGCACGTCATCGATAATTTGAGCCGGCTCTGGAATGAGCCGCACCATGGTCCCGTTGCGCGCCCTCACCACGGTCTTGACGCCGAGCTTTTCCGCCAGCTTGGCGTGCGCCTCCAAATGCCGGCCCTCGCCATGCATTGGAATCGCGGCGCTGGGCTTGACCCAGCGATAGAGCTGCTCGAGCTCGCCGCGGCGAGGATGACCGGAAACATGGACCGGCGCGTCCTGATCGGTGATGACCTCCACGCCCAAATCGGACAATGCATTTTGCACGCGCGATACGGCCTTCTCGTTGCCGGGGATGGTGCGCGAGGAGTAGATCACCCAATCGCCCTCGTCGAGCTCGACATTGGGGTGCTCGTCTTGCGCAATCCGCGCCATGGCAGCACGCGGCTCGCCTTGGCTCCCCGTGCACAAAGCAACGACTTTATGCGGGGGCAGCCTGTCAAAGGCCGTCTCGTCGTGGAAATGAAGATTTTGGGGCAGATAACCGGTCGCTTGCGCCGCTTCGATCACGCGCAGCATGGCGCGGCCAACGACCACAAGCTCGCGGCCAGCAGCGCCTGCGGCCTTGGCGACGGAGCCTATACGCGCAACATTGGATGCGAACGTGGTGACTGCCACACGTTTCGGCGCCTCGCGGATAAGACGCGCAAGCACCGCCGCCACATCTGCCTCGGAGGGGGACACCCCATCGCGGATCGCATTGGTCGAGTCGCAAATCAGAGCGGAGACGCCGTCATCGCCGAGCGCCTTCAGCCGGGCCACATCGGTCGGCGCGCTGGTCAAGGGATTGTTGTCGAGCTTCCAGTCGCCGGTATGGAGCGCGGCACCGAGCGGCGTTCTGATCACGACGGCCGACGGCTCCGGAATGGAGTGAGACATGCTGATCAGCTCGATATCGAACGGGCCTATGGTGCGGCGATCTCCAAGAGGGATGACTTGCAAAGGAAAACCATTGACCAGTCCGAGCTCGAACAGTTTCGACTTGAGCATTTCGGCGGTAAACGGCGTCGCGTAAACCGGAATTCCTGCAAGAGCGGGCCATAGATCGGCGACGGCACCGAAATGATCTTCATGGGCATGTGTGAGCAAGAGGCCGACAATGTTGTTCCGCTCTTCTTCGATGAAACTGATGTCTGGGAGAATCACATCGATGCCAGGCTCAGCCTCGCTGCCGAAGGTGACGCCCATATCGACAATGAGCCATTCGCGCGCGCCTTCGCGGCCGTAGCCGTAAAGGTAGAGGTTCATGCCGATTTCACCCACACCGCCGAGCGGCAGGAAAACAAAATCGGCATCCTTCGCGTGAGATTTCCGTGACATGTCGAGGGCGCGGCCTATTAACTCAAGAAAAAGACGTCGCCCGCAGCGATGCGATGCTCACGCCCATCTTCCGTCAGCAACCGCAATGCGCCATCGGCATCGAGCCCTGCATACACGCCCTCCGTTTCCTCGCCATTGATCCTCACAGATAAGGGCCTGCCGGTGGGACCCCCGCGGTCGAGCCAAGCGCGCCTGATGGTGGGGAAGCATGACCCCTCCCCCCAACGTGCGAGCCATTCATCGGTTGTCGCGGCCAGCACTTCGAGCGCCTTAGCAGGTGTGACTGTTGTGCCGTAGCTGCCGAGGCTCGCAGCGGGCTGCGGAAGGACTTCCGGGTGGCTTGCCAGATTCATGCCTGTGCCGATGACGACGATCGATTGGTTCTCCGTCCCACTTCCGACATTCTCGAGCAATATGCCGGCGAGCTTCTTGCCGGAAATCAAAATATCGTTAGGCCATTTCATCAAAAGCTCGGACCGGCCTTCATAAGCGATCAGCTTGGCTGCGGTATCGTGGGCGACGATCCCGGCGACGAGCGCAAGCTGCACGGCGATACGCGCAGGACAATTCACCGAGATCAGCAGACTTGCGAAAAGATTCCCGGGCTGGGAAATCCATTCGCGGCCGCCACGCCCGCGGCCTTTAGACTGCCGTGTCGACCAGATCCATAGCGGACCCGGTTCCCCGGCCTTGGCCCGCCGCTTCGCTTCGTCGTTGGTTGAGTCGACGATGTCCATCCGGAGCAAGCGGTAGCCGCGCGGCAATTTGGGTGACGAGGTCTCGAAAAAGGTCATCTAAAACAATGTGCTAGCAGTCGATGTGGCCAGCGCGACGAGCGGTTCCGGAAAAAGAAAATAGGCAAGAACGAAGACCCCGCTGACGCCAAGTACGGCGGCGAGCGTCGTCGGCATTGGCTCAAAACGTTCCGCGGGAGCATCATCGAAATACATAATCTTGACGATACGCAAATAGTAGTAGGCCGCCACCACGCTCAACAGCACGCCGATGACGGCGAGCGCAAAGAGATCGGCACGAATGGCGGCAAGGAACACGTAAAATTTGGCAAAGAATCCCGCAAGAGGCGGAATCCCAGCGAGCGAAAAAAGCAACGCCGCCAAGAGAAACGCCATCACCGGGTTGGTGCGCGAAAGACCGGACAGCGCCTCGATATCCTCAACCATGCGGCCGTCCCGGCGCATAGCAAGAATGCAGGCGAACGTTCCGAGCGTCATGGGGAGGTAGATGGCGAGATAGATGATCACGCCGGCGACGCCTTCGGGACTGCCGGCGGCAAGACCGACCAGCGCATAACCCATATGCCCGATCGAGCTATAGGCCATCAGCCGTTTGATGTTGGTCTGGCCAATGGCGGCGAAGGCACCAAGCGCCATCGAAGCGAT
>CAZFYL010000137.1:0-4983 GCA_964523345.1 uncultured Methyloceanibacter sp.
GTCGACGGCCGGCGTGGTTGGGCCGGTGCTGGTCAACTACATCCGCGAGTATCAGATCGAGCACGGCGTCGCCAAAGCCGATGCCTATACGGTGACCATGCACATCATGGCCGGGCTGCTGTTCATCGGCTTCCTGTGCAACTATTTCATGCATCCGGTCCACGAGAAGCATCACCTGAAGCCTGAGGAAGCCAAGGCGTGACGGAGAAAGACATGGCCAAAAACCCGGACTCACAGGACGTCTCTGGCGCCAACGTCATTAAGCTCGTGCTTGCCTGGAGCTTCGTCGGAATCCCCCTGGCTTTGGGCGTCTACAACAGTCTGGTGAATGCCGCTCTCTTGTTCCAGTAGCGGAAAAGGGCGGGATAGCAGGGGTCCCAAACCCGCCAGACAGGGCGACCCGGGCGCGGATTTTTGTCAGAATTTGTTAATGTGGCATTCAGAACGCGTTCATGGCCGCGTCATGCAGCCCTCATGCCCATACCCCATTATCTAATCCTGTAGTTCACCGAAGGAGACGACCATGAAAGAGTGGCTGAAACCCGAGATTACCGAGTCTGAGGCTGGCATGGAGGTTACCTCCTATCTTCCGGCTGAGCTCGACCGCGCTTAATTAGCGTCGATCTCACGAGTTTTGCTTGAAAATGGCGGGCCCCACGGAAGTGGGGACCGCCATTTTTACGTGCGGGCTCCCTCGCCCGCTTAGGCGTACTCCCTCTTTTTCTCTCTTCCGTTCTCTCCGTCACGCACCTCCCGGCAATAGCCAGGGCAGCGTCGTGACGCCCATTTTGCTTGTGCTTGTCTGGCCCGGGGCTGCCGCCTATGGTCGGGCCGCCCGAAACCGATGAAATCGACATGAACGACAAGCAAAGCCAAAAGATCGACACCACCGTCACCGGCAATTTTTTCGAGGACTTCAAGCTCGGCCAAGAAATCGTGCATGCCACGCCGCGCACCCTGACGGTCGGCGACGTAAGCCTGTTCACTGCGCTGTACGGCTCGCGTTTCGCCGTGCAGTCGTCGGACGCCTTTGCCCATGCGATCGGCTACCCGCGCGCGCCGATCGACGATCTCCTCACCTTCCATATCGTCATCGGCAAGACCGTGCCGGACATCTCGCGCAACGCCATCGCCAATCTCGGCTATGCCGAGTTCCGCTTCCTCGCGCCGGTCTATCCCGGCGATACGCTGGCTTCCGTTTCGGAAGTGATCGGCGTCAAAGAGAACTCCAACAAGAAGAACGGCACCGTCTATGTGCGTTCGACCGGCAAGAACCAGCGCGGGCACGACGTGCTCTCTTACGCGCGTTGGGTGATGGTCAATAAGCGCAATCTCGATGCGCCTGCGCCCGAGACCGTGGTGCCGGACCTCGATACAAGTGTCGATCCGTCAACGCTCGGCGCCGCCCTCCCGCCGCTCGATCTTTCCGGTTACGACTACGCGCTGGCCGGCTCGCCCAAACGCTGGGACGATTACGCGGTCGGCGACAAGATCGACCATGTCGACGGACAGACCATCGAGGAGGCCGAGCACCAGCTCGCCACGCGCCTGTTCCAGAACACCGCGCGGGTGCATTTCAACCAGCATATCGAAGGCAAAGGCCGGTTCGGCCGTAGGCTGGTCTATGGCGGCCACATCATCTCCATCGCCCGCAGTTTAAGTTTTAACGGTCTTGCCAATGCCTTCCACCTGCTCGGGCTGAACGGCGCACGTCACGTGGCGCCCTCTTTCGCCGGCGATACGATTTACGCGTGGAGCGAGGTGCTGGACAAAGCCGAGCTTAAGGGCCGGTCCGACTTGGGGGCGCTGCGCTTGCGGACCTTCGCGGTCAAGGACCGCGCCTGCGACGACTTTCCCGGGCTCAAGGCCGACGGGAGCTATGAGGACGGCGTTGTGCTCGACATGGATTATTGGGTTGCACTCCCGCGGTGATGCGGCGCGGCCCTAGGAGGCACAATATGAGACAAGCAGTCTTTGCAGCATCGTTGATCGGAACGGCTCTATTTTGCGCCGCGCCTGCGCAAGCGGCCGGCAAGGCCAGCGCCACCTTGAAGGACGCGGACGGCAAAGAGGTCGGCACGGCCACGTTGACGGACACGCCGGGCGGCGTGCTGATCAACCTCGATCTGACGTCCGTGCCCGCGGGCGATCACGCCTTCCATATCCATGCGGCCGGCAAATGCGAGCCGCCCGACTTCAAATCGGCGGGCGGCCATTTCAATCCCGATGAGACCGAGCATGGGCTCGAGAACGCGGAAGGCCCTCACGCCGGCGACATGCCGAATATTCATGTGCCGGCTGACGGCAAACTGAACGTCGAGGTCTTGAACGTGGACGTGAGCTTGAGCGATGACTCCGCCCTGCTCGATGACGACGGGGCGGCCCTAGTGATCCATGCCGGGCCAGACGACTACCGGAGCGACCCTGCCGGCGACGCCGGGGCCCGCATCGCCTGCGGCGTTATTGCCCCTTAATTCTGAGTTCGGCCCGGCCGGCTCGATTGCCCAAGCCGTCCCTCTTGCGTTATGACAAGGGTCCGTCTGGGCAACATCTGACCGAAAACCATGGGCAAAGCCAAATTGGGGGCAGAGCGGCCGCTCTCCCCGCACCTGCAGATTTACCGCCCGATGCTGACCATGATGATGTCGATCGCGCATCGCATCTCTGGGGCGGCAAATGCGGCGGGTTTTGTCCTGCTCGCCTGGTGGCTGGTGGCCATCGCCGCGGGGCCGGAGGCCTACGCTCAGGTAGCGAATTTCTTCGCCAGCATCCCGGGCCGTCTCCTGCTGTTCTTGTTCAGCTGGTCGCTGATCCACCACATGCTGGGCGGCATCCGGCACCTGATCTGGGACACCGGAACCGGCCTCGACAAGACCAGCATCGAGGTGTTCGCCTGGCTGACCATCATCAGTTCAACCGTGCTGACGATCCTGCTGTGGGTCGCTGGCTACGCGCTCATGGGGAGCCAGTAACATGGCAACGCCCCTGAAACGGGTCCGCGGGCTCGGCGCCGCTCACGGCGGCACCGAGACGTTCTGGCGGCAGCGGCTGACGGCGCTGGCCAACATCCCCCTGGTGATTTTCCTCATTCTGTCGATCGTCAGCCATATCGGCGCCGATTACGGCACGGTGAAAGCCTATTTCGCGCAACCGGTCGTGGCCGTTCTGATGCTCGCGCTCGTGATCTCCGTCTCAATCCATATGCGCATCGGTCTGAAAGAGATCATCGAGGACTATGTCCATGGCGAAGGCGCAAAGGTCGTCGCCCTCGTGCTCGCCACCTTCTTCGCGCTAGGCTTGGGCCTTGCCTCCACCCTTGCCATCCTCAAAATCAGTCTCGGAACCTAGTCTCCATGGCTCAAGACGCGACCCCGCAAGACGCTCCGCCGACGACCGCCGTCCAGGTGAACGGCCGCGCCTATCCCGTCATCGATCATGCTTACGACGTGGTGGTGATTGGCGCGGGCGGCTCAGGGCTTCGGGCCGTGGTCGGCTGTAGCGAAGCGGGCTTGCGCACCGCCTGCATCAGCAAGGTGTTTCCCACGCGCTCGCACACCGTGGCCGCCCAAGGCGGGATCGCCGCCGCGCTCGGCAATATGGGCCCGGACGATTGGCGCTGGCATATGTACGACACGGTGAAGGGCTCCGATTGGCTCGGCGACCAGGACGCCATCGAATATCTCTGCCGCCACGCGCCGGAGGCCGTGTACGAGCTCGAACATTGGGGCGTGCCGTTCTCACGCACCGAGGACGGCAAGATCTTGCAGCGCGCGTTCGGCGGCATGACCACCGAATTCGGCAAGGGGCAGGCCAAGCGCACCTGCGCCGCGGCCGACCGCACCGGCCACGCCATGCTCCATACGATGTACGGCCAGGCGCTCCGCCAGTCTGCCGAGTTCTTCATCGAGTATTTCGCCATCGACCTGATCATGGACGACGAGGGACGCTGCCGCGGCGTCATGGCGCTGTCGATGCAGGACGGCACGCTGCACAGATTTCGCGCCCATCAAGTCATTCTCGCCACCGGCGGCTATGGCCGCGCCTATTTCTCCTGCACCTCGGCCCATATCTGCACCGGCGACGGCAACGCCATGGTGCTCCGGGCCGGACTTCCGCTTCAGGATATGGAGTTCGTGCAGTTCCATCCGACCGGCGTCTATGGCGCGGGCGTTCTCATCACCGAAGGTGCGCGCGGCGAAGGCGGCTTTTTGCGCAATTCGGAAGGCGAGAAATTCATGGAGCGCTACGCGCCCTCGGCCAAGGATCTCGCCTCACGCGACGTGGTGTCCCGCGCCATCACCATCGAGATCAGGGAAGGCCGCGGCCACGGTCCCGACGGGGACTACATGCATCTCCATCTCGATCATCTCGATAACGCGCTGATCGAGGAGCGGCTTCCCGGCATCACCGAGCTGGCGCGCATCTTCGCCGGCGTCGATGTCAGGGAAGCGCCGATCCCCATCACGCCCACCTGCCATTACAATATGGGCGGCATCCCGACCAATATGCATGGTGAAGTGATCGCGCCGCGCGAAGGCGACGCCGACGCCATCGTCCCCGGTCTCATGGCGCTTGGCGAAGCCGCTTGCGTCTCGGTGCATGGCGCCAACCGGCTCGGCTCAAACTCTCTGATCGATCTTGTCGTGTTCGGCCGCGCCGCCGCCCTTCGCTGCGCCGAAATCGTCACCAAGGGGGGCGCTATCCCAGAGCTGCCGAAGGGCGCGGGCGAGGAAGCCATCGCGCGGCTCGACCGCTTCCGCTACGCCGATGGCGGCACGCCGACGGCCGAGCTTCGTGTGCGCATGCAGAAGGCCATGCAGCGCGATTGCGCCGTGTTCCGCACCAAGAAGGTGTTGCAAGAAGGCGCGAAAGCGATTCGCGCGGTGTGGGACGACGCCGCCGATCTCCATGTCAGCGACCGCTCGCTTATCTGGAACACCGACCTGATCGAGACGCTCGAATTCGACAATCTCATCTCGCAGG
>CAZFYL010000138.1:0-4901 GCA_964523345.1 uncultured Methyloceanibacter sp.
AGATGGGCTTCGTGCTCGGTCTCCGACACGGTGAGCGATTCGATATTGTAGCCACGGCCCGAAAACAGCCCGATGACCCGCGCCAGCACGCCGGGCTCGTTGTCGACAAGCACCGTCATGGTGTGGGTCTCGAGCCGCTGCTCCTCCTTGGCCAGCGGATAGGCGGATCCAGGCTGGGAACTCATGGCTAGACCATCACCTTGCCTTCTTCGGTGATGGCTTTCTCGATCTCGTCCTCGCTGACGTCGTCGCCCATCAGCATATGGTTATGCGCTTCGCCGCTCGGGATCATGGGGAAGCAATTGGCATGCTTGTCGACCCGGCAGTCGAAAATGACGGGCTTCTTCACCCTGATCATCTCCTTGATCGCGTCGTCGAGTTCCGATGGCTTCTCGGCCCTGATGCCGACCGCCTGATAGGCTTCTGCCAGCTTGACGAAATCGGGCAGCGCGGCGGTATACGAATGCGAATAGCGGCCGCCATGCAGTAATTCCTGCCACTGGCGCACCATGCCCATATATTCGTTGTTCAGGATGAAGATCTTGATCGGCAAATCGTACTGCGCCGCCGTCGACATCTCCTGCATGGTCATCAGCACCGAGGCCTCGCCGGCGATATCGATGACCAGCGAGTCGGGATGCGCCACCTGGACTCCGACCGCCGAGGGCAGGCCGTAACCCATAGTGCCGAGCCCGCCTGACGTCATCCAGCGGTTAGGATCTTCGAATTTGAAGAACTGCGCCGCCCACATCTGATGCTGGCCAACTTCCGTCGTGATGTAGACGTCCTCACCGCGGGTCAGCGCATAGAGCCGCTCGATGGCGTGTTGCGGCATGATGAGATCGTCGCGCTTGCGGTATTTCAGACATTGCCGCGCGCGCCAGCGATCGATCTCGGCCCACCATTGCTTGAGCGCCGCCTGATCGAGCTTCGGCTTCTTGGCCTTCCAGGCGTCGATCATCTGTTCGAGCACATGGGCGCAATCGCCGACAATGGGAATGTCGACCCTGATGTTCTTGTTGATCGAGGACCGGTCGATATCGACATGGATCTTCTTCGACCCCGGCGAGAAGGCATCGACCCGCCCGGTGATGCGGTCGTCGAAGCGCGCGCCGATGCAGACCATCACGTCGCAATCGTGCATGGCGTTGTTGGCCTCGTAGGTGCCGTGCATGCCGAGCATGCCGAGCCATTGCGGATCGGACGCCGGGTACGCGCCAAGCCCCATCAGGGTCGAGGTGATGGGAAAGCCGGTCATGCGCACGAGTTCGCGCAAGCGCGCGCTTGCAAGCGGGCCGGAATTGACCACGCCACCGCCGGTATAGAAGATCGGCCGCTTGGCGTTGGCCATCAGCTCGATCGCTTCGGCGATCGCGCGATCGTCGCCGCGGACGCGCGGATTGTAGCTCTTGTGCTGCGAATTGGTCAGGCCGGTATATTCGCCGCGCGCAAATTGAATGTCCTTGGGGATATCGACCACGACCGGTCCGGGCCGGCCGGTGCGCGCGACGTAAAAAGCTTCGTGCAGGATGCGGGGGAGCGAGTCCACGTCCTTGACGAGATAATTGTGCTTGGTGCACGGACGCGTGATGCCGACCGTGTCGCATTCCTGGAACGCGTCATTGCCGATGAGATGCGTCGGCACTTGGCCGGTGATGCAGACGATCGGAACAGAGTCCATCAGCGCATCGGTCAAGCCGGTCACCGCGTTGGTGGCGCCGGGACCCGAGGTGACCAGAACGACGCCGACCTTTCCGGTCGAGCGGGCGTAGCCTTCGGCGGCATGAACGGCGCCCTGCTCGTGGCGCACGAGGATGTGCTTGAGACGATCCTGCTGAAACAGCTGGTCGTAGATCGGCAGAACCGCTCCACCCGGATAGCCGAAAATGTGGTCCACACCCTGATCGGCGAGGACTTGAAGCACCATTTCGGCACCGGTCATTGTGCGCGACATCGTAATTCTCACTGACAAAAACCGGCCTCGCCCCTCAAGGTCCGCGGCCGGTCATAGCTCGAGGATTGGCGGAAACGCCAAAATAAGGCGCGCACCCTAAGACTTGCCTTACAGGGGGTCAACGAAAAATGCGAATGAATGGCAATATTCGCGACGATTTTCTTTCTGAAAATTTCTTTTTTTCCACCAGAGTGAGGCCTTTGTTGCGGTAACGGCATCCAATCCCGTGACAAGTGTCGCGCCCCGGCGCTGGCGCTAGACAAGCGCTACCGTTGCGCCTATGTCCCTACCCCTTCACGGGACCGCGGCGCTGCTTTCGGCGTTTGTCGCGACACCTTCCAACACCCATTCCCCTCGGACATGCAGCAGGCCGCCCGCTCAGAGAATTCTGCCGCCAACGGCAATGGGCCGGCCGCGCTCTCGCCACGCGCATTCTGGGCGCTGACCTTCGGCTCGATCGGCGTCGTTTACGGCGACATCGGCACCAGCCCTCTTTATGCCTTGCGCGAAGCCGTGCTCGCGGCAAGCAGCGAGGAAGGGGTCGTTACGTCGGCTGCGGTCTACGGCGTGCTCTCGCTCATCTTTTGGTCTTTGATTGTCGTCGTCACGCTCAAATATGTTCTGATCTTGCTGCGTGCCGACAATAACGGTGAAGGCGGCACGCTGGCGCTGACCGCGCTCGCCTTCCGGGCGCTCGGGCGGCGCACGCCGATCGTGCTCGCGCTTGGGACAATCGGCGCTTCCATGTTCTACGGCTCGACCCTGATCACACCGGCCCTGTCGGTGCTGTCTGCGGTCGAAGGGCTTAGCCTGGCGACCGAGGCGTTCACGCCTTACGTATTGCCGCTTACCGTGGTGATCCTATTAGGTCTGTTTTCGGTGCAGTCGCACGGCACGGCACGGGTTTCGACTTGGTTCGCTCCGATCACCACGGTCTGGTTCCTGGTCATCGCTGCCTCTGGCGCGATCGAGATTGTGGCCAACCCTAAGGTCCTTGCCGCCATCAATCCGATTTACGGCGTTGAGTTTTTCCTGACCCACGGCATCATTGGACTGGTGACCCTCGGCGCCGTGTTCCTCGTCGTCACGGGGTCCGAAGCTTTGTACAACGACCTTGGCCATTTCGGACGAAAGCCAATTCAGACGGCATGGCTCTATTTCGTGCTGCCGGCGCTGCTGCTCAATTATTTCGGCCAAGGCGCCTTGGTGCTGGCGCGGCCCGAGACCATCGCCAACCCATTCTACCTGCTTTATCCGGACTGGGCGCTGTATCCGATGATCGCTCTCGCCACGGCGGCTACCGTGATCGCGAGCCAAGCGGTGATCACGGGCGCCTATTCCATCACCCGCCAGGCCATGCAGCTTGGTTTCCTGCCGCGCATGGAGGTTCGTCACACCTCGGAAGCGCAGGCCGGGCAAATTTATATGCCCCGGGTAAACTACCTGCTTTTGACCGGGGTCTTGCTGCTGGTGTTCATGTTCCGCTCAGCGGGCGAGCTGGCGGCGGCCTATGTGCTCGCGGTCGCGACCACCGAATTGGCGGCTGCCCTGCTCGGTTTCATCGTTATTTGGTATGTGTGGAAATGGCGGTTGTGGACGACTTCGGCGTTGATGATTCCGCTGATCGTTGTCGACGTGATCTTCGTCATGGCGAGCATGCTAAAGCTGTTCGAGGGTGCCTGGCTCCCGGTGCTGGTCGGCGCCATTCTGATCATCATCATGGTCACCTGGCGGCGCGGCACGCGGCTTCTCGGGCTCAAAACGCGGCGTGTGGAAGTGCCGTTCGAACCCTTGGTCAAGAACCTGGAAGAGCGGCCGCCCTATATCGCTCCGGGCACCGCCGTGTTCCTGACCAGCGATCCCGAATTTGCTCCCACCGCCCTGCTTCATAATCTCAAGCACAACAAGGTGCTGCACGATCACAACGTGATCTTGACGGTCGTCAACGAGGACATTCCCCGCGTCGCTATCGCGGATCGCGTTCAGTTGGAGCCGATTAGCGACCGATTCATGCGGCTAATCTTGCGCTTCGGCTTCATGGAGAGACCGAACGTGCCGAAGGCGCTGGCGCTGGCGCGCAAACAGGGGTGGCAGTTCGACATCATGTCGACATCGTTCTTCCTGTCGCGCCGCTCAATCAGACCCGATCCACGGTCGGGAATGCCTCCGTGGCAAGATCGGCTTTACATCTTTCTTGCTCATAACTCCGACGACGCCTCGACATATTTCCAGCTTCCGACCGACCGGGTGGTTGAGATCGGCACGCAGGTCACGGTGTAACGCGGCGGGCGTGAACAGCGTCAACCCCGGCGGCGGCATCGGGGGCCCATTCCCAATCCTTCATGAAGCGCCTGAGCCAGGTCATCTGGCGCTTGGCGTAGCGGCGCGTTTCGGTCTTGGCCTTGGCGATCGCCTCGGCCCGGCTGCTCGAACCGGAGAGATAATTCTTTAGCTCGCTGACGCCATGCGCCCGCATGGCCGGAAGACCTGGGTCCAGCCCCAGAGCGAGCAGCGCCCGGACCTCCTCGATTGCGCCGGCCTCGATCATGGCGTCGAAGCGGGCCTCGATCGCGGCGTAAAGCGTCTCGCGCTCAGGTGCGATCACGAGCTTTAGAACGTCTTCTGGCGCAAGGATGGGAGCCCCACTTGCGCCGTGCCATTCGGCGAGCGAAATCGACGTCGCGTCGATCACCTCGAGCGCCCGCACCAGGCGTTGCGGATCGGTTGGCGAAAGGCGTGCCGCCATAGCGGGATCGCTAACGCCGAGCTCGCGATGAAGCGCCTCCGCGCCGATCACCGCCGCCCGATCGCGCCAATATTGGCGAATCTCGCCCGGCACCTCGGGCACCGGGGACAGTCCTTCGCCAAGCGCCTTGAAATAGAGGCCGGTGCCGCCGGTCAAAATCGGCATGCGCCCCGCTTGTTTCGCTTCGGCGATGGCGCTTGC
>CAZFYL010000139.1:0-2896 GCA_964523345.1 uncultured Methyloceanibacter sp.
CCTTGGCCAGGATGTTGTAGCGCTCCTTGTCGGTATGATGCTGACTCTTCCAATGGGCAAAAGGGTGCGTGGACGACGCGATCGGCGCGAGCCCGAACTCATCGGCGATGCGGCCGACCGTGCTGCGAAGCTGGACCAGCTCGCCGCGGGCCTCCTGGACCGATTTGCACACGCGCGTGCCGACTTCGATCTGCGACCGCAAGAACTCGGGGCTGACCTGCCCACGCAAGGCCTCCTCGCATTTGGCAAGAAGCGCCGGCGGCGGTTCTTCGGTGAGATCGCGGGTGGTGCGATCGACGAGGAGATATTCCTCCTCGATGCCGATGCTGAAGCTTGGTTCCTTGATTGCCATAGCGCGTATGGTGGCACAAAGGGCGGGGTTCGCGGTAGTGGGCCTATGGTAACTGCCCGACCAGGCTTGCGACGGCCACGCCGACCACATAGGCGATGCCCGCGGCAGTGATGCCGATCGTGAACGTCTCCAATCCCGCCCGCCACCACGGCGCCGGCGACCAATGACTTCGCAGCGAGCCGATCAGGAAAAAAGTAAAACCGGTCATCAGGGTCGAGGTCCCGATCGAGTTGGGGAGACCGGCCACAAATGGCAGGAGCGGAATCGCTCCGCACAGCAGAAAGGCAAGGAAGGTCATGAGCGCCGCCCGCGCCGGCGAGCGGGTGATTGGCGGCAACCCGTGCTCCTCGGTCATCATGGTGTCGATCCACCGCTTGCGGGTGCCGGTGATGACCTTCACCGCGCTGTCGAGCGCCTCGCCGGAGAAACCCTTGGCTTCGAAGATTTGGCGGATCTCCTCGCGCTCGCCCTCAGGCGTAACTTCGACATGCCGCTCCTCCATCCGCCGCACCTGCTCGTATTCGTCGATTTCCGCCCTGGTCCCAGAATAGTTTGCGGCGGCCATGGAGAAGCCGTCGGCGAACAGATTGGCGGCGCCGAGGATCAGCAGGGCTTTGGTGGAAAGTTCCGCACCCGTCACGCCGGCCACCACGGCGAAGGTGGTGACGGTGCCGTCGATCCCGCCATAGACCCAATCGCGCAGATAGCTGATGCGCGGCCCCCGCTTGAGGCGCCTGGCGATATCGCGCGGATCGTGTCCGTGCTCGAGGTGGCGGGGGTCCATTTCAGCTCCCTTGCGGCCCGTTAAGGGATATGTGGCATGCTCGAATTAGGCAGGCAATTGCGGCCCTTTGCCTAGCCAGGGTTCTGCCAATCGCCTATATAGCGTTCACTTTTTACAGGAGAGCCGAGATGGCACCGCGATGGAGCCCAGAGAGCTGGCGCTCGAAACCGATTGAGCAGGTTCCAGTCTATCCCGACCCGGGGGAACTGGAAGTGGTCGAGAAGCAGCTCGCCACTTTTCCGCCGCTCGTGTTCGCCGGCGAGGCGCGGGAGCTCACCGCGCAGCTTGCCCGCGTGGCCGCGGGCGAGGGGTTTCTCCTGCAAGGCGGCGATTGCGCCGAAAGCTTCGCCGAGCACCGCGCCGACACCATCCGTGACTTTTTCCGGGTGTTCTTGCAGATGGCTGTGGTGCTGACCTATGCCGGCGGCTCGCCGGTGGTGAAGGTCGGCCGGATCGGCGGTCAGTTCGCCAAGCCGCGCTCCTCGCCGACCGAGACGGTGGACGGCACGGAGTTGCCGAGCTATCGCGGCGACAGCGTCAACAGTATCGAGTTCACCGAAGCGGCGCGCACGCCCGATCCGCAGCGGCTGATGATGGCCTACCGGCAGTCGGCCGCGACGCTCAATCTGTTGCGGGCCTTCGCCCAAGGCGGCTACGCCAATCTCGAACATGTGCATCGGTGGAATCTCGGCTTTGTCAAGGACAGCCCGGCGGGACACCGCTACGAGGAGCTTGCCCAGCACATCGCCGAGACGTTGCGTTTCATGCGCGCCTGCGGCATCAACGCCGACAACACGCCGCAGCTTCGCACCACGAGCCTGTACACCAGCCATGAAGCGCTTCTGCTCGGCTATGAGCAGGCGTTCACACGGGTCGACTCGACCTCGGGCGATTGGTACGCGACCTCCGGCCATATGCTGTGGGTGGGCGACCGGACGCGGAAGCTCGACCACGCCCATATCGAATACCTGCGCGGCGTCAAGAATCCGATCGGCGCCAAGATCGGCCCGAGCATGACGCCCGAGGAGCTGCTCACCCTTACCGACATCCTCAACCCGCACAACGACCCCGGACGGCTCACGCTGATCTGCCGGTTCGGCGCCGATAAAGTCGGCAAGCATCTGCCCGGCTTGATCCGGGCTGTGCAGAGAGAAGGCAAGCAGGTGGTGTGGGCGTGCGATCCCATGCATGGCAACACGATCAAGGCGGGCAGCAGCGGTTACAAGACGCGGCCCTTCGATCTCGTCCTGAGGGAGGTCGAGGGCTTTTTCGACATCCACCGGAGCGAAGGAACCCATGCCGGCGGCATCCATGTCGAGATGACCGGCCAGAACGTGACCGAATGCGTGGGCGGAGCCAAGGCCGTCACCGAGACGGATCTGTCGGACCGCTACCATACGCATTGTGATCCCAGGCTGAATGCCGACCAGTCGCTCGAACTGGCCTTCATCATGGCTGAAAGGCTCAAGCGCGAGCGGGAAGGCCGGCCCGAGCCCGAAATCTCGATTGCCGCCGGGGAATAGGCAGCATTAATCCGCCTCCTCTTTCCTGTCCGGCGATTGCGACATCGGTCCTGCCATGACTCATGCAATCAAGGACAAGTTCACGCTTGCGCTCGCGCAGCTCAATACGGTGGTCGGCGATCTCGACGGCAATCTGAAAAAGGCGCGCGAAGCCCGGACGCGGGCCGGAGAGGCGGGCGCCGACCTGATCGCCTTCACCGAGCTGTTTTTGACCGGCTATCCGATCGAGGATTTGGT
>CAZFYL010000139.1:2996-4883 GCA_964523345.1 uncultured Methyloceanibacter sp.
TACGACGTCGCCAGGTCGCGCATTGCCGAGACCGGGCTGCCGCTCGCCTATGTCAATCAGGTCGGCGGACAGGACGAGCTCGTGTTCGACGGCGCATCCTTTGCGCTGAACGGCGATGGATCGGTGGCGGCGCAGTTCCCGGCCTGGGAAGAAACGCTCGGGATCACCGAATGGCATCGTGACGGGGGACGGTGGCATTGCGAGCCGGGCGAGATTGCCGAGATCGAGCGGGACGAGGCCGCGAATTACCTCGCCTGCGTTACCGGCCTTCGCGACTATGTCGACAAGAATGGCTTTCCCGGTGTCGTGCTCGGGCTGTCTGGCGGAGTCGATTCGGCGCTTTGCGCGGCGATGGCGGTCGATGCGCTTGGCGCGAAACGCGTCCACGGCGTGATGCTTCCCTATAAATACACCAGCAATGAAAGCCTGAACGATGCCGCGGCAACGGCCGAAGCGCTTGGCATTCGCTATGACATCATGCCGATCGATGCCACGGTTGGGGGACTGCACCAGGATCTGGCGAAGATATTCACCGGGACCACACAAGACGCGACCGAGGAAAATTTGCAGTCACGCGCGCGTGGAACCTTGCTTATGGCCGTATCCAACAAGTTCGGGCCGATGGTGCTGACCACCGGCAACAAATCCGAGGTCTCGGTTGGCTACGCCACGCTCTATGGCGACATGAATGGCGGCTTCAACCCGATCAAGGACCTCTACAAGGGCCAGGTCTATGCCTTGGCGCGTTACCGCAACCGGACCCGGCCTAAAGGGTGCCTCGGGCCGGAGGGCATCGTCATTCCAGAGAATGTGCTGACCAAGGCGCCGACCGCGGAGCTCAAGCCCGGTCAGCGCGATCAGGACACGCTGCCGCCTTACGAAGTGCTCGACGAGATCTTGAATTGCCTGGTCGAGCGCGAGATGCCGCTCCCCGATATCGTCGCGCGTGGCCATGCCGAAGACATTGTGAAGAAGATCGAGCGTATGCTCTATCTTGCCGAGTATAAGCGGCGGCAGGCGGCGCCGGGCGTAAAGATCACGGCGAGAAGCTTCGATCGCGATCGCCGTTATCCCATCACCAACAAATTCCGCGAGAAGCTCTAGGGGATGAGCGTGACCGTCCGTTTTGCGCCGAGCCCGACGGGGCGTCTTCATGCCGGCAATATCCGCACCGCGCTGTTCAATTTTCTGTTTGCGCACGCACGCAATGGCCGCTTCGTCTTGCGCCTCGACGACACCGACCAGGAGCGCTCGACCGAGGAATTCGCTGACGGTATCCGCGAGGACCTGGCCTGGCTCGGGCTCGACTGGACGCTCGAGGTTCGCCAGTCGGATCGCTTCGCCCTTTATGAGAAGGCGGTCGCGCGGCTGAAAGAGACGGGACGCCTCTATCCGGCTTACGAGACGCCGGAAGAACTTGAACTGAAGCGCAAGCGTCAGCTCGCGCGCGGGCGGCCGCCGGTTTACGACCGCGCCGCGCTGAAGCTTACGGCGGACGAGCGGGCGAAATTGGAAGCCGAAGGGCGCAAAGCCCATTGGCGTTTTCTTTTGGAGCAGCGTGACGTCGCCTGGGACGACCTGGTGCGCGGACCTCAGCATGTCGATGCCGCCTCGCTGTCGGACCCCGTCTTGATCAGGGCCGACGGCACCTTTCTCTACACGCTGCCAAGCGTCGTTGACGATATCGATCTCGACGTCACCCATGTCATCAGGGGCGAGGACCACGTCGCCAATACCGCGCCGCAGATCCAGCTGTTCGAGGCGCTCGGCGCCGGGCCGCCCGCGTTCGGCCACCACAATCTTCTGGTCGGCGCCGACGGCCAGGCGCTCTCCAAGCGCGACCAGTCGCTTTCCGTCGCAGGCCTGCGCGAGGACGGGATCGAGGCG
>CAZFYL010000140.1:0-4874 GCA_964523345.1 uncultured Methyloceanibacter sp.
TGCCGCCCGAGGGGAGGCAATCATTATGCTGAACGAATTGTGTTGGCCGTGTGACCTCATCGACTCCGATCGGAGTGTTCAGGCCTCCGCCATGCACGCGATGCGGGCGGGCTTAAGCCGCACCGATCCACGCACGGGCGTCTTTGGCGTCGGCGACAGGAAACACCCGCATGTCGCCGGGCATGATAAAGCTGAAGATCTGCATGGTGTTTTTGATCCAGTCCACATCGGTCACCACGGCCACGCGCTGCCAGCGCGTGAAATGCTCCATGCCGAGCTTGAGGTCCTCCCAGGCCGCGGCCGGATCGTAGCCGCCGAAATCCGGTCCGATCTCGTAATAGAGCCGAACCTTGTCATGCGTTTTCAGCGCCGCCTCGACGGCAGGAATCAACACGGTGTCATAGTCGTTCTTGGTAATGCGCCCTTTGCCGCTCACGGCGACAACATTGTCCGGAAATCCGGTCAGCAGTTCGATCATGGATGCCTCCTTGTTGTCCCCGGCCAACATCTCCGCCGAAGCTTGAATCATGATCGTGCCAACTGTGTGACGTCTGGAAGTAAGACGCGCCCCGGAACAAATCTCCGCCGGCTTTTATAAGCGAGGCGGGCGGGCGCTCACTCTTGCGCGCGGATGATATGCGAAAAGATATTCCAGACGGCGATGAACAGAGCCGCGACGATCGGACCGACGATAAATCCGTTGAGCCCCAGGGTGGCGAGCCCGCCGAGCATGGAGGTCAGCGCGATATAGTCGGGCATGTGCGTCTCCTTGCTAACCAGTCGCGGCCGCAAGATATTGTCGACCAGCCCGATCACGAAGGCGCCGAACAGCAGCAGAACCACGCCCTGCCACACCGAGCCCGTGACCAGGAGATAGATCGCGGTCGGCGCCCAAACCAGCGCCGAGCCGACCGCCGGCAGCAACGCCAGCAAGGCCATGACCACGCCCCACAATGCCGGCGCGTTGAGCCCGAGCAGCCAGAAGATGATCCCGCCAAGGGCGCCTTGCAGCACCGCCACCAAGATATTCCCCTTGACCGTGGCGCGAATGGTGGTGGTGAATTTCTCGACCAGTGCGCCCTGCTGCTCCGGACGAAGCGGGATCGAATCCTGAATGGCTTTGGCCAACGAATTCCCGTCACGCAGCAGAAAATACAGCAGGTACAGCATGACGGTCAGACTCAAAACGAAATCGGCGGCGCTATGACCGATGCTGAGGGCTTGCGTGCCGAAAAATTGGCTGCCCTTGATCACGAGATTGGTGACCCGTTCCTCGGCAGCGTGGAAATTCTTCAAGCCCAAATGGTCGAGCAGATTGGTCACCCAAGCGGGCAACGCACCCTGCAAGTCTTGGAAGATGCTCCCGGGTTTGAGTTCTCCCGACTCGATCCTCGCATACAGGTCCGCCGCCTGCTCAACGAGGGCCGCTCCCGCGTAGGACAGCGGCAAAATCACCAGCGCCAGGATGATGAGCACGGTTACGATCGCGGCGAGGTTGGGACGATGTCCCAGGCCGCGGGAGATCCGCCAGTAGAGCGGCGCGAACACGATGGCAAGCACGACCGCCCACAGAATGGCGCCGAAGAACGGCCACAGGATCCAGGCAAAGACCACCGATATGACGATGACCAGCATAAACAAGATGCGGTCTTCAAACGTCTGCACGGAGAGGATCCCGTTATAAAAGCGCCGAGCCTTGTAACGTTATGGTCGCCGCGGCAGACGCACACAAGAAAAAACCCGGAAGGGCGGGGGCCTTCCGGGTCAAATCTCACCTCAGGCACGAGCCCTAACGGGCCGGCCTGAATAAACTCGAACGCAACAGACGCGATATACGCGGACGTTACGCAGCAGCGGTCGGCTTCGGCGCCTTCTTGACGGCCTGCTCGACCGGCTTATAGGCGTCGCGCGCCATGCTGACATAAAGCTCGCTGAGCTTGGTCGCCTCGGAGACCCAAGCCTCATAGGCCTTCTTGGCGTAGGCCGACTGGATCTCGATGGCCTGCTCCAGCGACTTGGCGCCGAGCAGCTGCTCGAAGGCGCGGGTGGCATCCTCGAAGGACTTCTTGGTGTAGTCGGTGGTCTTGGCGGCGATCTCCTGGAAGCCCTTGTTCAGCTCGCCATAAGAGCGAAGAGCGGCATCGAAGCCCTCTTTGCCGAATTTCTGCTGCTCGTCAGCCAGTTTCTGAAATGTTTCAAACATGTGATGCGTGCTCCCTTATGCGAATGCCCGGTGGCCCGGAGGTGTCTCAATTGGGGGTGACTCATATCTTTATGTGCAATGCAGCAAATATTGCAAGAAGAAATTTGTGCGACGCACAAATGACAGTCGTTTCGGCACCCGGAGTGTGCTGAAATTCAGCATGCATCCAATGACTTAAGTGAGCCGTGGCACAAAATGCCGCAGGGGCGATCGAGGCTCTCCTCGTTCCTCCGTGGGCGGAAGGAACGCTAGCGATTCGGGTTTGAGGGTTCTCGTCGTGTGCCGCAGCGCGATCGGCTATACTGTCTAGCACGGCGAATATCGGCTTGAGCGGGGCATGGCTGTCCTTGTGAGGTGCTTCACGGGAGCGCTGCTGGTGCCGCTCAACGAGATCCCCAAATATCTCAATCCCGACATGCGCAAGCTGGTCGAGACGGCGCTTGAAGACGCCTGGCGTGAGCTGACCGGGCTTGCGCCTTCAAACGAGGCACAAGAGGACTTCGTGAGCACCGACCCGGCGCGGCGGAAGATGGCCGGCACGATCGTGGCTCTCACCGCGGTGGGGGAGACCGATCCGGCCAAGCTCCGCCACTTTGCGCTCAATGCCGTCAAGGGGATGCGCAAACGCCGCTAGGCGACGGCGCGGCTCATTTGGTCGGGAACAGCAACTGGATCTGGGCCCTGAGCTGCCAGTCCGGACCGCCTTCCGGCGCAATGACATTGTCATAGGCCTGGACCGACATGTTGACCGGCTGCGAGCCGATGCTGAACACGCGTCCCACACCGCCGCCGAGCGGAAACGTCCATTGATCGCCCGAGTCGCGGGTCCAGTCGGCGGTAATGATCGGCGCCGAAGTCAAATACCAGCCGCCCGCCATGTTGTAGTTGATGAAGTACTGGAGCAGGAACTGGTTCACGTCCGGATCGGAAGAATCGCCCGCGAACGACCAGATATTGTTGGCGAGCGCGCCGACCACCCAGTTTCCCGGCGTCCACACGATCACGCCCGAGGGGCCTGCGCCCCATTTGTCGGGCCCGAGCCTGCTGTCGGTGCTGGTGGGCAAGAGAAGGGTCGGGCCGACGCCCCATAGGAGATTGGGGCCGGCCTGGGTGGCAAAGAAGAAGCTCGGATTGAAATTGCCGAGGCCGAAATCTTGGCCGTCGCCGGGAAACAGCGGCGGCTGATACACCACCGGCATGATCCAGCGCGTGATCAGGTTCCAGTTCTCGTTCAGCGTGATCGGGATGACCGGCTGAATGTTGAGGATGTTCTGGTCGTTGCCGAGCGTGCCGACATTGAAATTGGTGTTGTTCTGGAACGGCACGGAAATCAGATTGGCAATCGGGTTTTGCGATTGCTTGGCGAGATCCTCCGAGCCTTGCGCCATGGCCTGATGGCTCGATGCCAACAGGCAGATGAGTGCCGCCAGTCCAAAGCGCAAATTAGCCATGAGGCGCGTCCCCGTTTCCGCATTCCCTCATTGCGCGGACAATCTTAGCTGGTTCCGGCCGGGATGGCTGTGACATGGAGGCGACAGTCCAGATCAAACCGTCGGTCCGCAGCACTGCGGGTCCCGTTACGATCTAGTCTGGCGCCACCACGACGACGGCCGAGCAGGCGCCCCGTCCCTCGCGGCGATAGGTGTGCGGTACGCTCGAGTCGAAATAAAGCGCATCACCTTCGTCGAGCACGGTTTCATCGCCCTCGATCCCGACCGCGAGCTGTCCCTTAATAATGTAGATCAGCTCCGCGCCGTCATGCTGATGCGGCGGTGCTGGTTCGGATCCGGCCGGGAACTCGGCTAAAAACGCCTCGATCTTGCGGTTGGCGACAGGGAAATCGAGGCTCTCGAACAGATAGGAAGGCTGTTCGGCTTGCGGCTGGTCGGGCAGGCGTACGCGGTCCTTACGGCGGACCACGGCGAACACGGGGCGCTCTTCGCTTTCGACGAAGAAATGGTCGAGCCCGACGCCGAACACTAAGGCAATGCGCAAGAGCGTGGGCAGCGTCGGATAAAGCGCTCCGCGCTCGATCTTCGACAACATGCCAGGCGATAGCCCGGTGTGCTCGCCGAGCTGCACGAGCCCGAGCTTCTTGGCTTTGCGCAGCGCCCGGATCTTGGCACCGATCCGGTACTGGCCGAGCCCCTCGGCAAGCGTGTCCGACAGCATTTTGTGTCCTGTTTTTCCGTGGGTGAAACGCCTGGCAGTATATTTTCTTTTCAGGAAAAACTAAAGGTATTCTCACGAAAATATTATTAGTACTCAAAATGATTTTCTTTATATGCAAATCAGCAACAGCCGCCTGGCTGTCGCCAGAAATGAAAAATGTAAGGAGCAACCCCATGAAGTTCGGAATTGCATTCGTATCCGCCCTGGCCGCCGTGGCCATGGTCACCGGTCTCACTCTGGGCAGCGCCGGTAGCCGCGCCGCCGACAAGGACATCGTCGAGACCGCGGTCTCGGCCGGCCAGTTCAAAACGCTTGCCAGCGCTCTGACTGAAGCGGAGCTGGTCGCCACGCTGAAGGGCGACGGCCCTTTCACCGTGTTCGCCCCCACCGACGAGGCCTTTGCCAAGCTGCCGGAGGGAACGCTCGACAATCTGTTGAAGCCGGAGAACAAGGATCAGCTCGTGGCGATCCTCACCTATCACGTCGTTCCCGGGAAGGT
>CAZFYL010000141.1:0-4867 GCA_964523345.1 uncultured Methyloceanibacter sp.
GCTCGCCCACCGAGCGCACCCGGCGATTGCCGAGATGGTCGATGTCGTCGATCTCGCCCTTGCCGTCGCGCAAACCGACCAGGGTCTTGATCACGGCGAGAATGTCTTCTTTGCGCAAAGTGCGCATCGTGTCCGGAGCATCGAGCTCGAGACGCATATTCATCTTGACGCGGCCGACCGCGGAAAGATCGTAGCGCTCCGAATCGAAGAAGATTGAGTTGAACAGAGTCTGCGCGGCTTCCGGAGTCGGCGGCTCGCCCGGCCGCATCACCCGGTAGATATCGAGCAGCGCCTCCTCAGGATTCGAATTCTTGTCGACGGCAAGCGTGTTGCGGATAAACGCGCCGATATTGACGTGATCGATATCAAGGATCGGAATCTCCTTGAGTCCGAGCTCCCGAAACGTGCCAACCAGCTTTTCGTCGAGCTCCTCTCCGGCCTCGCCGTAGATCTCGCCCGTCTCCATGTTGAGGATATCTTGGGCAAGGTAGCGGCCATAGAGATCCTCGTCGCTCACCAGAAGCTCCTTCAGGCCTTCATCGGCGAGCTTGTTGGCGAGACGTGCGGTGACTTTGCGTCCCGCTTCAATGGCGACCTTGCCGGTCTTGGCATTGATCAGATCGCTGGTCGGCTTGATCCCGCGCATGCGATCGGGCCGGAACGGCATACGCCAGCCTTCCTTGGCCGCTTTGAGAACGATCGTGTCGTAGAACGTCGACAGAATCTGCTCGTCCTCGAGGCCGAGCGCGTAAAGCAGCGTCGTCACCGGGAGTTTGCGGCGCCGGTCGATACGGACATAAACAATGTCTTTGGCATCGAACTCGAAGTCGAGCCACGAGCCCCGATAGGGAATGATCCGCGCTGCGAACAGCAATTTGCCCGAGGAATGAGTCTTGCCGCGGTCGTGATCGAAGAACACGCCGGGTGAGCGGTGCATCTGGGAAACGATCACGCGCTCGGTGCCGTTGATGACGAAGGTGCCGTTCGACGTCATGAGCGGCATGTCGCCCATATAGACGTCCTGCTCCTTGATGTCCTTGACCGAGCGGGCGCCAGTCTCCTCGTTGACGTCGAACACAATCAACCTGAGCGTCACCTTGAGCGGCGCGGCATAGGTCATGCCCCGCTGCTGGCACTCGTCGACGTCGTATTTCGGCGGCTCGAACGCGTAGCGCACGAATTCCAGCTGGGAGCGCTCGCCGAAATCCTTGATCGGGAAGACGGAACGGAACACAGCCTGAAGCCCCTCATCGGGACGGCCCCCCTCGGGCTCGGCCACCATGAGGAATTGATCGTAGGACTGCTTTTGAACTTCGATGAGGTTCGGCATCTCCGCCACTTCGTGGATCTTGCCGAACATTTTCCGCAAACGCTTATGACCAAGGGAAGTCTGCTGCGCCATGTGCTCCTCTTAGGCTGATCACGACGGTTCGCCGGATTTCCCCGCCTTGGTGAAGGCGGAAAATCTGGCGAAACGTCACGTCACGCACTGTTTGGTGGGTTTTGGCCCGGGCGAACACCTATATGTTGGGTCCGCCCGGGCAAGTTTCAACCCACCGGCTATTTGAGCTCGACGGTCGCGCCGGCGTCCTCGAGCTGCTTTTTGATCTTGTCGGCCTCGTCCTTGGGAACGCCTTCCTTCACAGGCTTCGGCGCACCTTCGACCAGGTCTTTGGCCTCTTTCAGGCCGAGACTCGTAATCGCCCGCACCTCTTTGATAACATTGATCTTCTGAGCTCCGACCGCGGTCAGAACGACGGTGAAATCGGTCTTCTCCTCGGCCGGCGCCTCGGCTGCGGCCCCTCCGGCTGCCATCATGGCGACCGGTGCTGCGGCCGAAACGCCCCATTTCTCTTCGAGCAATTTCGCTAGCTCTGCGGCTTCGAGCACCGTCAGGCCCGAAAGCTCGTCCACGATCTTTTGCAAATCTGCCATCGACTTATCCTCGTAGGTTTGACTCTCGTAATAGGTTTCAAGCCGCCGTCACGCCGCCTGCTTATTGCCGTAAGCGCCGAACACGCGCGCAAGCTGGGCACCCGGCTCGTTCAGCGTCCGCGCGATCTTGCTCGCGGGCGCCTCAAGGAGACCGATCAGCTTGCCTCTGAGCTCGTCGAGCGAAGGCAAGTCAGCAAGCGAACTCACGCCCTTGGCATCGAGCACCTCCGCGCCCATCGTTCCGCCCAGGATCACGAATTTCTCGTTCGCCTTGGCGAATTTGACGGCAATCTTTGGCGCAGTAATCGGGTCATCGGAAAATGCGAGGCAGGTTGGCCCTTTGAGCAAATCCGCAATGCCCTTTGCGTCGGTGCCTTCGAGCGCGAGCTTGGCGAGCCTGTTCTTCGCCACTTTGACCTTGCCGCCAGCGCTTCTCATTTCGCTGCGCAGTTTGGTCATCTGGGCGACGCTCAGGCCCGCATAGTGAGCGACGACGACCACGCCGGTGTTGGCGAAGACGTCATGAAGCGCCGTCACGACTTCGCGCTTCTCTGCTCTTTCCAATGCTCACTCCGTCTGTTTCGGGTCTGAAAAAGTTCAAGACCCTTCGGCTACACCGTGCCGCGAGAGCGACTGGGCTAAGCATCAAGCCGGCCCGCATCGTCACGCGGCGCTTCGTTAGCCTGTCCCGCCCACGCGCCAACTCGCGCAAGAGCCAGTTACGAGGTTCAAACCAATCTCCAGGTCGCGGCGCCAAGCCGCAATCTGAGAACCGGTCATCTCCCGTCTCATGCAGGCCCAGAAGGCTTAAGCGGTCGCCCGCACCTGCAATCTCGGACAGGTTTGGACCGTTTGCTTTAGCAAACGATCCTTCGGAGGCCAGTCGCCCGGCACCCGAAACTCTTCGTCAGCTCGCAGCACCTCCAGTGAGGCTTGCAAGCTCGAGCTTCACACCCGGGCCCATGGTCGACGTGACCGCGGCCCGTTTCAAAAATGTCCCTTTGGCGCCTGAAGGCTTCGCCTTCATCACCGCATCGGCGAAGGCGCGGATATTGTCCACCAACGCTTGTTCGGTGAAGCTCGCTTTGCCGACGCCGGCATGGATCACGCCGGCCTTCTCAACCCGGAACTCAACCGCACCGCCTTTTGCTGCCTTCACGGCCGGGCCGATATCGGCGGTGACCGTGCCGACTTTCGGATTGGGCATCAGCCCGCGGGGCCCAAGCACCTTACCCAGCCGTCCAACCAGCGGCATCATGTCAGGCGTGGCGATGCAGCGATCGAAATCGATCACGCCCTTCTGCACCTGTTCGACCAAATCCTCCGCGCCCACCACGTCGGCGCCCGCTTGCTTGGCGTCCTCGGCTTTGGCACCTTTGGCGAACACAGCGACCCTGAGCTTGCGGCCCGAACCGTGCGGCAATTGGCAAACACCCCTCACCATCTGGTCGGCATGGCGTGGATCGACGCCGAGATTCATGGCGACTTCGATCGTCTCGTCGAATTTTGCCTTGGCGCCGCCTTTGACCAACTTCACCGCATCCTCAAGCCCATACAGCTTGTCGTGGTCGTAGTTTCCCGCCGCCTCGCGGAACCGTTTGCCCGGCTTGCTCATCGTCTACTCCTGCACCTGTAGGCCCATCGAGCGCGCGGACCCGGCAATGATCTTCATCGCCTGCTCGACCGAGTTGGCGTTCAGATCCTGCATCTTGACCTCGGCGATCTCACGCAGCTGATCCTGCGTGACGCTGCCGACGCCTGTGCGCCCGGCCTCGGCCGATCCTTTGCCGATCTTGGCCGCCTTCTTGAGGAGATAAGACGCCGGCGGCGTCTTCATCTCGAATGAGAAGGAACGGTCGGCATAGACCGTGATCAAGGTCGGAATCGGAGAACCCTGCTCAAGATTTTGCGTGGCCGCGTTAAACTGCTTGCAGAATTCCGGAATGTTTACGCCGCGCTGGCCGAGCGCAGGCCCGATCGGCGGCGAGGGATTGGCCTGCCCTGCCGGCACCTGGAGTTTGATATAGCCGTCGATCTTCTTCGCCATTCCGTGACTCTTCCTGCGTCGTTTCTCTTAGAGCTTCTCGACCTGCGCATATTCGAGTTCGACGGGCGTCGCCCGGCCGAAAATCGACACGGCCACCTTGAGCCGCGCCCGTTCCTCGTCGACCTCCTCGACCAGGCCGTTGAACGAAGCGAACGGGCCGTCGGCCACGCGCACCTGCTCGCCGATCTCAAACGTGACCGACGGTTTTGGACGCTCGACGCCTTCTTGGACTTGCTGAAGGATGCGTCCTGCCTCTTCCTCACTAATCGGGATAGGCTTTTTTTCCGTCCCGAGAAAGCCGGTGACCTTGGGTGTCGATTTAATCAGGTGATAGGTCTCGTCATTGAGATCCATTTTGACCAGCACATAACCCGGAAAGAACTTGCGTTCGGACGCAATCTTGCGGCCGCGGCGCATCTCCACGACCTCTTCCATCGGCACCAGAACCTCGTCGAACATATCGGACAGCCCTGCCGCGGTTGCGCGCTCCTTAATGGAGTCGGCAACCTTGCGCTCGAAATTCGAGTAGGCGTGAACGATGTACCAGCGCTTTGCCATCGGACGAACTTTGATCCTTAGCGGCCTATGCCCAAAATGAAGGTCACGACCGTGCTCAACATCCAATCGGCGGCGAGAAAGAACAACGCAGCGGCAACCGACATTAAGAGGACCATGACCGTGGTGATGACCGTCTCGCGGCGCGTTGGCCACGTGACCTTGGCGACCTCGGTCCGCACCTGCTGCATAAACTCAAAAGGATTTGTCCTTGCCATTTCTGTCCTTGCTGCAAAGCCCTCGCCTCGCCTCGTGCCTCCTGCTCGCGCCTCGATCGTGGCAGGAGTGGAGGGACTCGAACCCCCAACCCCCGGTTTTGGAGACCGGTGC
>CAZFYL010000142.1:0-4815 GCA_964523345.1 uncultured Methyloceanibacter sp.
GCTAAGCCGCTTCCGCCGTGCTGTCGGCCGCCTGCGACCGCCTCTTGCCGCCGCCAGCGTATTGTCCCTCGGCGCCTTGCGTTTGCATCGAGCGGCCGTCGAACGTGGCTCCCTTCTCGATGGTCAAGGAGCGATGATGAATGTCGCCGGTGACCCGGGCTTGCGATTTGAGGATCACGTCGCCCCCTTTGATCGGCCCATCCACGCGGCCGTCGACCACGATCCGGTCGGCCGTGATCGTTCCGGCGATCTGGGCGTCGCGAGAGACGATCAACGACGTGCAATGAATCTCGCCTTCGACCTGCCCGTCGACTTCCACCACACCCTCGGCGGTGACACTGCCGACAATTTTCAGTCCCTCGGCGATCACCGTTACATTACGCTTGTTCCCGAACATGACGTCCTCCCATACGATTACATTCCCACCCGGCGGCGCATGCCCCGGTCTTCCGTCACATTGATTATACCGCTTACCGCCGTCAGTGCGATCTCCTCTTGGCGGTTTAAGGTTAGCGGCAAGCCGCTAGCGGCTGGTGAGCGCGTTCTTGATCAGGCCCGCGGCAATGGTGAGGACGGCGCCGCCCGCGCCGCTGCCAACCACCTGGCCGATGATCGCGCCGAGATCCATGCTTTCTGTGCCGGACAGCTCCGGAACGAGCGCGCTCAAGATCCGTCCGCCGCCGATACCGCCCACGGCCCCGGCGATGGCGTTTCCCAACCCGCCGAGAGTCACGTTTTCTATGCGCGAGCCAATCACGGTGCCGCCGATGAAGCCCGCGATGACCTGAATAAGCAGGACGATAACCCCGGCGTCCATGCTCCCCCTTTCCCTTAGGCTCCTTCTGCGAGGAGCCTGAAGCCGGCTAGAGTGTCGTAGCCTGACCGGTCCGGCAAGGGCGATTGCCGCGGCTGTCACACAAATCTAAGGGCGTTTGGCAAGGACCAGACGGTCCCGGTCCAGGCCCTGGTCCAGGAAATTCAGCGGCTTCCGCCGGTCAAATCGGCTTAACTCTGAGCGGCCCGGGCTGCGGCGATCCGTTCGGCGATCGAGCGATAGCGCTTCGGCCGTGCCTTGGCTTGCCGGGGGGGTGCCTCATCGAGGCGCGCTCCGTTCACGCGGGCCTGTTCGCGCCAAGCCTCGTCGAGGCGCGCCTCATCGGGGCGGCCCTCATCGAGATGCGCATCGTCGGGGCGAACCTCATTGAGGCAAGCCGTCCCGTTCATGCTCGGCTCGGCAAGCGTGGTCGCTTCTTCCATCTTGGCCCTGATCCTGGCCTTCATCCGGAACCATTTGGCTTTCCGGGCAAAGGCGATCCGCTGCTGCGGCGGCACGCCGAGCAGGTCGGCCGCCGCCTTCTCGTAAAGGAGCGCGATCCTGAGATTTTGCTCTGCCGTGAGGACCATGCCTCACAGCTTGAGGCCTTCGCTTTAACAGTTTCCTAACGGGGGGTTGCGCGCGCCTGCGAAGCACGAGGCCGGATGCAACCAAGCCGAGCCGCAAGCGTTTGGCGCTGCTGTTAAGCTTGGCGAAAATGTCGCAGGGCGGGGCCGCGAACCTGACAAGGTTCCGCGCAAGAATTGGACATTCACGGGAGGCCAAGTCATGTATTCGCTGCTTTCCTTATTGTTCGGCTTCGGGCTGGCTGTTCTGGTTTATGGCCTGAGCTTTCTGCCGGCCGCCGACCTCACGCGCTCCGAGGATCCCGACGAGTTGGCGAGCCTGCTCGACAACGAAAACACCAACTCTACGGTTGAGGACAGTCAGGGTCTCGCTTCGGGACGGCCTCCAGGCCGTATCGGCTAGCCCGCGGCGGGCCGGGAGACTTTTCGCCAAAAACGTTTCATTCTACCCGGATGAGCGGCAGGAGAAAGCGCACCGTCACGGTCAACGACCGCATGCAAAAGAATTACCGGTATGAGCTCAGCGCCAGAGCCGGCCGCGACTTCGATCCCGAGTTCTGTCCCGACCTGACACCGAAGGAGATGCTTGCGCTCGGCGTGTTCGGCGGGAAATACATGACCGATTGCCGCAAGGAATTTCCGGCAAGCTGGTTCGCGAGCGCCAAGCTGTCGCCGGAAGGGCGCGATCCTTCGCTCAACTATTTCGGCGTCGATGCCAGCCAGCCGCTTTCGGTGTGGCGCAAGAAGGGCTGGATCCACGCTGGCGATCCGCGCGGCTGGTTCCAATGGTATTGCCGCTATTATATGGGGCGGCGCATACCGCAAGAAGACGCACGCCAGATCGGGCGGTGGAAGGCGATCCGCCGCCACGCGGCGCAGATCAAACGCAATTGCGATCCCGGAGACTGGACTTGCCGCAGGCGCCAGCGCCAAGCGCTGCTGCATTGGGCCTATGACAGCCGCAAAATCTGACGCGGGCCTACCAGGGAATCCATTGCGGCTGTGAGTAAGCGCCGCACGATCCTTTCAGCCGGTTGTCGCCGCCATATCTCTGGCAGAGATACACTTTCGTGTTCGGGTTGTTGTGAACCTCCGCGTCCGTCACCCGTTCTCCATACGACCTGGCCACGCGCGCGATCTGCTGCTCCTCGCAATAGGGCGTGGAGATTGGGCCGTTCTTGGTGATCTGGAAATTGCCGCGGCATTGGATCTTAGCCTCTGCCTGAGAGGCCGCAAGGAGCGCCGCGGCAGTTACGGTGACGGTTAAGAGATGTCTGGTCATGAGCACCTCCATTCAAGGGTCATCTTAGGTGCGGACTGTGCGCCTGGCCAGCGGTCTGTCTATTCGGCGCCGAGCACCAGCGTCCAATAGGCGCGGCCGGTTTCGGCCTTGGCCATGCCAACGCCGACGGCCGTGACATTCGCACGCAGCAGGTTCTGCCTGTGGCCCGTGCTCCGCTCCCAGTAATACATCGCATCGGCGAAGGATTTCTGGCCCGAGGCGACGTTCTCGGACGCGATCTTTGCTGCGTAGCCGGCGCGCGCGGCCCGGTCCATAGGCTTGGAGCCGTCTCGACCGTAATGACCCATGCGGCGCCGTCCCGCCTGGTCGGCGGACTGCATGTGAGCGGCGCGGGACAGTCTTGCGTCGAGGACGAGCGCTTTCGCCCCGTGCTTGGCGCGAAACGCGTTGATCTGGGCAAGTGCGGCTTGGGGATTGAGCGGCTCGACCGGCCGCGCCGCATATTCGGGCGACACCAGCGCAACGCTGGTACAGCCTGCCAGCAGCAGGCTGATGCAAAGCCCCATTATCGCGCGCCATCCCATAGGCGGTGTTCCGTCCAAAAAACGCCACCGCGCGGCCTTTGCGTTCCGTCGCGGTGCTGCGTTGGTTAACGAGAACGGCTGGCTCCGAGTGAACGATCCCGGCAGCGGCGCGTGTTACACGCCTGCCGAGCGGAGAGACGAGGCTCTCGGAGAGCCGGGCACGATCTTAACCACGAATTTGTGGCGAGCTTGGTGCCATTTTTCCGCCTGCGGTGTTAGACTCTGTGCTCGCTCCTTAACCCCCCAGAGGAGTCAAGTTCGATGAGAAAAACGTTGCTTTTGGCCTTGGGCGCGGTGGCACTGGCCGCCGTGGCTCTGTCCCCCACGAAGGCAAGCGCCGGGTGGGGCTGGTACGGTCCCGGAGCCGGCGTCAGCATCACGATCGGACCGCGTCCGTATTATGGCGGCTATTACGGCGGCTATCCCCCTTACGCTTACGGATACCGGCCGTACTACCGGCCTTACGCTTATTACCGGCCGTATTATCGCCCGTACCGGCCCTATTACGGCGGCTACTACGGTTATCCGGGTTACCGCTACGCCGGCAAGCCGTACAAGAGATATAAGAGGTACTACAAGAAAGGGTATTACCGGTACTAGGCGGCATTCGCTCTTACCGCGAACAGTAACCGCAGCAGCTTGAGGCGAGTTCCGCTCGCCTCAGGCGCTGCGCTCAGGTCTTGCCGCGCGTTTGCCCGCGCGGGCCGCTGCGCGAGGGGGAGGGAGCGATGGCGACATCCATTTTCATCGCCAAACTGGTCGGCCCGGTCCGCTGGCCTGCCGACCGTTGGCATAGAAAAAGAGTGACCGCGGCCTGTTCGACATGCGCGTGCTCGTACTCATCAATCCCAACGCGGCGCAGGCAAACGTCGTCCTGGAGGACCTGGGCGCCTGGTTCAAGGAGAGCTGCGAGGCAAGCATCGTCCCCACGCGCTCACGGCATCACCTCACACAAACGATCAGCCGCGACGGTCAAGATTTCGACCGCATCGTGATTTGCGGCGGTGACGGGACGATTTCCGATGCGTTGCCGGAATTGCTTCGCCTCGGCAAGCCTTTGGCCGTGCTGCCGGTGGGAACGGCCAACGACTTCGCCAGATGTTTGGGCTTACCTCAAGACTGGGCAGCCGCGGCGGACATCGCCTTGCGTGGCCGCAGCCATGAGGTTGACGTTGGGCTGGTCAACGCCCGGCCATTCCTGAATGTCGCAAGCGTCGGCGTCGCCGTTGACGTCAGCCGCGCTCAATCGGCAGACCTGAAGCGCAGCTTTCGTGTGTTGTCTTATTTGATCGGTCTTTTGCGTGTGGCGGGCCGGTCGCGTCCGTTCCATGTCGAACTCAGCATCGATGAGGACCGGAGCTGGTCGGGCTTCGTCTATCAGGTGAGCATCGCCAATGGCCGCTTCCATGGCGGCGGCTTGACCGTGGCGGAGGAGGCGGTGATCGACGATCAAATGCTGAATGTCTATTTCGTGCTTCCGGGCCGGTTTTGGCAGCTTGTGGCCTGCATCACTCATCTCAAGTTTGGATTGATCAAGCCGGACGTGTTGCGTCAGCTGAGCGGGCGCCGGGTGACGATCAACACGCG
>CAZFYL010000143.1:0-2412 GCA_964523345.1 uncultured Methyloceanibacter sp.
TACCCGTACAACGGTTTTCGAGACCGTCCCGTTCGACCACTCCGGCACCTCTCCGAGACGGCTGATGTAGCTTGCCCTTAGGTCCCCGGCAACCTTCGGCTCGAACTGCCGGGAACGGCCCGAGGGGCGAATATTTGGCCGAATGCCGCCAATTGACTTATCGGCATTGGCTTCTATATTGCGCCGCTCAAGGGCCCCAGCGGGCGCCCCCGCGCGCCGAAAGCGCCGGTCCCTCAAGCCAAGAACCCGGACGGAAACGGACATGTTCGCGGTCATTCGCACAGGCGGCAAGCAGTATCGCGTGGCGCCTAACGACATTATCGAAGTCGAGAAGATCGCAGGCCAGCCCGGCGATATCGTCGAGCTTGCCGAGGTGATTCTGCTCGGCGGCAATGGCAGCGCCAAGACCGGCAGCCCGACCATATCCGGCGCCCTGGTCGCCGCCGAAGTGATCGCTCAGAAGCGCGGCGACAAGGTCATCGTGTTCAAAAAGAAGCGGCGCAAGAATTACCGCCGCACAAGCGGCCATCGCCAGGCCTTGACGGAACTGCGCATCACCGAGATTTTGACCGACGGCAAGAAGCCGTCCAAGGTGGCGGCCAAACCGCAGCCGAAAAAGGCGGAAGCCAAGCCTCAAGCGAAGGCCGAACCGAAAGCGAAACCGGAGAAGCAGGCGGCAAAGCCCGCAGCCAAGGCCAAGCCAACGGCTAAGAAGCCGGCGGCGAAGGCCCCCGCTAAGAAGGCTAAGGCCCCCGCCAAGAAGGCGGCAGCTAAGACCAAGGCTAAGGCGCCAGCTAAGAAGCCGGCCGCCAAGCCGAAGAAGACGTAAAGGAAGCCAGATATGGCACACAAGAAAGCAGGCGGCTCCTCGCGCAACGGCCGCGATTCGGCCGGACGGCGTCTCGGCGTCAAGAAGTCAGGCGGCCAGCGCGTCATTGCCGGCAATATCATCATCCGCCAGCGCGGCACCAAATGGCATCCCGGTGACGGGGTGGGCATCGGCAACGACCACACGCTGTTTGCGCTGCGCGAGGGCGAGGTTGAGTTCGCGACCAAGAAGAAGGGCCGCGTCTACGTTTCGATCAAGCCGCTGCACTAAGCTTTGCGCTTCGCGCAGGCGGGCTTTGCGCGTGTAGCTTTTCATCGTGACGATCAGGACTCCCAGACTTCTGCTGCGCGCGCCGCTTCGGACGGATGCGCCGCGGCTTGCGCTGCTTGCCGGCGATTACGAGGTCGCCAGCATGACCGGCACGATTCCGTATCCTTATAGCGAGGAGATGGCCGTCGAATGGATCGACAGCGTGCTCGCCGGCGAAGAGGGCGTCGTTTTCGTCATTGTCCGCTCCGACGCGCTGATCGGCTGCACCGGTTATCGCGCCTTCGGCAACGACCATGCCGAGCTCGGCTATTGGATCGGCAGGCCCTATTGGGGCCTGGGCTATGCGACCGAGGCCGTGCGCGCGCTCATCGTCTACGCCTTCGAGACGGACGGGTTCGACTATCTCACGGTCGGGCATTTCCAGGACAATCCAGCCTCGGAGCGGATCATCGCCAAGTTCGGGTTCACGCCGCAGGGCTTTATCGAGCGCGAAAGCGCGGCGCGGAAGGCCAAAGCCCAGTGCCAGACCTACCGGCTCGACCGCGCCGAAGCTCTCGCCGGCTTCTACCGGACTTAGGTGGCTCGGCCTCGCGAGGCCCTTCAGCCGCTAGTGTATTGGAAAGCAGCCGGTGGTAAGCCCTAGCCATGCAGTTTCTGGACCAGGCCAAAGTCTATGTGCGCTCCGGCGACGGAGGGAACGGGTGCGTCAGCTTCCGGCGCGAGAAGTTTATCGAGTTCGGCGGCCCTGACGGCGGCGATGGCGGCAGAGGCGGCGACGTCATCCTCGAATGCGTGGCCAACCTCAACACGCTGCTCGACTACCGCTATAAGCAGCACTTCAAGGCGAAGAAGGGCGGACATGGCATGGGCAAGAACCGCACGGGCGCCAAGGGCGCCGATGTCGTGCTGCCTCTGCCACCCGGCACGGAAATCCTCGATGAGGACGGCGAGACGGTGCTTGCCGACCTCGTTGCGCCGGGGGAGCGCATCGTGCTGCTGCGCGGGGGCAATGGCGGATTTGGCAATGCCCGCTTCAAATCCTCCACCAATCGCGCGCCGCGGCGCGCTAATCCCGGCGAGACGGGCGAGGAGATGCATATCTGGCTCAGGCTCAAGCTCATCGCCGATATCGGCGTGATCGGGCTTCCCAATGCCGGGAAGTCGACCTTCCTCGCCACGGTCAGCGCGGCCAAACCGAAGATTGCCGATTATCCCTTCACCACGCTCCACCCCAATCTTGGCATGGTGCGCATCGACGGCACCGATCTCGTGCTTGCCGACATTCCCGGCCTGATCGAAGGGGCGCATGACGG
>CAZFYL010000143.1:2512-4805 GCA_964523345.1 uncultured Methyloceanibacter sp.
CGCCAAGCGTGTCGTGGTCAAGATCGGCTCATCGCTCTTGGTCGACGCGGCGACAGGCGCGATCAAGGCCGATTGGCTGAGCGCGCTTGCCGACGATATCGCCGCCCTCCGCGAGGCCGGTAAGGAGGTCATCGTCGTGTCTTCGGGCGCGATCGCGCTTGGCCGCAACGCGCTCGGTTTGACGAAGGGATGGCTCAGGCTGGAGGACAGCCAGGCGGCCGCGGCGGTCGGGCAGATCGACCTTGCCTATGCCTATGAAGAGGCCTTCCGCGCCCGTTCGATCGTCGCCGCGCAAGTGCTGCTGACGCTCGGCGACACTGAAGAGCGCCGGCGCTATCTGAACGCCCGCAGCACCATGACCACATTGCTCAAGCTTGGCGCCGTGCCGGTGGTCAACGAGAACGACACGGTGGCGACCACCGAAATCCGCTATGGCGATAACGACCGGCTTGCCGCCCGCGTCGCCTCGATGATGAGTGCGCATTGTCTCGTGCTGCTCTCCGATGTGGACGGGTTCTACACCGCGCCGCCGGGCTCTTGCGACGAGGCGCGGCGCCTCGAGGAGGTGGCCGATATTACGCCCGAGATCGAGGCCATGGCCGGCGATACCGGGTCCGAGCTGTCGAAAGGCGGCATGGTGACCAAGATCGAGGCGGCCAAGATCGCGGTGGCAGGCGGCACGCATATGGTCATCGCCTTGGGCCGGGTGATGAACCCGCTGAGCGGCCTTGGCGAGAGCGGCGCGGGGACCTGGTTCCTGGCCCGCCAGGATCCGGTCGCGGCCCGCAAGCGCTGGATCGCCGGCACATTAGAGCCGAAAGGCATGTTCACCGTCGATCAGGGGGCGGCCGACGCGCTCGCCTCGGGCAAGAGCCTGCTCCCGGCGGGCGTCACGCGGGTTGAGGGGCGCTTTGAGCGTGGCGACGCGGTGATCATCAGAAACGGCGCGGGACTTGAGATTGGCCGCGGGCTGACCGCCTACGACCACGAAGAAACCAAGGCCATCATCGGGCGCAAGAGCGGTGAAATTGCCGAGATTCTCGGCTACTTTAGGCGCGCCGAATTGATCCATCGCGACGATATGGTGTTGCAGAGGAAGACGTGACTTGAGCGCAACTGCCGATAGACCGGAAGCGAGCATCGAGCCGATGATGCTCTATATGGGGCGCCGCGCGCGCGAAGCGGCGGCGGCGCTCGCGCTCGCCTCGACCGAGGCTAAGAATGCCGCCCTTCACACCATGGCCGATCAGATCGAGGCGGCGAGTGCCAAGATTTTGGGCGCCAACGCCCAAGACCTCGAAGCTGCGCGCGCCAAGGGACGCGATGCCGCGTTCCTCGACCGGCTCGCTCTGAAGGAGTCCGGTGTGGCGGCGATGGCCAAAGGCTTGCGCGACATCGCAGCACTTCCCGACCCGGTCGGCCAAGTGATGGCGCAGTGGGCGCGGTCCAACGGCCTGGACATCTCGCGCGTCCGCGTGCCGATCGGCGTGATCGGCATCATCTATGAGTCGCGGCCCAACGTGACGGCCGACGCCGCGGGGCTCTGCCTCAAAGCAGGCAATGCCGCGATTTTGCGCAGCGGCAGCGAGAGCTTCCTGTCTGCGCATGTGATCGCCAATGTCTTGACCGAGGCGATCGTCGCCGCCGGGCTCCCGGAAGCCTCGGTTCAGCTCGTGCCGACGGTCGACCGTTCGGCTGTGGGGTTCATGCTCGGCGGACTGTCCGGCGCAATCGACGTGATCGTGCCGCGGGGCGGCAAGGATCTGGTCGGGCGCGTGCAGGCCGAGGCGCGGCTGCCGGTGTTCGCCCATCTCGAAGGTGTCTGCCATGTCTATGTGCATGAAGGCGCCGATCCCGACATGGCCAAGGAGATCGTACTCAACGCCAAGATGCGGCGCACCGGGATTTGCGGCGCGGCCGAGACGCTTCTGGTCGATCGCGCGGCAGCACCCGCGCAACTTGCGCCGCTGGTCAAGATGTTGATCGAGGCGGGATGCGAAGTGAGAGGCGACGAGGCGACCCAAGGGACGGACGCCCGTGTCAAGCCTGCAAGCGACGACGATTGGCCTAAGGAATATCTCGACGCCATCATCGCGGTGAAGGTGGTCGATGGCATGGGCGAAGCGCTCGCGCATATCGACCGTTACGGCTCGCACCACACCGACGCCATCGTCACCGACGACTTAAAAGCGGCGGAAGAGTTCCTCGCCCATGTCGATAGCGCGATCGTTCTGCACAACGCTTCGACCCAGTTCGCCGATGGCGGCGAGTTCGGCATGGGGGCCGAGATCGG
>CAZFYL010000144.1:0-4756 GCA_964523345.1 uncultured Methyloceanibacter sp.
GTGACCGAATTCGATTACAGAGCTCCGGCCGAGCTTTACGCCAGCGCGAGCAAGACCGGAAAGCGGCCAATGCGCTACACGCGTTTCAAAAGCGCGGCCGAGGCGATCAAATATGCCGTAGAGGAATTGCCGCCGGAGCTTCTCATCGGCAGCACGCTCGAGGTCAACGAAGAGCGATTCGACGGCTTCGGGATACGCGCCCTTTACGACAGCGCGAAGTACCCGTTGCGCCGCCGAAAAAAGGCTGCGACCTAGGCTTCCGCGGCGTCTTCGGCACAAATTTTTTCCATCTGTTGCCCGTTTGCACATCCCAGGCCATGCCAGGAATGCTAACAATAGCGTCCTAGCCTGCGCCTACAGCCAATTCGGGGGAAGGAATCGCCGTGGGCCATATGCGTCACCGTCTCGCTCTGTCGGCGATCTTTTGCGCTTGTCTTGCCGCTTCCGGACCCGCTTTTGCGGCCGATCTTGCTTACGCCGATGTGGAGCCGGCGCCCGCCTCCGGCTGGAAATTCAGCTTCACGCCCTATGCCTGGGCGATCAACATCAACGGCGATTTCACCGCCGCCGGCAACACGGCCAGCGTGAACGAAGACTTTTTTCAGATTGTCGACAAGAGCAATTCGTTCGCCGCCTGGATGAGCTATTTCGAGGCGCGAAACGATAAGTTCGCATTCTTCGCCGATCTGATTTGGTACGATCTTGGCTTTCCCGGCCGCTTCAAGCTGAGCGGAAGCCCACTCGCCCGTTTGCCCCAGGCCGTGGTCTCTGTCGCCGGCCGCGCCCAGCTCGACTACGAAGCGACGATCGTTCAATCGGGCGTCGCCTATGAAGTGGCCCGCTGGGAGAACGCGCCCGGCAGCTTTACCGCTATCGATGTACTCGGCAGCGCGCGCTACTGGAACCTGGACACCAGCCTTTCGCTCAACGTGACCGGCACGCTCGACATCGATTTCAGCCGTCTCGGATTGAATGTTAATCGCTCTAGGGGCGTCGCCGTTTCCGCGTCCAATACGCTTGAATGGGTCGATCCCGTAGTCGGCGCGCGCATCAGGCATCAGATCGCGCCGGGTAAGGCGCTGCGGCTGCTTGGCGATATTGGCGGCTTCGGAGTCGGCAGCGACTTCTCCTGGCAGGCCGTGGCCCTCTATGGCTGGCACACCACTTGTCTCGGCATACCGTTCAACGCCGATATCGGTTATCGCGCGCTTTACGTTGACTACAGCGAGAGCGGCCGGTTCGGAAAAAACGGCATCGACGCCGTGCAGCACGGCCCTGTGATGGGCGTCAGCTTCAACTGGTAATTCCTCATTCGGTTCGCATGGTACTTGGGAGGCAAAAGATGAAGCTGTTCACTTTTGCAATCGGAAGCGCGCTCGTCTTCGCTCTGACTTTTTCGTTCGCTGGCATTTCCAAGGCGGGCCCAGTCGAGATCGAAGCCGACGCCGGAGTCATCACCATGGTGGCGACCGTGGAGGAAATCAATGTCGACAATCAACTGGTCACAGTGGTCGGACCGGACGGCAATTCGATCGTGGTCCAGGTCAAGCCCGAACACCTCGCGCTGATCAAGGTCAAGGATAAGGTCACCATCTCCTATGCCGATGAAATGGCGGTGGCGCTGAGAAGAAGTGCCGGTCCGCCGAAAGCGACGGCGAATCCCATCGCCCAATTGGAGACGGGGGACATGAACATGACCCCTCCAACCATCTCGCAGCAGACCGACGTCGACGCGACGCCGCATGGCGCCACGAATTTTACAACCACCGAACTTACTGTCACCGTCGCCGCGGTTAATCACCGCAAGCGGACCATTACCTTCGATGGACCGGGGGGCATCAAACGCACGATCTTCATCGGCCCGGCGGTTCAGGGGTTGGATCAGGTCGAGGCGGGCGACGAGGTGGTGCTGCTGATCACCCGCGCGGTGGCCATCGATATCAAACCTGTCTAGTTCGGGGTCGCCGCTAAGCGCGCATAAGCGTCTAGCGTCCGGAGAGTTTTTCGAGCCGCTTCTGCATGGCGGTCAGCTCGGCCTTGAGAGTCGCGATCTCGTCCTCGCCCAGCGTTTCACTCGCCGGCTTGCTCTCGTTCGTTTCGTTTCCCGCCGCCCCGTCTCCCTCGCCTTCACCGGTCGAGGCGAACGGACTGAACAGGCCGAGCGCGCGCTCGAAGGTGGCAAAATTCTTGCGCACTTGCTCCTGCATCGCGTCGAACGCCGCGGTGCCGAAGGCGTGGGCGAATCTGCGGCGATACTGCTCCTGCTCGCGGGTCAGGGAATCCAGGCTGAATTCCAGGAAGCTCGGGACCAGCTTCTGCATGCTGTCGCCATAGAAACGGATCAGCTGCCGCAGGAAACCGATGGGGAGAAGGTTGGTCCCGCGGCTTTCCTGCTCGACAATGATTTGGGTCAGGACCGAGTGGGTCAAATCTTCCCCGGTCTTGGCGTCGTAGACGACAAAGTCCCGCTCGGACCGCACCATCTCGGCCAAGTCCTCGAGCGTCACATAGGTACTTGTGTCGGTGTTGTAGAGCCTGCGATTGGCGTATTTCTTGATAATGACCGGCCGGCTCTCTTGCTCAGCGTCCCTTGCCACGTCTCTTTCACTCCTAAGCGCCGGGGGGGGTTGCCCCAAGCTATCCCGCAACTGCGAGACAAGTAGCACGATCTTTGTGCATAGCACCAGAGGCTTACGCAAGCCCCAAAATTTAGGGCAAAGCGTAGGCTTCCATCGACCCAGTCACTACGTTATGACCTTGGTCCCTTCGGGAAGCGGAGACGAGGAGTATGAAAGAAGAAGATATAGTCATCGTCAGCGCGGCGCGGACGCCCGTTGGCTCTTTTAGCGGGTCGCTTTCGACCCTGCCGGCCCATTCTCTTGGCGAGGTCGCCATCCGGGCGGCGCTCGAGCGGGCCAAGGTCCAGCCTGCCGATGTCGATGAAGTGATCATGGGTCAGGTGCTCACGGCCGGCGAGGGCCAGAACCCGGCCCGCCAAGCGGCGGTCGCCGCCGGCATCCCGGTCGAGGCTACGGCCTGGGGCGTCAATCAGGTGTGCGGCTCCGGCTTGAGGGCCGTCGCCCTCGGTGCCCAGCAGATCGCCACCGGCGACGCCGATATCGTGGTCGCGGGCGGGCAGGAGAGTATGAGCCTCGCGCCGCATGTCGCTCATCTGCGCAACGGCAAGAAGATGGGCACCGTCGAGTTTATCGATTCAATGATCCAGGACGGGCTGTGGGAAGCGTTCAACGGCTACCACATGGGCAACACCGCCGAGAACGTCGCCAACCAGTGGCAGATCACCCGCGAGGAGCAGGACAAGTTCGCCACCGCTTCGCAGAACAAGGCCGAGACCGCCAAGAAGGCCGGCAAGTTCAAGGATGAGATCGCCCCGGTGACGGTGAAGACCCGCAAAGGTGAGACCGTGGTGGCCGAGGACGAATATATCCGCGAAGGCGCCAAGCTCGAGGATGCGGCGAAGCTCAGGCCCGCCTTCAACAAGGAAGGCACCGTGACCGCAGGCAACGCGTCCGGCATCAATGACGGCGCTGCCGCCGTGGTGCTGATGACGGCAGGCGAAGCAAAGAAGCGCGGGCTGAAACCTCTGGCCCACGTCGCGTCCTGGGCGGTTGCCGGTGTCGATCCCAAGATCATGGGCTCGGGGCCGATCCCCGCCTCGCGCAAAGCGCTGGAGAAAGCCGGCTGGAAGGTCGGGGACCTCGACCTGATCGAGGCCAATGAGGCTTTCGCCGCACAGGCTCTGGCCGTGAACAAGGATCTCGGCTGGGACACTGAAAAGGTCAACGTCAATGGCGGCGCCATCGCGATCGGGCACCCGATCGGCGCTTCGGGCGCGCGCGTGCTGGTGACGCTTCTTCACGAGATGCAGAAGCGCGACGCCAAGAAGGGCCTTGCCACGCTGTGCATTGGCGGCGGCATGGGAATCGCCATGTGCGTCGAGCGGGATTGACCGCTTCGGATTGATCGTCATCGATGTCTCGCGAGGGCAGCCTCGCGAGACGTCTTCATTAAACGTCAAGAGCGCAGCAATCGCGCTCACAAAGGGAGGAAGGCATGGGAAGGGTCGCTCTGGTCACAGGGGGAACGCGCGGCATCGGCGCTGCCGTCTGTCAGGCGCTGAAGCAGGCCGGTTACAACGTCGCTGCCAGCTATGGCGGCAATGACGACGCCGCCAAGGCCTTTACCAAAGAAACGAAGATTCCTGCATTCAAATGGGACGTCGGCGATTACACGGCTTGCGAGCAGGGTGTCGTCAACGTCGAGAACGAGGTCGGTCCGGTCGAGGTGCTGGTCAACAATGCCGGCATCTCGCGCGACGCCATGCTGCAAAAGATGACGCATGAGCAGTGGGAGCAGGTGATCCGTACCAATCTCGACTCGCTGTTCAACATGACGCGGCCGATCATCAACGGCATGCGCGAGCGCGGGTTCGGCCGCATCGTCAATATCTCCTCGATCAACGGGCAGCAGGGCCAGCTTGGCCTCACCAATTACTGCTCGGCCAAGGCGGGTGTGATTGGGTTTACCCGGGCTCTCGCCTTGGAGAGCGCGCGCAAAGGCATCACCGTCAATGCGATCGCGCCTGGCTATGTGAAGACCGATCTGCTTGCCGGCGTGTCGGACGACGTGATGAAGGCGATCGTCGGACAGATTCCGGTGGGCCGTCTCGGCGAGGCCGAGGAGGTCGCCCGCTGCGTGGTGTTCCTCGCCGCCGACGAGTCGGCCTGGATCACCG
>CAZFYL010000145.1:0-4741 GCA_964523345.1 uncultured Methyloceanibacter sp.
AAGACCTGTCCGATCTGCGCCAAGGCCCTGAGCGGCAACCAGCAAGAACAGCGTTGCCGGCCATTCTGTTCCAAGCACTGCGCCGAGATCGATCTCGGGCGCTGGCTCGAGGGACGCTACGCCATCGAAGGCCCGCCGGTGGACAGGGCCGAGAGCGATTTCGACTCCGACCCTGACGGCAATCGTTAGGTTGCCTGGCGAGGCGCAGCGGTCTGCTTGATCTCGATCAAGCAGAACATCCCTCAGCTTCTATGATGCTCTGAAGTAAAGCCTAGAAGGAGCCGGCATGGCGCAGTCCTTGGCGGGGCAGTGGCGTCCTCAAACCATGAGCGCGTGGCACGCCGAGCCGGCGGGCAACGTCCTTGCTGCGCTCGGCACCGGGCTTGAGGGTCTGGCGCCGGCCGAAGCGCATGCCCGCAAAAAGCGCTTCGGTCCCAATCGCCTCGAAGAGGCCCGGAAACGCAGCGAGATCCTCCGCTTCCTGGCGCAATTCAACAATTTGCTCATTTATGTGCTGCTCGCCGCCGCAGCGCTGGCGCTCGCCATCGGCGAAATCGCCGATGCGGTGGTCGTGCTTGCCGTGGTCCTGCTCAACGCGGTCATCGGTTATGTCCAGGAGGGCCGCGCCGAACGGGCCCTCGACGCGATCAAAAGGATGATTGATCCGCGCGCCGCCGTGCTTCGCGGCGGCCGCCGCACGGCGATCGCTGCGGAAGACATCGTTCCAGGCGACCTCGTGCTGATTGAGCCCGGAGACCGCGTGCCGGCCGATCTTCGCCTCGTGCGCGCGCGCAATCTGCGCATCGACGAAGCGGCACTGACCGGCGAGTCGGTGCCGGTCGAAAAAACCATTGCGCCGGCCGCGGCCAACGCACCGCTTGGCGACCGCACCTCAATGGCCCTCTCCGGCACATTCGTTGCCAGTGGAACCGGTACCGGCGTGGCCGTAGCGACCGGGCGCGCAAGCGAGCTTGGCCGCATCAGTGCGTTGATCGGCACGGTCGAGACGCTCACCACGCCACTTCTTCGGCAGATGAATGCGCTTGCGCGAAAGCTCACACTTATCATTCTGGCAGGAAGCGCTGCCGTGTTCGCCTTCGCCGTCCTGGTGCGAAACTACCCCTGGCAGGAAGCGTTCATGGTGATGATCGGTCTTGCCGTGGCGGCGATCCCCGAAGGTCTGCCCGCGGTGATGACCATCACGCTTGCCATCGGCGTGCAGCGCATGGCGGCGCGTAATGCCATCGTCAGGCGGCTTCCGGCAGTCGAGACCTTGGGCTCGGTCTCGGTGATTTGTTCCGACAAGACCGGCACGCTGACCCGCAATGAGATGGCGGTGCGCGATGTGCTGACGCGCGAAGGCCGGTTTGAGATCTCAGGGAGCGGTTGCCGCCCGGAAGGGAAGTTCGCTCTCGATGGCACAAGCGTCGATCCCGCCGGTCACCCGGTGCTGGCGGAGGCGGCGAGAGCCGCCATTCTTTGCAACGACGCCGATCTTCGCATGACGGACGGCGATTGGGCCGTGCATGGCGATCCCATGGAGGGCGCACTGGTAAGCTTCGGCATCAAGACCGGATACGATGCCGGGCTCATTCGTAAGCAACTCCCCCGCACCGACGAGATTCCGTTCGATACCGAACATCAATTCATGGCGACGCTGCACCATAGCCACGAAGACGGGAGCGCCTTGGCTTACATCAAGGGCGCGCCCGAACGCATTCTCGCCATGTGCAGCAAAGAGCGCGGGGCGTCCGGAGACAAGCCGCTCGCGCATGGGGTCTGGCAGAAGCGGACCGAGCAGGAAGCGCGCCAGGGGCGCCGCATGCTCGCTCTAGCGGTGAAGGCGCTGCCGAAAGGCCGGCGCGATTTGAACTTTTCCGACGTCGAAGGCGGAGCGACGCTCATTGCTCTGCTCGGGCTGATCGATCCCCCGCGGGAGGAAGCGGTGGCGGCGATAGCAGAATGCCGACAGGCCGGGATCGGCGTGAAGATGATCACCGGCGATCATGCCGCAACGGCGCAGGCGATTGCTAGGGAACTGAAGCTTGACCCGGACCCTAAGACGGTCACCGGACAAGCCATCGATTTGCTTGACGATCAGCAGCTGAAAGAGGCGGCGCGCGACGCGGCGGTGTTCGCCCGGACCAGCCCGCTGCACAAGCTGCGTCTGGTGAAAGCCCTGCAGGCCGGCGGCGCGGTGACGGCCATGACCGGGGACGGAGTCAACGACGCGCCTGCCTTGAAGCGCGCCGATATCGGCGTGGCCATGGGCGGGAAGGGAACCGAAGCCGCCAAGGAAGCCGCCGAGCTGGTGCTGGCGGACGATAATTTCGCCTCCATCGTCGCCGCGGTACGCGAAGGCCGTACCGTCTACGACAATCTCCGCAAAGTGATTGCCTGGACGCTTCCGACCAATGGCGGCGAAGCGAGCGCGATTATCACGGCGCTTGTGCTCGGGGTGACCCTGCCGCTGTCGGCCATTCAGATTCTGTGGATCAATCTGGTCACCGCGGTGACGCTCGGGCTCGCGCTAGCCTTCGAGCCGACCGAGCCGGGGGCGATGCGGCGTCGGCCGCGAAATCCGCGCGAGACCCTGCTGTCGCCGCAACTCCTCTGGCGCGTTGGCTTCGTGTCGGTGCTGTTCGTTGCCGGCGTGTTCGGCATCTTTTTCTATGCCATCGATCGCGGCTATTCGGTCGCGCTTGCCCGTACCATGGTGGTCAATACCATCGTGGTGATGGAGATCTTCTATCTGTTCAGCGTGCGCTATCGTCACGGCAGCGCGCTGACCCTTCAGGGCGTGCTCGGCACGCCCGCCGTGCTCATTTCCGTCGGCATTGCCGTGGCGGCGCAATTCGCCTTTACCTATATCCCGGCGATGCAGTCTGTGTTCGGGACCGAGAAGGTGGCGCCAGCCGACGGGGCGCTGATCATCGTCATCGGGGTTACGCTGCTTCTGATCGTCGAGCTCGAGAAGAGGCTGGTTGCCTGGTGGGCGGGGCCCGCGCAGAGCTGAAGCGTGGCCCCTCGACAGGACGGGGGCGATTTCCTATAAGCCAGCCTCGCGCGGGGGAGCCGCGCGCCCACGAAACGTGGCGCAAAATGCCCAGGTAGCTCAGTTGGTAGAGCAGCGGACTGAAAATCCGCGTGTCGGTGGTTCGAATCCGCCCCTGGGCACCATTGCCACACGTGCTTTCGAGGCTAACGCGGATATCACATATCCGCTTCGGCAAGTTTGCTAATGACCCAGAAGCAGTCTTGGCTGTACAGCACATCAACTGGCGCAGCCTGAGGGCGCAAAGAGGCTGGCCGTACCTATCGAGCGGGGCCTGCTTCTTTATCGGATGTGTCCTCGTAGCGCGAGAGCCTGGCCTCTAGCTCGGCGATCCGGGCGGCACATTCGGCGAGCGCGCGCTCGACATCCTCCGCCTCGAACCGCTTCGGGATGTGCTGCGGACAGTTCGTGTCCCAGGCAGTCATGTTGAACACGAGAGCCCTTTCGGGTTTGGCGCGGTAGTTGTCCGGAACGAGTTGACGCAAAAGTCCGTCATCGTCCTCGACGAAATGTGCGGTACCCCAGATCTTCACGCGTCGGCGATTGGTGTAGTCCATGATGAAAAGCTGCGCGCGGGGATTCTCACTCAGATTCCCAACACTGATATATTGCCGGTTTCCGGAGAAATCGGCAAAGCCGAGGCTCGTTTCGTTGAGGACTCGGATGAAGCCTGGTGGACCGCCGCGGTGCTGGATGTAAGGTTGGCCGTCCGCACTCGCGGTGGCGAGATAGATGCTGCGCACCTCTGCGAGGAAACCCGCGAGCTCAGGTGTGACGGTCGTCTTCCAGCCCTTTGTCTGTTCCATTTTTGCGTAGAGTGGCCGAGAGCCGCGCGCGGCTTGCGCCGCCTTGACCGCGGAGCTAAAGGCGACATCGCTGGGATATCGTATGTTGGACATAGCCTGTTCTCCTAAGCGCCGAAGGTGCCGATCGTATCGCTGACGGCGGACACGGCCGCCGTCAGCAACACACCGTGACCTTCATCACCTAGCCGTTGACCTCGGCCACGGCCACGTGATGCATTCCCGGCCAGTTCTTTTCCGCCTTCGCAAGCGTTCCAGCCTTGTCCTCCTTGTATTTGCCGAAGGCCGCGGCGTTCAGGAACACATAGAGCTTGCCGTCGACGATATCGGCGAAGCGGGGGGCGGCGTCGAGCTTCTTGCCGATGGCGACGCCAAATGCGCAGAAACCGCCATATTGCGGCATGTAGCGCTCGGGGTCCGCCTCGAACTGTTTCTTCGTTTCTTCGGACGAGAAATAGTAGGCGACGCCGTCATGCTCGGACGTGAACTTCGCATGCCCGGGCGTCACCTTCAGGCCAGTGGCCAACGCGACAGTATCGTCGCCGCGGAGTGCGACACCGGCCCCGCTAAGGGTCGTGCCAGTCGACACATTGTACTCATCCACGGCGAATGCCGCCGTTGTAGCCGAGACAGCACCAATGAAGGCGGCTGCGGCGATCAGGGTCTTGATGGTCTTCATTTCGATAGTCCTTCTTCAGTTGTCGCCCGTCTGGGCGGGTTGGGTGATGTCCGCAAGTCATCGGGCCAGCGGATCTACGAACTGCCGCGTTTCGGCGGCTCCGGAACGCGATCGGCCACGATCGCGCATCCGAACTGTGTGGCCTCGCCTGGGACCGGCGCGGCCGGAATCGGAAGTCGCGTGCATCAGGCGGTGCCCTGGGTG
>CAZFYL010000146.1:0-4725 GCA_964523345.1 uncultured Methyloceanibacter sp.
GTGTTCAACAATGCCGCCCAGGACTTCAATCACATCCAGTTCTGGCCCTGGATGACGAAAGGCGGCGGCGGCAAGAAAGTGCCGGGCGCGGTGTTAGCGCTGATCGACCGCGATTTGGGCGGCTTCGACGCGTTCCGTAACGCCTTTATCGAGGCGGGTAAAACTCAGTTCGGTTCGGGCTGGTGCTGGCTTACGATGAAGGACGGCAAGCTCGAAGTGACCAAAACGCCGAACGGCGAGAACCCGCTCGTGCATGGCGGCTGGCCGCTTCTCGGCTGCGACGTCTGGGAACATTCCTACTACATCGACTATCGCAACGAGCGGCCGAAATATCTCGAGGCGTGGTTCGACCATCTCATCAATTGGGAGCACGTCGAGGAGATGTTCGCACTCGCGAACGCATAGTCGGCACGAGAACGGGCCTGCCCCTGTTCGTTCAGCTTTACCCGCCCCGCTTCATGCGGCTCTTGAGCGCGTTTTCGAGGACGCGGGTCGCCATCGGCACGCCGGTACGGACGATGGTCTTGCCGAGCGTGGTCCAGAAGCTGTCGCTGCGCGAGCCACCGGACGATTTCTTCGCTGAGGCTTTGTCTGCGTCCTCGCCCTCGGCACGTTTTTCCATCCGCTTCTGCAGCCTCTCATAGGCGGAATCGCGATCGACCGTTTCGTCGTACTCGCCCGCAACGGGACTCGCCTTGATGACGGCCTTCCGTTCCGATTCTGAAATCGGGCCGACACGCGAGTTCGGCGGCCTCACCAAGGTGCGCTCGACCATGCTCGGCTGACCCTTGGTATCGAGCGTCGAAACCAGCGCCTCGCCGATGCCCAGCTCCATGATCGCTTTCTCGGTGTCGATGTCCGGATTCTTGCGGAAGGTCTGCGCGGCAGACTTTACCGCTTTCTGCTCCGCCGGGGTGAAGGCGCGCAAGGCATGCTGGACGCGATTGCCGAGCTGGCGCGAGACGGTGTCGGGGACGTCGAGCGGGTTCTGCGTCACGAAATAAACGCCAATCCCTTTCGACCGGATCAGCCGAACCACCTGCTCCACCTTCTCGAGCAGCGCCTTGGGGGCTTCTCTAAATAAGAGATGTGCCTCGTCGAAGAAGAACACGAGCTTTGGTTTTTCGGGATCGCCGACCTCGGGCAGCTCTTCGAACAATTCGGACAAGAGAAAGAGAAGGAAGGTCGCATAAAGGCGCGGACTCTCCATCAGCTTGTCGGCGGCCAGTACGCTGATATAGCCGCGCCCATCCCGCGCCGTCCGCATCAAGTCGCTGACCTTCAAGGCCGGCTCGCCGAAGAAGTGGCCGGCACCCTGCTGCTCGAGCACAAGCAGTGAACGTTGGATCGATCCGACCGAAGCTTTGGTGATGTTGCCGTATTTCGTCGTCAGCTCGTCGGCGCGCGCAACCAGGTTTTGCAACAGCGCCTGCAAGTCCTTCAAATCAAGCAATGGAAGCTTTTCGTCATCGGCGATCTTGAAGGCGATATTGAGAACGCCCTCTTGCGCTTCGCTGAGATCCATCAATCGGGAGAGAAGAAGCGGTCCAAGTTCGGAAACGGTCGCCCTGATCGGGTGCCCCTGCTTGCCAAACAAGTCCCAGAAGATCACCGGATAGGATTGAAACTCTGTCTTGAAGCCGATCTCCTCGGCGCGCGCGTCGATCCAGGATTTGGCTTCCCCCTTTTCCGCCACGCCTGACAAGTCGCCTTTCACGTCGGCGCAGAACACCGGAACGCCTTGGGCCGAAAAACCTTCGGCCAAGCCTTGCAGCGTGACGGTCTTGCCCGTTCCGGTCGCGCCGGTAATGAGCCCGTGACGGTTGGCAAGCCTGAGATAGATGAACTCGGGCTTGATGCTCTTGCCGATATAGACGCTGTTTTCGGGGGCTTGCTCTACGGCTTCGCCTTGGGCCGATTCCGCCTTCGGCGCCGCTTTGCGCTTCCTTGAGCCTGAATTCGACTTGGGTGCCGCCTTACGCCGTGTTCGGCCCGAATTCGATTCCGGCGCTGCCTTGCGCTTCGCCATTCGCCTGCTCTCCTCGCCTTTTGCGGTCCGCACTTTAGCTTCTGCCCGGCTTTGCGCAAAGAGAAGGCTCCCATGCCTTCCGCGCGGCTTGTCCTTCATGCTAGGAGGGGGCCGAACCAGCTTAGAGTTTGACACAAATGGCAGAACTTTCTTTGGCCCGGGACTTTCCGCCCGCCGATGAGGCGGCGTGGCAGGCGCTTGTCAAAAACGCGCTCAAGGGCGCGCCTTTTTCGGCACTGACGTCAGAGACCTATGACGGCATTGCCGTGGAGCCGCTCTACTCCCGCGCGCAAGAGCCGCGTCCGATCGCAGGCCGCGCTCCCGGCCTCCCTTGGAGTGTCATACAGCGCATCGACCATCCGGACGCGAAGACTGCCAACGCGCAAATCCTCGACGATCTGAACAACGGCGCAAACGGGATTACGCTCGTGTTCGAAGGTGCCGTCGGCGACCACGGCTACGCGCTTCCGGCCACCGGCAGCGCGATCAGCGCGGCACTCGACGATATCTATCTCGATGCCGGCATTGCGGTCGATCTCGACTTCGGCCTTCAGTCGAAGGAAGCGGCGGGTCTTCTCGCCACGCTGGTCAAGGCCCGCGGCATCGATCCGAAGGCCGTGACTCTTCGCTTTGGGCTCGATCCGCTCGGCGCCGTTGCCTTGAGCGGGGAGAGCCCGCTTGCCTGGGAGGACATGGCGAAGCTGTTGGCCGACGCGGTGTCGGAGTTCGGCCGGCAAGGTTTCGCCGGGCCCTTTGCCGCCGCCGATGGCAGGGTGATCCACGCCGCTGGCGGGTCCGAAGCGCAGGAGCTTGCCTTCGCCCTTGCCAGCGCCGTCGCCTATCTCCGCGCCATGGAGCAAGGCGGCATCGCTCTCGCCGACGCCAGAGGCCTGATCTATTTCCGGCTTGCCGCGGATCAGGATCAATTCCTGACCATTGCCAAGTTTCGCGCGATCCGGAAGCTGTGGGCTCGCGTGGAAGAGGCTTGCGGCTTGACGCCGCGCCCCTCATTCGTCGCGGCCGAAACCGCCTGGCGCATGATGACCAAGCGCGATCCCCACGGGAATATCGTGCGCGGCACGATTGCGGCACTCGGTGCGGCCGTCGGGGGCGCCGATGCGGTGACGCTGTTGCCGTTCAGCGCCGCGCTCGGTCTTCCCGACGGGTTCGCCCGCCGCATCGCCCGCAATACCCAGACCATCCTGATCGAGGAAGCCAACATTCATCGCGTCGCCGATCCCGCTGCGGGTTCCGGCGCCATCGAAGCGCTCACCGATGCGCTATGCGACGTGGCATGGAGCAAGTTCCAGGAGATCGAGAGCCTCGGCGGCCTGGCACAAGCGCTCGAGGCCGGGTCGATACAAGAGGACGTGGCCAAGGTCAGGGCTGCGCGTCAAGCGAATGTCGCGCGCCGCAAGGAGGCGCTGATCGGCACCAGCGATTTCCCCGATCTTGCCGAGAGCGAAACCGAAGTGCTGTCCTTGCCACGGCTTACGGCGCTTTCGGAGAATGAACGCGCGCTCGTCCCCATGAGGCTTGCCGAATCGTTCGAGCGCTTGCGCGACGCGAGCGACCTCTATCTTGCCAAGCACGGCGCCAGGCCCAAGGTGTTCCTCGCCTGTCTCGGACGTCCCGCAGATTTCAATGCGCGGGCGAGTTTCGCCAAGAGCCTGTTCGAATCAGGCGGCATCGAAGCCGTCGAAGGCGATGGCGACAACCTGGCGAAACGATTCAAAGAATCGGGGGCGAAGCTCGCTTGCCTATGCTCTTCCGACAAGGTCTACGAGCGAGAGGCGGTCGACGCGGCCAAAACGCTGACGGAAGCAGGCGCGAGCCGCATTTACCTTGCCGGGAAACCCGGCTCTCAGCAGGCCCAACTGGAACAGGCCGGGATTAGCGAGTTTCTCCAGCAGGGCTGTGATACGCTTGCCATTCTGAACGCCGCCTATGACGAGATCTGACCCGAACATGACGCGCATTCCCTCCTTTACCGAGATCGCCTTCGACAGAAAGGCCGGGCTCGAGACGCCCGCGCCCGACGCTGCCGAACCGTGGCAGACGCCGGAAGGGATTGCGGTCAAGCCCGAATATGACGCGGTCGATCTTGCCGGGCTCGATTTCCTCGACGGAATGCCCGGTGTGCCGCCTTATCTCCGCGGGCCCTATCCCACCATGTATGTGCAGAGGCCCTGGACCATCAGGCAATATTCAGGCTTCTCGACGGCGGAAGATTCCAACGCCTTCTACCGGCGCAATCTCGCCGCCGGCCAGCAAGGCGTCTCCATCGCCTTCGACCTCGCCACGCATCGCGGCTACGATTCCGATCATCCGCGCGTAACCGGAGATGTCGGCATGGCCGGCGTCGCCATCGACTCGATCTACGACATGCGCACCCTGTTCGACGGTATCCCGCTCGATCGGGTCTCGGTCTCCATGACCATGAACGGCGCGGTGCTGCCCGTGCTTGCGTTGTTCATCGTGGCCGGCGAAGAGCAAGGCGTGCCGCCGGAGCAGCTTGCCGGCACGATCCAGAACGACATTCTGAAAGAGTTCATGGTGCGCAACACCTATATCTATCCGCCGGAACCTTCGATGCGCATCGTCTCCGACATCTTCGCTTACACCTCGAAGAAGATGCCGAAATTCAATTCGATCTCGATCTCCGGCTATCACATGCAGGAAGCCGGAGCGACCGC
>CAZFYL010000147.1:0-2572 GCA_964523345.1 uncultured Methyloceanibacter sp.
ACGACCTCGCCGAGTTCTCTGATCCCGGCGAGATGGGCGAGCGTGCCGCCAATCTGACCGGCACCGACCAATGCAATACGACTGCGCGCCATGAAATTCCCCTTCCTTTCAGCCCCCGCTTTCGTGCCTTTGCGGTGGCCGTGCCAACGCGAGGGTTGGTTAAATGCAATCCGGCTTTGACGCAAGAGCGAGCCCCCTTACGTAGCTCTCCTGGGGCAAATAGGCTAAGCTTGCGGGTAGGGGGCATCATGGCACATCAACCAGCGGGCGAAGCGGCCCCGGTAACCACTTGGCCGGCCGTGGTCTGGGTGGCGCGGCTCTGCGTCTACCTCCTGGCGCAAGGCGCGCTGGTTCTGCTGGCCTATGCCTATTACGGCTTCGACAGCGATCCCGGCAGCTTCGCGCCCGGATTCCGCATCGATCCACTCCTGGGCGCTCTCAATCTGCTGTGGGGAGCGGCAGGGACCTATATCGGCTTCTTTCGCCCGCGCTATTCGCTTCCCTTCGTGCTCGCCTGCGCCGCGTTCTATCTCGTGCTTGCAGGCCTCGGTTCGTTCACGCCTTTCAATCTCGGCATGAGGCTCGGGGGGAGCGTGGCTCTGTTCCATTGGCTCATCGCGCTACCGGCGATGGCGATTGCCCTTTATGCGCTGTGGCGCAAGCGCAACAGGCAGTAGGCGCCGGCCTCATTGTGGCGGCGGGACGTCCTCGGCAAGCGGCTTGTCCTTCGGCTTGATGCGGACAACGAACAACTTAACCGGCTTGCCGGTCTTGTTCAGGCCACGATGGACGACATTGGGCGCGAGATACTCGGCCTCGCCTGCATCTATCTCTTCTGGCTTCTCGCCCGCCTCCTGAAAGGTCAGCGTGCCTTCAAGGACGTAAGAGATCTCATGGGCATCGGGATGAATGTGCCAGGGCAGAACAACGCCTGGCGGGAGGATATAGATTCGCGCGTTCACTTGCTTGCTGGGATCGCCGGCAAGAGCCTCGGCGATCAATTGTTCGCTAGAAACCGCGCCCGGTCCTTCGGGCTCGCGGGCCAAGGTGAGAGCCGCCCCTGTCAGCCACGCAGCGAGCACGAGGCCGGCGGCCAAGGTCCATGTCCTCGTGGTGGGCGCATCCATGCCGTGTCCTTTCCTTGTATAGTCAAACTTGCTTGTGCTTCTAGGAGGAGATCATGAACGGGACGGTCTATAACTATCGTGTGGAAGGCGCCAGATACGGCATCAGTTTTGGCACGGCGCTGGCCATCGCCATTTCCTACACCAACAACCATTCGATCCTGTGGGCGATCATCCACGGCTTCTTCAGCTGGCTCTATGTGATCTATTTCGCGCTGTTCAAATAGAAGTGGCAATGTCCTTCTCATGCTCGTGTCTTCGGGCTAAGCTTGGGGTTGGCCTCGACGCCTGGATATGGAAATCGAACGCGTCTTGGCCTTGAGTTGGGGGCAGGTTGTGAGTCACCAGGGGAGTCTCGGCAAGCGCTGGCTTGCGCCGATTGCCATTGCGGCCGCAATTGCGGGCGCCGGCGCAAGTGTCGCGGGCGCCGGCTCCTACGAGCGGCCGCCGACATTCACCGCCGCGCAGGTGGTTCCCCCCAATCTCCGCAACAGCCCCTATTACACGATCGGCAACCGGGTCGGCCTCGACAATTTCCAATATGTTTTTACCGTGAATACCCAATGGGGGACGTACACGGTCAAGGGCTTGGATCTGTTGCGCGTTCGCGCGCGGGAGATCGCGGCGACCGTGGAGCTTGAGAAGATCGACGGCGCCAGCACGTTTGTGACGGCCGCCGGGCGCACGGCCCTGAAACCTCTCGCCACCGCCAAGGACCTCATCACCGCTCCCGGCAAGACGATCAGCGACACCGTGGTCGGCGTCGGGAATCTGCTCGGCAGCGTCGATGCTTCCGTGGCGGCGACCGATCCCAACAAAGAGGGCATGGTCGCTTCGGTGACGGGCGGTGCGACTGCGCGGCGCAAAATCGCCTACGATTTCGGGGTCGATCCCCATACCAGCTTTCCGCCGCTTGACGAGGAACTGACGCGGCTCGCCACCGCCAACGCCATCGGCGAAACCACGACCGGCGCCGGGCTCGCGTTCGTAACCGGCGGCGCCGGCATCGCCATCAGCGTCGGCAGCACCACAAGGACGTTGAGAGTTGCGCTGCGCGACAAGACGGCATCGCAACTCGAAAAACAGGGGCGCTACTTGCTTGCCGGAATGGGCGTGCCTGACGGCACCATAAACGCGTTCTACCGCAATCCCTATTTGTCGCCGACCGACAAGGCGATCATCGTTGCCGCATTGAAAAGTCTCGGCGGAGCTTCGGGGCGCGAGATTTTCGTCGCCGGCGCGGCGAACACGAGAAGCATCGAGATGGGCTTCTTCTACCGGCGGCAGGCCGAGCTGATCGACGCCTATAACCAAAGGATCGCGCCGGTCACCGGTTTCGTGCAGCACGGCGCCGCGCCCATGTTGCAGACCGGTAAGGGCACGGTGAGCCTTCTGCCGGTCGACTATCTCTATTGGTCGCCTCCGCTGGAGGGCTTGGTTGCCGGAGC
>CAZFYL010000147.1:2672-4711 GCA_964523345.1 uncultured Methyloceanibacter sp.
GGTGAATGCTTTTGCGGGGCGGTGAAGCTCGAGGCGTCCGGCGCGCCCGAAGGCATGGGCTATTGCCACTGCCGATCGTGCCGGTCGTGGTCGGCGGGTCCGGTCAACGCCTTTACCATTTGGAAGCCCGACGCCGTGCGTGTCACGCAAGGCGCCGAGCATATCGCCACCTTTGCCAAGACGCCGGCCAGCGAGCGGCAATATTGCAAGAAGTGCGGCGGGCACATCATGACCAACCATCCGCAGATGGGCCTCATCGATGTTTACGCGGCGACGTTGCCGCTGTTGAAGTTCGCTCCTGCCCTGCACGTCAACTACGCCGAGACCGTGCTGCCGATGAAAGACGGACTGCCGAAATTCAAGGACATGCCGCCAGAGTTTGGCGGATCGGGAGAGTTGATGCCGGAGTAGCGATGTTCCCGTCATCATGCGGCCGGATTTGAAGATCATGAGAACCGTGATGCATCCCCTCATGTGCCAAGCGAGACTGCTGTGTCTCACGGTGATCTGCGCCGGACTTGGCGCAAGCCTTGTCACCGCAGTACAGGCCCGCGACGCGGCCGCGCCCTATCTTGGCATGACGCAAGACCAGGTCATCGCTTGTGCCGGCGAGCCGCATTCCCGCTATCGCAGCGGCGCGAACGCCGAGACGCTGACCTATCGCTATAGCGGCGCGGGGCCGGTCCCTGCCGCGCCAGACAAGACCGAAAAGAAGAAGAAAAAATCGATCGCCGATGTCTTCGGCGACAAGAAGAAAAAGAACAAGAACTGGACCTGCTCGGCGAGCCTCGTGTTCGAAGGCGGGAAGCTCGCCAGCGTGACTTTTGCGCATAAAGACGTGGAAAGCCCTTACGCTTGGCAGAGCGAGAAGGATCCGAAAAAGCGGGAGGCGATGCGAAAAAAAGAGGTGCCGACCTGCACCTTTTCGCTGCCGCGCTGCACCCGCTAAGCGGGCCAAAAAGCGCCCCCCTAGTCTGCGCGTTCGACCAGCTTGCGCTTGAGCGAAGCGATTGCCGCCGCCGGGTTGAGACCCTTAGGGCAGGCCTTGGTGCAGTTGAGAATGGTGTGGCAGCGGTAGAGCCTGAACGGGTCCTCAAGCTCGTCGAGCCGGTCGCCGGTGCGCTCGTCCCGGCTGTCCTCGATCCAGCGGTCGGCCTGCAGGAGAATGGCCGGGCCGAGATAGCGGTCGCCGTTCCACCAATAAGACGGGCAGGCGGTCGAGCAGCAGGCGCACAGGATGCATTCGTAAAGCCCGTCGAGCTTCTCGCGATCCTCCTTCGACTGACGCCACTCCTTCTGCGGCGTCGGGCTGTCGGTCTGGAGCCAGGGCTCGATGGCGCGAAGCTGGGCGTAAAAGTTTGTCATATCCGGCACGAGATCCTTGATCACCGGCATATGCGGCAGCGGATAGATGGCAATCGCGCCTTTGGCGTGTTCGGCGTGCATGGTGCAGGCGAGCGTATTGGTGCCGGCGATGTTCATCGAGCACGAGCCGCACACGCCCTCGCGGCATGAGCGGCGGAAGGTCAGCGTCGGATCGACCTTGTTCTTGATCCAGATGAGCGCGTCCAGCACCATCGGCCCGCACTCCTCCATGTCGACCCAATAGGTGTCGAGCCGCGGGTTCTCGTCCGTTTCGGGATCGAAGCGGTAGATGCGGTATTCGCGGTAGCGCCCGCGCGACGCGCCTTCAGGCGGCGGGTTCCAGGCCTTGCCTTGCTTGACCTTGGAATTCTTGGGAAGTGTGAACTGGACCATGGTGCAGCCTAATACACCCGCTCTTTGGGCTCGATATAGGAAACCTCGTTCGACAACGTGAATTTGTGCACAGGCCGATAGCCGAGCTTCACATCGTGGCTGCGGTCATCGGCATAAGACAGAGTGTGCTTCATCCATGTCTTGTCGTCGCGTTTGGGGAAGTCCTCGCGGGCATGCGCGCCGCGGCTCTCTTCACGGGCAAGAGCGCCCGCGACCGTGACCGCGGCCTGCGAGATGAGATTGTCGAATTCGAGCGTCTCGATCAGGTCGGTGTTCCAGAT
>CAZFYL010000148.1:0-4608 GCA_964523345.1 uncultured Methyloceanibacter sp.
CCCTTGCACTCTTTCTGATATGGGCGGTGTTCGCAAAAAGTTATGTCGCCTATCTGGCCGGCGCTAATCCCGTTTTGGCTGTCAAAATGAGTTCAGCCAACCCCGCTGCGTTTCTGAATTTGGCTCAAGAAGAAATGAAACGCCTGGCGCAAGCTCCGGCGCCTCCGGTCTCGGGCCAAAGCGCGCCTGCAGCCGAAGACGACGATGCCGATATCATCTCGAAGCTTTCTGCCGAACCCGAAGAGCGGGCTCAACTCAGCGCTTGGGCCAAGGCGGCGCTCGAGAGGGATCCGCTCAATGCGCGAGCCTTTCGCATCCTCGGCCAGGTTGCTGCCAGCGAATCGAACGAGACGCTTACCGGGCGTTTCATGGAGGCCGCATCGGGGCGTTCGCTGCGGGAGAGTGCCGCCGTCTATTGGATGATGCTCAAAGCCTATGAAGCGCGCGATTATCGCACGGCGATAGACCTTGCCGACATCCTGATGAGGACAAGGCCCAATTCAGCCCGGTACGTGGTGCCGGTGTTGGGGAAGATCGCCGAGACTGAAAACGACGGTGGCGAATTGCAGCGGCTCCTTGCCGCCAATCCACCCTGGCGACACGAGTTTCTCGAGCGGCTTCCGGCCAATATTACGGATGCGCGCACGCCGCTCAAGATCATGCTTGGCTTGAAAGACGCCTCGGTCCCCCCGTCGGCGGACGACCTTAAACGTTATCTCAATTTCCTCACGAGCAAGGGGTTTCACGAGCTTGCTTACTATGCATGGCTGCAGTTCCTGCCGCCGGAGCAGCTCGGTAAAGTGGGCCTTCTGTACAACGGAGACTTTGAGGTCACACCCTCCGGATTGCCGTTCGATTGGAGATTTGAGGAGGGCGCGAACGTTTCAATCAAGATTGACGAGCGATCCGACAAAGAAGACGGCCGGGCGCTGGTGTTGGATTTCGGCGCCGGGCGCGTGTCCGAGCTTGGCGTCACGCAACTCGTTACCTTGCCTCCCGGCCATTATCGATTTGAGGGCCGGACCAACGTGGATGTCGTCAGCCAGCGCGGCCTACAGTGGCGTATCACATGCGCAAACAAGGCAAAGACGCGGATCGCCGAAAGTCCCGTGGCCAGGGGATCTAGCAAGGACTGGGAGAGTTTCGCGTTTGCCTTCACGGTCCCTGACGACGATTGCCGGGCCCAATATGTGGAGCTTGCTTTCGACGCGCGCTGGGCATCCGAGCAGTTCATCTCGGGAACGATTTGGTATGACGACCTGGCAATCGTGCAGGACCAACCCTCTGCGACAGAGTAGCGCCCTCAAACGAAGGAAATCCGGCGCGCTAGTGTCGGCTCAAGCCTGTAGATAGTCTGTTCGAGCTAGACTCTACTAGACAAGATACTTGCTATGAGATGACGCTCTTCTTCAAAAAGGGCAGACAGACTGCAATAGCCGGACATACTACCAGTACAATCTGTAGGCTGATCTTTGGGTCAGATTGACACGCCAAGCATAAGTGATGCAATCTTGCTTAAACCCTCGGGGAGCAAGGAACACGTGTGGTACGGGGGAGGGCGTCGCTACGCGCGCCAGGCCATAGATCTGACTTGGGTCGCGTTGTCGGTGCTTCTGGCGCTCGTCATCCGCGACAACTTCACCTTATCGCCTCGTAGGATCGAAGGAATCGTCCCCTACGCGCTGGTTTGCGTGATCAGCGCCGCCATCGTTTTTCGGGCGGCCGGACTCCAACGCACCCTTTGGCGCTACGTTTCCTTGACCGACGTTCTCCACGTCATCGCCGCCGTGACCGTCACGCTCCTGTTGGCGCTCCTGGCGGTTTTCATTTGGAACCGGCTGGAGGGCGTCCCTCGCGCGGTCCCGGTGATCCAATGGCTTCTGCTGGTTGGAGGCTTGGTGGGATCGCGCATTGCGGTTCGCTTGGCCGGAGAGCGAATGCGCCGCAGAAACGACAGACGCACAAAACCGCTGGAAGACACGCAACATGTTCTGATTGTGGGCGTCAACGATATCACCGAGCTCTATTTGCGTTCGGTTGCCGAGTTCGCCTCGGACAGTTTTGTCGTCGTAGGCATCCTTTCGACTGGCTCAAAACAGCTGAAAGGACGATTCCTCCGCATGCACAAGATTTTGAGCGAGCCTGAGAATGTGCAACGAGTCCTGGCCCAACTTGAAATTCATGGCGTGAGGGTCAACCGTATCGTGGTGACTCAACCGTTCGAGCAATTGTCCGGAGCCGCCCGAGAAGCCCTGCAGACGGTGGAACGTTCATCGGCAATCAAGGTCGATTGGCTGGTCGAGAGTCTCGGTTTGCGCGGCGCCGGAGCTTCAAGCAACACGCCCCCGCTCGATACTTTGCCTCAGGTCGCGGGGACGGCGCCATCTCTCGCCGGCGAGAACAGCGAAACCACGGAGACGAATGAGCGGGTGTTGCCTGCACGATACCATCGCTTGAAGCGTATGATCGATGCCGCCGTGGCACTCACTATGCTTATCGTCCTGGCGCCGTTCATAGTTTTGCAGGCGGTTCTCGTCGCGATCGATGTCGGGACCCCGCTTCTGTTCTGGCAGTGGCGGCCAGGCAGGGGAGGCCGTCCCGTTAAGCTCTATAAGTTTCGTACCATGCGCGGAGCCCATGACGCCGCGGGCGACCGTATCCCCGACGATCTCCGCTCGTCGGTTATTGGCCGCTTCTTGCGGCGAAGCCATCTCGATGAATTGCCCCAGCTGTACAACATCCTGGTCGGCGAAATGTCATTCGTCGGCCCGCGTCCTCTGCTCCCTGTCGATCAACCGGAGGACCGGACCGTGCGGCTGCTCGTCCGGCCCGGATTAACCGGGTGGGCGCAGGTCAATGGCGGACGGTATGTCTCCGCTGAACAAAAGGCGTCGCTCGACATTTGGTACATCGCCAATGCGTCGTTGTGGCTGGACCTCAGAATCCTGATCCGTACTTTGGGAATTGTCGTCTGGGGCGCGAGACCTAATGGGTTGGACGCGCGAGCGGTGCAGGGTGAGCCAGAAGGACCCAAAACCGGTGCGCCTGTTGGCGCTGCAACCGAGACGGAAGCCAGCCATTTACCCGTTCGCGCCGCACGCCAGACGGTTTAGATTGCTGAGCGCTCTTCCAAGGGATGAGTGTCAAATAGCTACGCGCTGCATGAATCTTCGCTGGCCAGGGGAGGCGCTATGGAACGGCCGCGAGGGCGCCGAGGAATTCCCATGCACTGGGGGCGAGTCACCCGGGCGGCGGTAGCTTTGCGCTACATGATTGAATCTGCTGCAATTTTCCAGACATATGACCTCCCATAAGGCGTCCCTCACTGAGCTCTCCGAGCCGACAGCCGCTTCGCGGCAGGGTCCGGGCCGAACGGAGGCGCCGGACCACGACTATTTCGGTCATGAGCACCTCACGATCATCGAACCGATCAAGGGGTGGCGGTCGCTCGATCTTAAAGAGCTGTGGGCCTACCGCGAGCTCCTGTTCGTGCTGACCGCCCGCGACGTGAGGGTGCGCTACAAGCAGACCGTGCTGGGGTTCTTATGGGCGATTATCCAGCCGGTCATGCTGATGATCGTGTTCTCGATCTTTTTCGGCCGTTTGGCGAAGATACCATCGGACGGCATTCCCTATCCGGTCTTCGTCTACGCCGCGCTGCTTCCTTGGACGTTCTTTGCCAACGCCATCAGCACCTCGGGCAATTCGTTGGTCGGCTCCAGGCACCTCGTCAGCAAGGTCTATTTCCCGCGCCTCATCATCCCGCTCTCATCGGTTGGAACCGGACTTGTCGATTTCGCCATTTCAGCCGGCGTGCTGCTCATTCTCATGGCCTGGTACGGCGTGGGATGGAGCCTTAACCTGCTGGCGGCACCGTTGCTGATTGCCGGCGTTATCTTCGTTGCGTTGGGCGTCGGCACGATCCTTTCGGCGCTCACGGTCACCTATCGCGATTTCCGCTATGTCATCCCGTTCCTGGTCCAATTCTGGATGTTCGCCACGCCAGTGGTTTATCCGGCCAGCCTGGTGCCGGAAAATTGGAGATGGCTGCTTTACCTCAATCCCATGGCGGGACTCATCGAAGGCTTCCGCTCCGCCTTCCTTGGGCGCCCGTTCGACATCCCCGCACTCGCCCTCTCGCTCGGCGTCGCGTTCGTCGTCTTTGTCGCCGGCGTCGCCTATTTCGAGAAGGTCGAGCGCCGCTTCGCCGACGTGATCTGACCGTTCGCCGATGAGCCGCTCCGTCGTTACCGTCGACAACCTCAGCAAGGAATATGTGATCGGAGGCCGGGAGACCGGTTACGAGACCTTCCGCGAGATGCTGGTTTCGATAACCACCGCACCCTTCCGGCGCCTGAAACGCCTGAGTGGAACGGCGAATGCCGAACAGCGTATCTGGGCGTTGAAGGGCCTGAACCTTGGCGTGAGTGAAGGTGAGGTTGTCGGCATCATCGGCCGCAATGGCGCAGGCAAGTCGACCCTACTCAAAATCCTTTCCCGCATCACTGCGCCGACAGAAGGGCGCGTCGAGATCCGCGGGCGCGTGGCGAGCCTGCTCGAGGTCGGAACGGGCTTTCACCCGGAACTCACCGGCCGCGAGAATATCTA
>CAZFYL010000149.1:0-4596 GCA_964523345.1 uncultured Methyloceanibacter sp.
CCAAAGACGGCGAGATCGTCGTCGACGGAACCTTTGGCGCAGGCGGATACAGCGAAGCCGTTCTCAGTCGCGCCGATTGCAAGGTCATCGCCATTGACCGGGATCCCGAGGCGTTTCGGTTAAGCGGCTTACTGGCCCAAAAATATCCGGGCCGGTTGCTCGCTGTGCTTGGCCGTTACAGCGACATGGAGGAGATCGCGGCAAGCGAAGGCTTCAACGCCGTCGACGGCGTGACCCTCGATCTCGGCGTTTCCTCAATGCAGCTCGACCGGCCGGAGCGCGGCTTCTCGTTCATGCAGGACGGCCCCCTCGACATGCGCATGGGCGAGGGGGGGCCCTCGGCCGGCGATGTCCTCAACACCCTGCCAGAGGAGGAGCTTGCCGAAATCCTCTGGAAACTTGGCGAAGAGCGCCGCGCCCGCGCCATCGCCAAGGCGATCGTCGCGCGGCGGGCAGAAAAGCCGATCGCGACCACGGGCGAGCTTGCCGAGCTGGTGGCCAAGGTTCTCGGCCGCAAACGCGACGAAACCAAGCACCCGGCCACCCGCACCTTCCAGGCGCTCCGGCTCTTTCTCAATGAGGAGCTCGACGAATTGGCCAAAGGCCTTGCCGCCGCCGAGCGGCTGCTCGAGGCCCGGGGGCGCTTGGCCATCGTAACCTTCCACTCGCTTGAGGACCGCATCGCCAAGCGCTTCCTCGCGAGCCGTAGCGCACCGCCCCCGCGGGCCTCGCGTCACCTCCCGGAGTCCGAAGCCAAAATTTTTGCCCCAAGCTTCCAGCTTCTTAACCGGCGTCCGGTAGAACCGGACAAGAAGGAAATAGCGCGGAATCCGCGCGCCCGCTCGGCCCGGCTCAGAGCCGCCTTGCGGACCGCGGCGCCCGCTCATCCTCTAGACCTTGCCGCGCTCGGGGTGCCGCGGCTTGGCTTCGCCGTTTGAGGGACTCGCTATGCGATTTGTTAATATCTGTCTTGTGATCGGCCTGGTGGCGCTCGCCGGTGTCATCTATCAGGTCAAATATCGGGCTCGCGCGCTCGATGGGGAAATCTCCACCCTCCATAAGCAAATCGACGATGAACGTGACGCGATCGCCGTGCTGCGCGCCGAATGGAGCCTGCTCAACCGCCCGGAGCGTATCGAGCGGCTGGCCCGGAAATATCTGAAGCTTGCGCCCGCCAACCCTGCGCAACTCGTCACTCTCGATACCGCGTCCGATAGCGATTTCGGCCCGGTCCTTATGAACCCGGCGGCGCCGGCAAGCGATCCGGCCGCGAAGTCGACCACGCCGCCCACGAGGTCAAAGGTCTCTGTCGCCAGTGCGCCTGCCGCGCAGTGGCCGGCGGCCAAGGTTGAGCGGCCAGTTGACGCGTCCGCCCGGTAGGCCACGACAATCATGCCCGACGCTGTAAGAAACGACGCTGCCACCTCGCGCGCGGAGCGCGCCTATCTTGCGCGCGGCCGCAATCGCTATCGCCTCGCCTGTCTTGCCTTTGCCGTCGCCTTTGTCGCCATCGGGGCGCGTCTTGTGACTCTCGGCTTAGCCGCGACCGGACCGAGTTCCGGCAGCCTCTACGATATCTCCACCACGATCCACCGGCCCGACATCTTCGATCGCGGCGGACGGTTGCTCGCTACCGACATCAAGGGCGCAACCCTTTACGCCGATCCCGCGCGCGTCATCGACATCGACGAGCTGGCCGAACAAGTCACGAGCGTCCTGCCCGACGTCAATGCCAGAAAGCTTCGCGCGAGGCTGAAACACGGCCGGCGCTTCGTTCGTATCAAGCGTGAATTGACGCCAAAGCAGCAGTCCGAGATTCACGAGCTCGGTCTCCCCGGTCTCGGCTTCATCGAGGAATATCGCCGCGTCTATCCCATGGGCGTTACGGCAAGTCATGTCGTCGGCCTCGTCGACGTCGACAATAAGGGCCTCGGCGGTATCGAGAAATTCATCGACAACAACCCCCAGCTGGCGATGACCGGCGAAGCGGGCGTCACGCTGTCGCTCGATCTCGGCGCGCAACATGTGCTGCGCGAAGAACTCGGCCGCTCCATGGCCACGTATCGCGCCAAGGCCGCGGCGGGAATCGTCATCGACGCGCATTCCGGAGAAGTGGTGGCGCTCTCGTCGCTGCCCGATTACGACCCTAATCACCGGGAGCAGGCGCTGGACAAAAACCGTCTGAATCGGATCGGCTTCGGCGTTTACGAAATGGGTTCGGTGTTCAAGGTGTTCACCGTTGCTGGCGTTCTCGACTTAGGCCTAGCCACGCTGCACACACGCTATGACGCCTCGGGCCCGATTCACTACGCCTCCTTCACGATCGACGACTTCCACGGCAAGCGACGCCCGTTAAGCGTACCGGAGGTCTTTATCTATTCGTCCAATATCGGCGCAGCCAAGATGGCGCTGCACATGGGCGTCGACCGGCACCGCGGCTTTCTCAAGAAGTTGGGGTTAATGAACTCTGTGACCACCGAGCTTGGCCCCAGCGCGGCGCCAATCGTTCCGGCGGATTGGCAGAAGCTGAGCAGTATGACCATCGGTTTCGGTCACGGTCTGTCGGTGACGCCGCTCCAGCTTGCCGCAGCAACACTGCCTCTCGTCAATGGCGGGATCGCGGTGACGCCGACCTTCCTGCCGCGCTCGCGCGAGGATGGTATCCAGGGCGGCGAAAGGGTGCTGAAGCGCAGCACCAGCGCCGCCATGCTGAAAATGATGCGTCTCAACGTGCTCAAGGGAACAGGCAAGCGCGCCAACGCCGAGGGGTACCGCGTCGGCGGCAAGACCGGGACCGCGGAGAAAGTGGTGCATGGCCGCTATTCCACCTCGGCGCTGCTGACCAGCTTCCTCGCCACCTTCCCCACCGATGCGCCGGAATATGTCGTGCTGGTCATGCTCGACGAACCGCAGCGGGTGCCTGAGTCGCATAATCACGCCACCGCCGGCCTCAATGCCGCGCCCACGGTCGGCCGGATCGTCGCCCGGATCGCGCCGATCCTTGGCGTGACGCCGAAACGCGAGCGCGATCAGCGCAAAATTGACGCCAAGGTGCTCGCCTCCTATTAACGGGCGTCAGCCCTTGGCGGGTTGGCCAAGTCCCCGATTTTCAAGGAAACGCCACTTTTCCGGGCGCATGTTCGACCATGACTCTGGGTGAGCTGCTGGGGCGCGAGGCGAAGCTGCCGGCCGGCCTCGACGGCGTTCCGATCAGCGGGCTTGCGGCCGACAGCCGTGAGGTCAAGCCGGGCTATCTGTTCGCCGCCTTGCCGGGTGTCAAGACCGACGGCGCGCGTTTCATTGCCGATGCTTTGACGCGTGGCGCCGCGGCGATTCTGGTGCCGCCTGGCGCAAAGCCGGCCTCTAGCGCGGTTCCGGTGATCGAGGACAGCGATCCGCGCCGGCGGCTTGCACTGATCGCGGCGCGCTTTTTCGGCCTTCAGCCCAAGGTCACCATCGCCGTGACCGGGACCAACGGCAAGACCTCCGTTGCCTCCTATGTGCGCCAGCTTTGGTCGGGCGAGGGGCTCAAGGCCGCGAGCCTCGGCACCGTCGGTCTGGTAAGCCCATCCGGCACGAAGATACTGACGCATACCACGCCCGACCCGATCGAACTGCATCGCCTCCTTGCCGCGCTTGCCACCGACGGTGTCGCCCATCTTGCGCTCGAAGCGTCGAGCCACGGCCTACAGCAACGCCGCGTCGATGGCGTGGCGTTGGCGGCGGCCGCCTTCACCAACATCTCGCGCGATCATTTGGATTATCACCAAAGCTTTGACGACTATTTCGCGCAGAAGCTCCGCCTGTTCACCGAGCTTCTGCCGCAAGGCGCCGCCGCGGTGATGGATGTCGACAGCGAGGCGGGCAGGCATGTGGCTGAAGCCGCGAAGGCGCGCGGGCTCGATGTTGTCACCATCGGACGCCAAGGAAAGACATTGCGCCTTGTCTCGGCCGAGCGCGACGGTTTCGGTCAGCGCCTGGTCATCGAACATGGCGGCAAGCAGTCTGCCGTGCGGCTTCCATTGGTTGGAGACTTCCAAGCATCTAATGCGCTCGTGGCCGCCGGGCTTGTCATGGCTACCGGCACCAGTGCTGAAACAGCGCTGCCGATGCTTGCATCGCTCACGGTCGCGCGGGGACGGCTCGAGCTCGCCGGCATGGCGCGGGGCGTGGCGCCGATCTTCATCGATTATGCCCACACGCCGGATGCGCTGGCGAAAGCGCTCGATGCGCTGCGTCCTTATGCAAAAAACCGTCTTGCCGTCGTGTTCGGGTGCGGCGGCGATCGCGATAAAGGCAAGCGCCCCGAGATGGGAAAGGCTGCCGCCGGGCGAGCCGATCTTGTGATCGTGACCGACGACAATCCGCGCAGCGAAGATCCTGCTGAGATTCGCCAGCAAATCTTGGCGGCGGCACCCGGCGCGCTCGAGATTGGCGACCGCGCTAGCGCAATCGCCGAAGCCATTGCCGGTCTCGAACCAGGCGACGTCTTGCTGGTGGCGGGCAAGGGCCATGAGACGGGCCAGACCGTGGGCGATAGCGTGGTGCCGTTCTCCGATCATGACGCGGTGGCGGCCGCGCTGAAACAAGAGGCGA
>CAZFYL010000150.1:0-1859 GCA_964523345.1 uncultured Methyloceanibacter sp.
AGCGGCCGCTATCCGACCTTGTCGGAGCCTTGCGCCTCCTATCACGGCATCACGCTGGCCGAGACGTTCGGTAACTTCGCCTTTGCCATCGCCTGCCGCGTGTTGAGCTTGCGCGATCTCGGTCCGGCGATCTCGCCGTTCAACGCGTTTTTGATCCTGACCGGGATCGAGACCTTGCCGCTCCGCATGCAGCGGCACTGCGACAACGCGCTCGCCGTGGCCACTTGGCTCTCCGGTCACGACAAGGTCGCGTGGGTGAACTATGCCGGCCTCCCCGGCAATGCGTTCAACGAGATGGCCAAGCGTTATTCGCCGAAAGGCGCCGGGGCCGTTTTTACCTTCGGGCTGAAAGGCGGGTACGAGGCCGGCATCGCGCTCGTCAGCAACGTCAAGCTGTTCAGTCACCTTGCCAATATCGGCGACACGCGGAGCCTCATCATCCACCCCGCCTCGACCACGCACCGTCAGCTCACCGACGAGCAGCGCATCAGTGCCGGCGCGGGCCCTGAAGTGGTTCGCCTCTCGGTCGGCCTGGAAAACGTCGAGGACATCATCGCCGATCTCGATCAGGCGCTTTCCGCCGCTTGACCCTCCGTGGCCGCGAAGGACGCACCCTGCGCCAGCCATAAATTGTAAAGCGCGACGGCGAAGACGGCGATGGCGCCGGCTTGATGGGCAAGCCCGAGGACAATCGGCACGGCAAGAAGCAGCGTCCAGACGCCGAGTGCCGCTTGCAGGACCGCGAGGAACGCCAGCGTCAACGCGCTTCCGAGCAGTGGCGGCGGACCGCCCTTGACCGCGAGCCACGACAATTGGCCGAGCACGGCCAGAACGACCGCATATCCCAGCATGCGGTGGTCGAACTGCACGGTCAGCGGATTCTCGAACAGATTGAGATACCAGGGCGACGCCTCGGCAAGGCCCGCAGGGACGAACGCGCCGTTGATGAGCGGCCAGCTATTGTACCCCATGCCGGCGTCGAGGCCGGCGACCAGCGCGCCCGCCAGCATTTGTAGAAAGATCAGTCCCAGCACGAGGCTCGCCACCCAAACCGAACCGCGCGGCCGTGCAGCCGCACCCCTCCCCCCGCCGACACTAAACAAGAGCCATAGCGTGTAACCGAGGATGACAAGGGCAACGCCGAAATGCGCGGCGAGACGATACTGGCTCACATCGGTGCGCTCGCTCAGCCCGCTCATCACCATATACCAGCCGAGCGCTCCCTGAAGGCCGCCAAGGACGAACAGAGCGATCAGCCGGGGCAGAAGCCGAGCCGGGATATACCTCGCGATCCAGAACAAGACGAACGGCACGAAGAACGCGATGCCGATCAGCCGTCCGAGAAACCGATGCGTCCATTCCCACCAATAGATGGTCTTGAATTCCTCAAGGCTCATCCCGCGCTTGAGCTCGGTATATTCCGGAATGGTCTTATAGGCGGAGAAGGCCTCGTCCCACTCCGGCTCCGACAAAGGCGGAATTGCGCCGACAACCGGTTGCCACTCGGTGATAGAAAGGCCTGAATCGGTAAGCCGCGTGGCGCCGCCGACAAGGATCATGGCGACGATGAGGGCTGCGAGGGCGCCGAGCCAAAGCGTCAAAGCGCGGGCATGGCGCGGCGGCATCGCGGCTTCCCTCTCGGAACGGGCGAATGTTGCGGTCGAAGACATGGACGTCAATTGCACAGAGGTTCGCGCAAAATTCAATCGCGAAAACCTGTTATGATCCGCGCTGAATTGACCTTCGTGTACGTGGACGAATAATGCGCCCCCGGTCTCGCAAGCTCATCGGCACGATTGTCCTTCTCCTGGCGCTCGCGGTCTACGCGACAATCGCCGCCGTGATCGGCTCGGGCCGCA
>CAZFYL010000150.1:1959-4523 GCA_964523345.1 uncultured Methyloceanibacter sp.
CACTGCGCTTCTCGTAGACCAGGACCGGGCAGCCAAGCGGCGAGAACGCGTTCAAATCGCTTTTGGCGCTGTCCGCGCCGGAAGCTGTATCCACCACCGCAATCGCGACCGATAGTTCGAACTTCAGCGCGGGCGTAAACTTCAGCAGCGCTTCGTGGTCGGCGTGGAGCACGACGCCGTCATAAGCCTGTGTCAGCGCCTCTAACACGGAGGTGAAGCGTTCGTTGCCTTCGTCAGGGACCGTCGGCGTGGGACCTCCGGCGGCAATCACCTGAAGGGGCGTTTCCGCATCAACCCTGACCACGTCCTCAAATCCAGCCCGGCCGGCAAAAAGCTCGGCAAGACCGGGTGAGGACTTTAGGCCAAGCGTGCCGGAGATGGAGACGCGCCCGCAGGCAAGGTCGACCAAGACGACCTGATCGCCACCGGTCGCCAACGCACGGGCGATCGAAACCGCTTCGGGCGTTGCATCGAGCGAGGCGGTTGCGCCGCTCACGAGAAGGGCCCGCGGCGCCCCGCCCCGGCCCGCGGCATAGATCTGGTTCAGGACCGTATCGGGCGTTCGCACCCTGCACGAGTCACGACTGTCTGCGGACGCAAATCTTTCCTGTCGAAAGCGAGGATGACGGACAATCCTTCTTGCCGGCGGCATTGGCATCAACGCTTCGGCTCCGGTCTCGCCGAGAGCGAGGCTCCGCCGGAAGCGCATCAGGAACCCGGCCGCGGACTGAGCGCTTGGGCCGGGCCCGCGCGGCGTTTCTGCGTTCCGGCCAAGCTTTGCGTCATCCCCATGTTGCTCTGGCAGAAAGGATGGCCGCTTCAACTGCCTGCCGCCTTGCCTCACGCCCGCGCCATGGACGCGCAAGGGCGATATCTGCGCAGGCACGGCACAACTGACTGGTATCGCATCCGCTCGGGCCCGGCGCCGAACACGCCTGAGCCCGTAGAGAAGTAGACAGGACCCGACAAGAACCAGCAGACCCGTCAGGCCGTACGACCCGATGGCTTCACGTGCGGTGGAGATTTGAGATTGGGAGATCTGCTCCCCAAAGATGAGAAGCAGCCGCGCCGGCGGCAGGGCGATAAAAATGACAAACGCAGCGCCAATCACAAGGCCTGCGATCCCGGCCCTTGCGCGCCATTTCACGCGATCAAGCTCCTGGGGGTCGAAACGTTCCGCGACCGAACGCATGGTGCCCAACTTCTCCAACCGGCCTCAAACAGGCTCATTAGAGCCGCAGGCTTGTAACCAAATGTTTAAGGCGCGGCCCGCTTCGAAACGGCCGGATAGGCTCCGTTAAGCATGGGGACTGTTGTCGTGGGACGCCATCGTCCCGGCTGCGACGCTCCGAGGAGTGCGTTCCCGCGCCATGCGGTGGCGTTCGAATAGGCGGCTCTCGCTATTTACCTTGGCCAACGCTTCTTCTAAAGCTCACCCCTTGCCCCGTCTTAAGCGTTTCAACGCAGGGTCCAGTGAGTTCGACACTTCGAATTCTACATTGCCTGAGCACGCCCGCAGGCGGCCTCTTCCGGCATGTCCACGATCTGGCGCTCGGCCAGGTCCAGCTTGGCGCCGAACTGGGCGTTGTCTGCGATTCCTCAAGCGAAGGCGATCCGGTTGCACTCGGGCGCCTGAACGACAATAGCGTGCTTGGGCTCACCCGCATTCCCATGCCCAGCCACTTCAGCTTGAGGGACTGGGCTATCGTCCACAGGATCGCGCGCCTTGGCGCCAAGCTCGGGGTCGACGTTGTGCACGGCCATGGCGTCAAAGGGGGACTATATGCGCGGCTGGCCGGTAGCAAGTTGAAGCGCAAAGCCAAGAAAGTGAAGGCGGTCTATGCGCCCCATGGCGGCAATTTGCATTCGCCAACGCATCCGCTTGGCCGGCTTCATCTTATGGTCGAGCGCAAGATGCTAACCAAAACCGACGGCTTGTTGTTCGAGAGCCATTTTGCAGCTAGCCGCTATGTCGAGCTTGTGGGACACCCGCTTTGCCCGACGCGGATCGTCGCCAACGGGCTCCACCGCCACGAGTTCTATGAGCCGATGGTCACCGACAATGCGGTCGATTTCGTCTTCATTGGCGGGCTCAATCATCGGAAAGGCGTCGACGTTCTACTCGAAGCGCTCGCCGTTCATCAGTCGGTGTTCCCAGGCCGCGCGCTTATTGTCGGCAGCGGCCCGGACGAGGTGCGTCTGAAGCGCCTTGCGCGCAAACTTGGCCTTCACAATAGAGTCTCCTTTACCGGCGCACAGTCCGCGCGCAGTGCCTTCGCCCGTGCCCGCTGCGTGGTGGTGCCGTCGCGCCTCGACTCTTTCCCCTATATCGTGCTGGAGGCGGCTGCCGCGCAGATGCCGTTGATCGCGACCAAGGTCGGCGGCATCCCCGAGATTGTCGACGGAGTCGATATGCCGCTGATCCCGCCGGACGACGTTCCCGCGCTGGCTGGCCAGCTACGCGCTTTTCTGGTCGAGCCACGGCCGTTCCTTGAGCGCGCCGCCGCGTTGCAAAAGATCGTCGCCGAGCGGTTCACGGTGGAGAACATGACGCACGAAATCGT
>CAZFYL010000151.1:0-4489 GCA_964523345.1 uncultured Methyloceanibacter sp.
TATCATGTGATCGGCGCGCGCCGCGGCGTGCGCGGCTGGCCGTCGGGCTCCTCGGCCGATTCGGAAGACACGCTGCGCTTCAGCGCGCTGGCCGGCGTGGCACCGATGATCGAGACGTTTCCGCTCACGCGCGCAGCCGAAGCGTATGAGCGCATGCTGAGCGGCAAGGCCCGCTTCCGCGTCGTTCTCGTTCCTTAGAGCACCTATTCCGCCGGGGCTGAGCGCGGCGCAGTTTTGGCGCGCGGGCCCCGCGCGAATCTTCGCATCACCACATAGAACACCGGCGTGAAGATCAGCCCGAACAAGGTCACACCGATCATGCCGAAGAACACCGTGGTGCCGAGCGCTTGGCGCATCTCGGCACCGGCGCCGGTGGCGATCGCCAGCGGCAGCACGCCGAGAATAAAGGCGAACGCGGTCATCAGGATCGGACGCAAGCGCACGCGCGCCGCTTCGGTGACGGCCTGGAACCGGTCTTCGCCGCGCTCCTCGTTCTGCTTGGCGAACTCGACGATCAGAATCGCATTCTTGGCCGCGAGCGCGATCAGCACGACGAAGCCGACCTGGGCGAGAATGTTCACATCCAAAGCGCGCGCAAGCAGCCCACTGATGGCGGCGAGCAGACACATGGGCACGATCAGAATCACCGCGAGCGGCAGCGTCCAGCTTTCATATTGAGCGGACAACAGCAGAAACACGAACACCACCGAGGCGAGGAAGATATAGATGGTGGTGTTGCCCGCGAGCTTTTCCTGGAAGGCGATCTCGGTCCATTGAAAGGCATAACCGTCTGGCAGCGTCTGGCGCGCGAGCTGCTCCATCTGCGCAAGTCCGTAGCCGGTCGAGTAGCCCGGCAGCGTGGCGCCCTGCACTGCCGCCGAGTTGAACAGGTTGAAGCGTTCGATCCGGTAGGGCCCGGTGATATTGCGGAACGAGGCAACCGATGACAGCGGCACCATCTCGCCATTGGCGTTGCGCGTCTTCAACTGCCCGATGGCATGGAGGTCCTGGCGGAAATCGCCGTCGGCCTGGGCGGTGACCCGGTAGGTGCGGCCGAGGAAATTGAAATCGTTCACATAGGTCGACCCGACATAGACCTCCAGCGTCTGGAACACGTCGTTGGGATCGACACCCAGCATCTCGGCGCGGACGCGATCGATATCGGCATAGACCTTCGGCGTGCGCGTGTTGAAGGTGGTGAACACATTGCCGATGCCCTCGATCTTGGTGGCACCGGCCACGATCGACTGCGCGACCTCTTCGAGCTGCGTCAGGTCGCCGCCGCGAATGTCCTGCACTTGCATCTTGAAGCCGCCAGTGGTGCCGATACCCCGCACCGGCGGCGGTGAGATGCCGATCACGAAAGCCTCTTGGATCGCCGCATATTTGGTGTTCAGGGCGACCAGCAGAGCTTCGGCGCTCTGCCCTTTTTCAGCGCGTTCCTTGAAACTGTCGAGCGGGGTGAACACCACCGCGGAGTTGGGCGCGGTGGTGAAGGTGGCGCCGTCGAGGCCGACGATCGGTACGGCATGGGCGATGCCCGGCGTGTCGAGCGCAATCTTCGTGACCCTGCGCGCAACTTCGTCGGTGCGTGTGAGCGAAGCGCCGGGCGGAAGCTGGATGACATTGATCAAATAGCCTTGATCCTGCCGCGGAATGAACCCGGTCGGCGCCTGGACGAACTGATAGGCGGTGAGCCCAATCAGTCCGGCATAGACGACAAGCATCAGCAAAGAGATGCGAACGAGCCGGCCCGTGAGCATGCCGTAGCGGAACGAGGTCCATTCGAACGCGCGGTTGAATCCGTTGAAGAACGCCCTGAGCGGCCGGAGAAGGATGCTTTGCTTTTCGGGCGCCGCTTCATGCGGCTTGAACAGCAGCGCGCACAGCGCCGGACTCAAGGTCAGCGACACCAGCAACGAGATCAGCGTCGCCGTGGTGATCGTCACCGCGAACTGACGGAAGAACTGCCCGGTGATGCCGGTGATGAAAGCCGACGGGATGAACACGGCCGCGACCACCAGCGTCATGGCGATCAGCGCCCCGCCGACTTCGTCCATGGTCTCGTGAGCAGCCTGCCGCGGATTCAATCCTTCGCGAATATTGCGCTCGACATTCTCCACCACCACGATGGCGTCGTCGACCACGATGCCGATGGCAAGCACGAGACCGAACAGCGTCAGATTGTTGATCGAGAAACCGAGCGCCGCCAACACCGCCATACTTCCGATCAGCGAGACGGGAATGGCAACGATAGGGATGATCGAGGCGCGCCAGGTCTGCAGGAACAGAACGATCACCACCACCACGAGGATCACCGCCTCGAACATGGTGGTGATCACCGCCTCGACCGATTGCGAGATGAAGACCGTCGGATTGTAGACGATGTCGTAGCGGAGCCCGTGCGGGAAGTATTCGGCAAGCTCCGCCATCTTGTCCTGCACTTCGGTGGCGGTGGCGAGCGCATTGGAGCCGGGCCGCTGGAAAATGCCCATGGGGATCGCCACCCGCTCGTCGAGATAGCCGCTGCGATTGTAGTCGGCGGCGCCGAGCTCGACCCGGCCGATGTCCCGAATGCGAACCACCCTGCCCTCGGGCTCGGACTTGACGATGACATTGCCGAACGCCTCGGTGTCCGACAGCCGGCCTTCGGTCTCGACGCTGAGCTGGAAAGCGCCGGGCTTCGGCACCGGGGGCTGATTGATCACCCCAGCCGCGACTTGAACGTTCTGGCCTCGGAGCGCCTGGACCACGTCGCCGGCGGTCAGCCCGCGCACTGCGAGCTTTTCGGGATCGAGCCAAATGCGCATCGAATAGTCGCGCGCGCCGAAAATGGTGACATTGCCCACCCCGTCGATGCGCGACAGCACGTCCTTCACGTGCAGCGTGGCGTAGTTGGAGATGTAGAGCAGATCGCGCGAGTCGTCCGGCGAGCTTAAGTGGATCACCATCATCAAGTCGGGCGACTGCTTGTTGACGGTCACGCCGATCGCCCGCACTTCCTCGGGCAGACGCGGCAGAGCCGTCGACACGCGGTTCTGCACCAGCACTTGCGCCGTGTCGAGATTGGTTCCGAGCTTGAAGGTGATCGAGAGCGACAGGTTGCCGTTGCCGGTCGATTGCGACGTCATATAGAGCATGTTGTCGACGCCGTTGATCTCCTGCTCGAGCGGCGTCGCCACCGTCTTGGCCACGATATCGGCTGACGCGCCCGGATAGGTCGCGTTCACCGAGATCGACGGCGGCGCGATCTCGGGATATTGCGACACCGGCAGGCTGAAATACGCCACCGCGCCGATCAGCGTGATGATGATCGACACGACCGCGGCGAAGATCGGCCGGTCGACAAAGAAGTGCGAGAGGTTCATGTCCCCGGCACGGCGTTTGGCTTGTCGGGCGCGCCGACCTCGCCCTCCTCGGGCGTGACCTTGGCGCCAGGCCGCGCGCGCAACAGCCCCTTGATAATGACGCGGTCGTCGCGGCCGATCCCCTCCCTGATCACGCGCAAACCGTCATCGGTAACCGGGCCAAGCTCGACCGGCTTCGGCACCACACTGTCGTCGGCGTCGACCGTGAACAGGAGCTTGACCGACTGGTCGGTCACCACCGCGGCATCGGGCACGAGCATGGTCGGACGCAGCGGCGACATCGGCACGCGTACCCGGCCGAACTGTCCCGGCGTGATGAACAGATCGGGATTGGGAAAGGCCGCCCGCACGCGGATCGTTCCCGACGAGCGGTCATACTGGTTATCGACGAAATCGATGCTGCCTTTGAGCGGCCAGGTCTTCTCGTCCATCAGCTGGCCTTGCACCGCGACCTTATTGTCGCGCGCCGACTTGACCTCGCCCTTCTGAATAAGCCGCTTATAGGTCATGCCCTCGCCCTCGCTCACATTGAAGCTGAGCCAGATCGGATCGAGCGAGACGATGGTGGTAAGCAGCGTGGTGTTGCCGCTGGTTCCGCCCATCACGAGATTGCCGACGCTGACTTCATGGCGGCCCATGCGGCCTGAGACCGGCGCGGTGACGCGCGTATAGTCGAGATTGAGCTGAGCCTGGTTGACCTCGGCCACGGCCGCATCGCGCGTCGCCTTGGCAATGGCGACCTGCGACACACGCTCGTCATAGGTTTCCTTGCTGGCGAATTCGTTCTTGAGCAATTGCGCGGTGCGTTCGAGCTGGGCTTGCGCAAGCTGCAGCTGCGCCTCGGCCTGAGCGACTTGCGCCTTGGACGTCTCAAGCGCAAGCTCGAAGGGACGCGGCTCGATCACGAACAAAAGATCGCCCCTCTTGACGAGCTGGCCGTCGGTGAAGTTGACGGATTCGAGATAGCCGCTGACGCGGGCACGCACCTCGACCGATTCCATCGGTTCGAACTGGCCGGTGAAATCGCTCCATTCCTCCATCTCCCTGATCAGCGGCTTGGCCACGGTGACGGCAGGCGGCGGCGCTTCGGCTTGTGCTTGTTCCTGACTGGTCTCCCAGAA
>CAZFYL010000152.1:0-4463 GCA_964523345.1 uncultured Methyloceanibacter sp.
CGCCAAAACAAGAACAGACGGGGACAGGGCCACGAGGGAGTAACGTCATGGACAGTATCCGCATTGTCGGCGGCAAGCGTTTGACCGGAACCATCCCGATCAGCGGCGCCAAGAATGCCGCGCTGCCTTTGATGATCGCCAGCCTTCTCACCCGCGAGACGGTGACATTGCACAACGTGCCGCGTCTTGCCGACGTCATCCTTCTGTCCCGCATCCTCGGCAATCACGGCGTCGACGTCACCATCGCCGGCAAAAGAGCGAACCAGCGCTCGAGCGACGGCCAGACGCTCCGACTGACCGCGACGGAGATCGTCGACACTACGGCCCCTTACGAGATGGTTGCGCGGATGCGCGCGAGCTTCTGGGTGCTGGCGCCGCTTGTCGCCCGCTGCGGCAAGGCGCGGGTCTCTTTACCAGGCGGTTGCGCCATCGGCACGCGGCCGGTCGACTTGCACCTGGAAACCTTAAGGGCGCTCGGCGCCGAGATCGAGCTCGACGGCGGCTATGTCAATGCGCGGGCCCGGCGCGGGCTCACCGGCGGGCGCGTCGAGCTGGAGAAGGTGTCGGTCGGCGCCACCCATAACGCGCTGATGGCGGCGGTGCTCGCCCGCGGCGAGAGCACGATCGAGAACGCGGCGCGCGAGCCGGAGGTCGCCGATCTCGCCAATTGTCTGGTGCGGATGGGCGCGCGGATCGAGGGCATCGGCACCTCGACGCTCTGGGTGCAGGGGCGCGAGACGCTGTATGCCGCCGAGCACAGCGTGCTGCCCGACCGTATCGAGACCGGAACCTACGCCATGGCCGCCGCCATCACCGGGGGCGACGTGGTGCTCGAAGGTGCCGTGCCCGAGCTCCTGCGCGAAGCGCTCGATACGCTGCGTGCGACCGGGATCGAGATCGAGGAGCGGCCGACCGGGATCAGGGTGGCGCGCAACGGCAACGGCTTAAGCCCGGTCAAGGTCGAGACTCAGCCCTTCCCCGGCTTCCCCACCGATCTCCAGGCGCAGTTGATCGCGCTGATGTGCATGGCCGAGGGCACGTCTGAAGTGCGCGAGACCATCTTCGAGAACCGCTTCATGCATGTTCAGGAGCTTGCGCGGCTCGGCGCCAGTATCGAGCTGAGGGGCGACACGGCGCTGGTCACCGGCGTCAGCGGGCTGAAAGGCGCCCAAGTCATGGCCACAGATTTGCGCGCCTCGGTCTCGCTCATCATCGCCGGGCTCGCCGCGCAAGGGGAAACCACGATCGGCCGGGTCTACCATCTCGATCGCGGCTTCGAGCGGATCGAGGAAAAACTCCGCAAATGCGGCGCGGAGATCGAGCGATTGTCGAACTAAGGGCCAAGTTGACGGTTTCCTGAGGCGGCGGAAGCGTGCTAGGTCGAGTGCCAACAACCCGTCACACATGCCCATGGAACCGTTGAAACTCATCGCGCTTGACGAGGAAGACCTCTCTGTCCTGTCGTCGCTCCTGCAGGACGCGGTCCTGCGCGTCGCCGACATGGCCTATTTGCCGAAGCAGAAACGCTTTGCGGCCGCTCTCAACCGCTTCGATTGGGAGAATGCGGCCAAGGCGGGCGGCAAGGAGTACCGGCGCCGCCGCGCGGCCCTCCGGTTCGACCGGGTGTTTGGCGCCAAGCTCAAGAATTTGAAGCCACGCGCCTCCGATCGCGTGCTTTCTCTGCTTGCGATCGCTTTTGCGCCGAACGAGGCTCCGGGCGGCACGCTCACCTTGACCTTCTCGGGCGACGCCTCCATTCAGCTCGAGGTCGAATGTATCGAGGCCGAGCTCAGGGATCTCGGCCCTGTATGGCGCACGCGCTCCAAGCCTGAGCATCCGGGTGATGAGCCTAATGCCGGCGCAGAGGGCGCACCCGGCGCCGGCGGCAGCTGAGCCTGCGTGTCCGATGGCTGCCTGGCTCTCAACCGCCGACCGAAATTTCGAGGACGGCTTCAAGTCACTGCTCGGGCAGAAGCGCGAGCAGGCCGAGGACGTGGGCGACAAGGTCGCCGCGATTCTGGCGCGGGTGCGCGACGAAGGCGACCGCGCGCTGATCGATCTGACCCTTAAGCTTGACGATCTCGATCTGCGCGAAGCCGGCATTCGCATCACCGAGGCGGAGATCGAGGCGGCGCAAGCGAAGGTCGACAAGACGACGCGCGATGCGCTCCAACTCGCCCATGACCGCATTCTCGACCACCATCAGCGACAAGTCCCAAAGGACGACCGCTACCGGGACGCGCTCGGGGTCGAGCTTGGCACGCGCTGGACGCCGGTCCCCTCGGCCGGTCTTTATGTCCCGGGCGGAACTGCCAGCTATCCAAGCTCGGTGTTGATGAACGCTCTTCCGGCAAGAGTCGCTTGCGTCCCGCGCATCGTCATGGTGGTGCCCGCGCCGAAGGGCGAACTCAATCCGCTGGTGCTGGTCGCGGCCAAACTTGCCGGGGTGAGCGAGATCTATCGCCTCGGCGGGGCGCAAGCCATCGCCGCGCTCGCTTACGGCACCGAGACGGTCAAGCCGGTGGCCAAGATCGTCGGACCGGGAAACGCCTATGTCGCCGCCGCCAAGCGCCAAGTCTACGGCCAGGTCGGCATCGACATGGTGGCGGGCCCGTCGGAGGTGGTGGTGATCGCCGACCGCGATAACGATCCGGCCTGGATCGCCACGGATTTGCTGGCGCAGGCCGAGCACGACGAAGCCGCCCAAGCCATCCTCATCACCGACGACGCCGAATTCGGCCGTGCCGTCGGCGCCGCCGTCGAGGCCGAGCTTGCCACGCTTCCGCGCAACCACACGGCAGGAGCGAGCTGGCGGGATTTTGGCGCCATCATTTTGGTGAAACATCTCGACGAGGCGCCGGCCATCGCCGACCGGCTCGCGGCCGAGCATCTTGAGATCGCGACCGCCGACGCGGACGCGCTCGCCGCCAAGATATCGAATGCCGGGGCCATCTTTATCGGCCGCTACACGCCTGAGGTGATCGGCGACTATGTCGCCGGTTCGAACCACGTTCTGCCGACGGCACGAAGCGCGCGCTTCGCCTCAGGCTTGTCGGTGCTCGACTTTATGAAACGAAGCTCGATCCTCAAGCTCGACGCTGACAGTCTCGCTGCGCTCGGACCCGCGGCGATGACCCTTGCCACGGCCGAGGGACTTGACGCCCATCGCCGCTCCGTCGCCATCAGGCTCAATATCAGAGACGAGGCATGACCGGAGAAGACGAGGACGAAGCGCTCGAAGAGTGGCCCGAGCATGCCCGCCTGACCGAGGTGACGCTCGACGAGGCGTCGATCGGCCCCATTTCTCCCGAGGTCCAGCATGAGCGCGAGGTCGCGATCTTCGATCTTCTCGAGCTCAATCGCTTTGCGCTCGAGGGCCACAATGGCGGCCCCTATACGCTCAAGCTCTCGTTCGCCGAGAACCGGCTCGTCTTCACCGTGGGCGATGCCGAGCACGCCCCGATCCAGCACGTGATGCTGTCGCTCTCGCCCTTCCGCCGCATCGTCAAAGACTATTTCTTGATTTGCGACAGCTACCATCAGGCGATCAAAACCCAGCCCGCATCGAAGATCGAGGCGATCGACATGGGACGCCGCGGCCTGCACGACGAGGGGAGCCGCCTGCTGCTGGAGCGGCTCAAGGGCAAGATAGCCGTCGACATCGCCACCGCACGGCGGCTGTTCACGCTGCTATGCGCGTTGCACTGGAAGGGCTGAGTTTCGTGGTCTTCAAGAAAAGAGCCCCGGCGTACGGTCCGGGGCTCCAAGGGGATCGCTGCTTGGCGTTGCCTCTAGCCTGCCGCGCAGGACTGGGACGCCTCGTCCCATTTCATGCCGGCCTTCTCGCAATCCGCCTTCGCCTTGGTCTTTGGCGCATCGCCGGCCCAAGCAGGCGCGGCAATCGCAGCCGCAAGCCCTAAGGCCATGATCGTCGACAGGAGGGTTTTCATATTTTTCACTCCTTTTGCGATGATCGGGGGGAGAGGCGAGGCTAGGAGAGGACTTTGGTCAATCGGCGCCTTCGGCGTGGCCGCTCGGCGACATTCCTTGGGCACCGTTCGTGACAGATGGCGCGAACGTCTTTATGTAAGTCGCGGCGGGCCATCCAGATCTTGTGCCTGGCCGATTGTGGACGTGGAGCCTGGAGAACGCCGCGCAACCGTTCCGCCGGCTCACCGCAGGTCCGAATCGTCCTTGATTTTGTCGGCTCCCGCGACCATTCTCCGCCGGACTTCGACTGGAAAGGAGCCTTATGGCGAAGGAAGAAATGCTCGAATTTCCGGGTGTGGTGACGGAGCTGCTCCCGAACGCCACCTTTAGGGTGAAACTCGAGAACGAACACGAGATTATCGCCCATACGGCGGGACGAATGCGCAAGAACCGCATCAGGGTGCTTGCAGGCGACAAAGTTCTGGTCGAGATGACACCCTATGATCTCACTAAAGGTCGGATCACTTACCGGT
>CAZFYL010000153.1:0-4461 GCA_964523345.1 uncultured Methyloceanibacter sp.
CGCCCTTGTGCGCGTAGGCGACGCCCCGGTTGAAATAGGCCGGAGCGAAATTGGGGTCGCGCGCGATGATTTCGGTGCAGCTTGCGATCACCGCATCGCCGCGCGCAGGTCTACAGTCCTTGGCGGCATCGCTGCCCGGAGAGCCGGCGTTTGCCACAGACACGCCGAGGACGAGAGCGAGAGCGAAGGCGAGCGAGCCGAGCATGGCGAGCCCCTTGGCAAGCACGACGGCCGCTTCCGGCCGTAAACGCCCCCCACGCGAAGTTTGGCACGGAACAAGGCGTCCCGGCAATCGGCGGCGTGACGTGGCCTTGCGGCCTTCGGCGGCCTTTATGCCGGATTGCGGACATAGGAAAAGGCGCGGGCCTTCCGGCACCGCGCCTTGGCAAGACAATCCGTTATCGTGCGTCAGCTCTGCGGCGGCTGCTGCTGGCTGGGCGGCGCCGGCCGCGTCACCAGTTCGGAGACGGCCTCTTTGGTCTTGACCGCGCGCTTGATGACGACGATCGGTGCGCCGTTATCGTCGGTCTTCTTCTTCACCTTCACCGAGATGTCGAAGCCCGGATACCGCGCCTGTTCGCGCCTGAGCACATGCTCGTGCACGCGCTGAATGTCGTCGTCAGTCAGTTTTCGCTTTGCGGCCAAATTGTCCTCCATCGCTGTTCAAGCCGAAACGCTGATGCTCGCGTCAAAACGCTCGCGCGAATATAGTGAAACGCGTTCGTGCATGCCATAGCGCGAGCCGGTTTCGTGCGTTTATGACAAACGCGGTCCGAACTTTGTGACAATGGGCGCGAGCGTTTGTGACAGTCGCGCACATCGCCTGAATGTCTAGGCGATTCAGCACCCGGAAGTTTGTGACACGCGGCGCATCACGCGCCTTTGCGCGAGCATGCGAGCCCTCTGATGCCAAAAAAAATTTCGCGCGCGCCGTCGCGGCGGGCAAAACCGAAGACAAAACGCAACACGGCGAACAAGCGGCTTAAAAAGTACCGCAGTTCGTTCCTTGTGGTGGCGAATACTGGCTAATCGCGTGTGAGTCACATAATCTTCCCGTTCGGAGACCAACGCCATGGCTGACAGCGATGGTCGTGCTGTATCTTGTGCTGCATGACTGCGATGGAGGGGAAGTGTGGATCGAAGCGAATGGATTCGGTCGGTCTTGCTGATCGCGGTGCTGCTCGCGCTTGTGATCGTATTGGCTCAGAGCCGCAGAGAATGCGAGATACCCGGCTCGTCCTACGTCCCTTGTATACCCTTCGAGAAGCTCTGGCGGTAGAGAGGTGCGGGAAAGTTCGCGCCTTGCGGCGGCGAGGCGTAAGGTCTTGGTTGGAGACGCAAACGCCATGCTGATAGCGATTGTGGTGCTGCACTTGATCGTGCATGACTGCGACACTGGCGCGGTGCTGTTCGAGGCGACGCGGCAAATGCCGTCTTACGCCAATTCTATTGCCGCCTGCCGCGCCACCGGCGTGGAGAAGGCGCATCGCTTGGCTGCTGAATTCCGCAAAGCCCATCCGTCAGCCTCGGCCAATGTCGATTGCGAATGGCAGGGCGGAATCCTCACCGACCCGACTTAGGGACTCGTCCGCGTTTTCCCAGAGCAACCCGTCTCCAAGGACCTCGTCGTTGCCTGGCATGGGCTAGCCTGAGACCGGGCCATCCATTCCGTGACCTTGTCGTCACGCCGAAATCGCAATTCATTCTGCGACCGAAAGTGCCTCCATCGACGTTAGGACAGAAAGTCATACTGGCAGGCTAACCTCCGCGGTCCATGGCGCTCTCAGCACTTTTCCGTCTTTCCCGTTCGTAGGCTGCGATCAGCTCTTCGAGCTTAGCGATCTGGCGTTCGAGCGTGGCGATGTGCGCTTGCGTCGCGTCGTGCGGGCCGTCGCCGTCGTCGCGGGCCATGGAGTAAACACCGAGCTTGAACGCCTGAAGCTCTTCAATGCTCCGCTGGCGCAGGGCCTTACACCAGTCGTAAGCGGCCTTGTCGAATTCCCTCATGCCGCCAACCTACAAGATGGCGCTCCCCCGCGCGAGTCGTTGCAGTGTCGCCTCGCCGCTAGCACTCCACGTCGTCGCCGCATTTTTCGTTCGTTTTGGTGACGACCATGGTGTCGTCGAAGCGCGAGCAGGTCACCAGCACCGAGCCGTCCGACACCGGGAAGCGCACGACGCGGAGCGTGTCGGTGTCGGCGATGTCGGCATAAGCAAGCCCGAGCTGGCTGGCGGCCGAGTCGATCACGCGTAAGCATTCGTCGAAGTCCATGCTCCGCGCGTACTCCTCGGATTCGGCCGCGTTGCAAGGGACCGCAACAAGGGCCAAGCAACCCGCGCTTAAGCCGAAAGCGGCCAAGCCGAACAGAGCCACGCCCTGGCACGCCATGATCGCCCGCTCTTTCCCGCCGCAACGGGATCAGCCTACCGCCCGCACGACGTGGCGTGAAGCGAAGAAAACCGCCGCCTCATAGCGCCGGGCGGGGAGGGTGTGAAGCCGCGGGGCTTATCTGCGCTTCTTGGTGGCCCGCTTTGTGGTGCGCCGCGTCGTGGCGCGCCGCTTCGCAGTGCGCTTCGGGGCGCGCCGCTTCGGCGCGGGACCCGATGCGGTCCGCGACGTGCGCCGCTTCGGCTTGGCGGCCGGCGCGGTCATCGCCAGTGGCTCGTCGGGCGCTTCTGCTTGCGGTTCCACGTCCTGCCGTCGTTCATGTCCAAGCAGAAGGAAATAGACCAGCAAGCCGATCAGAAGCGGGGACAGAGCGAACGGCGCGAGCGCCGGGAACCCGCGGCCGAGCATCCACCAGAAAAAGCCCGCAACGATGCCGAGAAGAAGAAACAGGAACACTTTGCGCCCGGGGATTTGCCGCGCGTCGGCCCGGTTCGGCCCGGCGTAAAGCGCGGCGACGATCACCGCCACGATCAGAAGCGCGGTCACGCCCATCCAGACCGGATCCGGCGTCACCGCGAGAACGCGCGAGGCGAGGCCGATAATGCCCATCAGCGCGAGCAGCGCGGCGACGCTCATCAAAACCGCAAAGATCGTGTCGACCGTATCGTGGGTCTCGGCGTCCCGCTGTGTGCCTTGTGCCATGCCAGTCATCCCCCTTCTTTCGCCCTGAGATCAGCGTAACGCGGGACGGAAAGCATGTGAAGCGGCGAGAGCCAAGGCCGGCGCAGGCAGGCCGGCGCAAAGCCAATCCTCGCGACGCACGCGTCTTGCCCGCCCGCGCGCTCGTGTGCACTATGGCGCGTCCGGCCAAGGGCGAAGCCGGCGAGGGGGGAGGGCAGCGCCATAGAAGACGATCGCTTTTCGGTGTTCCTGGCCGGCGACATGATCGTCGTGCGGAGTTTCGCTGCGGTCGAGGACCCGCGCTTCCTCGATCTGGTGCGGCGGATGCGCGCCGCCGATGCGACACTGGTCAACGTCGAAACCCTGTTCCACCGCTTCGAGGGCGACCCGCAAGCCGATAGCGGCGGCTTCTATATGGCAACCGAGCCTGAGATCGCCGCCGAGCTGGCCTGGGCCGGCATCGACATGGCCGCGACCGCCAATAATCACAGCTTCGATTACGGCGTGGCCGGGGTGCTGGAGACCCTGAAAGCGCTGAGGCAAGCCAACATCGTCGTTGCCGGCACCGGCGAAGATTTGCAAAGCGCGCGCGCGCCCCGCTATTTCCATCATGCGAAAGGGACGGTCGCTCTGGTCTCGGTGGCCACGCTATTCGTCCCCTACGGCAAGGCCTCGCCATCGCGTCCCGGTTCGCCCGGCCGGCCTGGCCTCAATCCGCTGGGCGGGCCCGAAGAGTGGCCGCCCAATCTCGCCGCCATCGAACAGGCGGCGCGGACCGCCGATCTCACGATTTTTTCGTCTCACACGCATATGCCGGGAGAGTGGTACCGGGCGTTTGCCCATCAAGCGATCGAGGCCGGCGCCGATATCGTGTTCACGCATGGGCCGCATCGCATCCGCGGCATCGAGATTTACCGCAACCGGCCGATCTTCTATTCGCTCGGCGATTTCTTCTTCGAACTGTATTTCATCGAGCGTCACCCTTCGGAAGTTTACGACTATTACGGCTTGGGAGACGATGCCACGGTCGAGGATTTGAGAACGTCGCGCTTACCGCGTGACGGATTGTTCAGGCGGCGCGCGACCTGGGAAGGGCTCGGCGCCGTCGTGACGTTCAAGGACCGGGGCTTGGAAAAGATCGAGCTTATTCCGCTCGATCTCGGCATCGATGCGGCGCTGCCCGAGCGGGGACGGCCGCTGATCGCCTGTCCTGCGCGCGGGCGGGAGATCATCGATGTGGTCCGGGCGAAATCGAAAGATTACGGCACCAGGATCGACTACGACGCGGAAGGCAATATCGGCGTGGTCCGCGCCGAGGCGGCGGGCCGGTAATCTGCCCGCGCGAGGCCCGCGCATTGCTGCGGCCTTGCGCCGCCTGTATCTTGCCGCGG
>CAZFYL010000154.1:0-4428 GCA_964523345.1 uncultured Methyloceanibacter sp.
CGTCGGTCTCAAGCAGGCGTTTCAGCCGCTTCAACGGTTCTTCCACCGCCGCCTTATCGCGGGCGGTCTTGCCGCGCGCACCCTTGCCCTTGGCGCCCGCGCCGTCATTGCCGGACGTGCTTGCCAGGGCTACGCGGATCGCCTGAACCGCCTCGGCAAGAGCGCGTGCCAGCGCGGCAAGCCCCGGGTTGGGGTTTTTGCCGTCGCGGATCGCGATCTCCAGCTTGGCGGCGGCTTGCGACACCGCGCCGGCCCCCAGCGTGCTCGCGGCGCCTTTCAGTGAATGCGCCGCGCGTTCCGCCGCGCCCCGGTCGCCCGCGGCAAGCGCGTCGCGGATCGCTTCGGCTGCGTCTTCGTGCTGTGCGGCAAAACGGATCAGCAGCGCCTCGTACCGTTTGCGGTTGCCGCCGGTGCGTTTCAGCGCCGCTTGCGTCTCGATGCCGCGAACGGCAAGCGGCGCGTCGGTATCCGGCGCGCGCGTCTTCGCTTTGGCCGTTGAACGCGAAGCGAGCTTCTGCGCCGCGGGGCGCTTGACCCAGCGCATCAGCGTGCCGAGCAAATGTTCGGGATGGATCGGCTTGGCGATATGGTCGTTCATGCCGGCCGCAAGGCAACGGTCGCGGTCGGCGGCGAGCGCGTTGGCGGTCATGGCGATGATCGGCAAGGACTTGAAGCGCGCATCCGCCCTGATCGCTTGCGTCGCCTCGATGCCGTCCATCACCGGCATCTGCATATCCATCAGCACGACGTCGTATTCGTTCTCGCGCACCATGTTCACCGCCTCGGCGCCGTTCTCGGCCAGGTCGACGAAGATCTCCGCGTCTTCGAGCTGCCCGAGCGCCACTTCCTGGTTGATCTCGTTGTCCTCGACCAGAAGAGCGCGCGCGCCGCGAATGCGGCTGGCGTCGAGCGAGGAGGGGGCCGGTTCGGTTTCGTCCGCCTCGACCTCGGTGCCGAGCGCCGCGACCGTGGTGTCGAACATGGTCGAGGATGTCACCGGCTTGATCAGCACGTTCTCGAAGCCGTGCTTCTCGGCCTGGCGCAGCACGTCCTCGCGGCCATAGGCCGTGACCATCACCAGATGCGGCGGCGTGCCGGGATGGGGCAGAGCGAGAATCCGCTTGCCGGTTTCGATGCCGTCGATCCCCGGCATCTGCCAATCGATGAAGATGATCGAATAAGGGCCTTTGCCGTTGCCGGCTTGTTTGACCAGTTCGATCCCTTCCTCGCCCGACGGCGCCTCGTCGACCTCGAAGCCGAGCGTCGCCAGCATGCCGGACAGCACGGCGCGGGCGTGCGAATTGTCGTCGATCACCAGCACCCGGCGGCCGGTCAAATCGGATTGCAGCAGGCGCCGGCGCGGCGCGGCGGTGGCCTTGCCAAGGCGGGCGGTGAAGCGGAACGTGCTGCCCTTGCCCGGCTCGCTTTCCACGTCGACCTCGCCGCCCATCAGCTCGGCCAGCCGCTTGGAGATGGCAAGCCCGAGACCCGTGCCGCCATATTTGCGCGTGGTCGAGGCATCGGCTTGCTGAAACGCCTCGAACAGGCGCTCGACCTGTTCCTTGGTCATGCCGATGCCGGTGTCGGTGACGGAAAAATCGATCAGCTGCGAGGCGGCGTCCTCTTCCAGCACCTGCGCGCTGACCACGACCTCGCCGGTGTCGGTGAACTTCACCGCGTTGTTGCAGAAATTGATCAGGATCTGCCCGAGCCTGAGCGGGTCGCCTTTCAGCGTCTTCGACACCGCGGGGCCGATATCGAAGATCAGCTCCAAACTCTTGGCCGAAGCTTTCTCTGAGATCAGATTGCCGACCGTCTCCAGCACCTTGTCGAGCTCGAAATCGATGGACTCGACTTCGAGCTTGCCGGCTTCGACCTTGGAGAAGTCGAGAATGTCGTTGAGGATGCCGAGCAAATGTTCGCCTGAATGCCTGATCTTGACCATGTAGTCGCGCTGCCGCGGACTGAGCTCGGTCTTCAGCGCAAGATGCGACAGGCCGATGATCGCGTTCATCGGCGTGCGGATCTCGTGGCTCATATTGGCGAGGAACGCGGTCTTGGCTTCGTTCGCCTCGTGCGCCGCTTGCGCCGCCTTTTTGAGTTCGATCTGGGCGGCGTGCAGGGCCTGCTCAGCCTCCTTCTGCGTGTCGATAATGCTCCATGAGCCGACCACGTCGAGCGGGTCGCCGTTCTCGTCCTTGATCAGATGCTGCTCGTCGCTCACCCAGCAATACGAGCCGTCGCTTTTCAGGAACCGGTATTCGGCCAGATGCCAGCCATTGGCGAACAGATCGTCCTGATCGTTCAGGAGCTTGGGCAGATCGTCGGGATGGACGCGCTCCCGCCAGAACTCCGCATCCGTCATGTAATCCTCGACCTCGTAGCCGAACAGGAAGTGAATGTTCTCGGAGACGAAGGTCGGCGCGAAATCGCCGGCAGCCTTGAAGCTGTAGACCACGGCGGGAGATTGCTTGAGCAGCGTCGAGATGCGTTTGCGCGCCGAACGCTCGGCCTGCTGTTCGATCTCGCGCGTCTTGCTGCTATCGAGCTCGCCCAGCATCTCGTTGAACGACTTCGCCAGCTGCCCGATCTCGTCGCGCGACTCATAATCCGTGCGCTGGGTGTAATCGCCGGTGGCGCCGACCCGGTGCGCCAGCGTTTCGAGATTGGCAAGCGGCGGCACGATATGCCGGTAGGTGAGAAAGGCGATGAACAGACTCAACAGGGCAAGCCCGCCGGTGAGCAGCAGGCTGACATGCATCTTGCTCAACAGCGAGCCGACGCGCGCGTTGAGAACCTGCTTCAGCGAGGTCTGGTTCGCTTCCCAGCCGGCCAGCGTGCCGGCGACGGCCCGTTGATACAGCGCGTTGCGCCGCTCGGGATTCCATTTTTCCGGATCGTCGAGGATCTGCTTCAAATGGCTGAAATAGGCCGCATTGCTTTCCAGCATCTCGGTCATGCGCGGCGCGATGTGCTGACGGAGCATGCCGTCGAAGCTGGCGAGATAGGCCGATTCGAGATTCTTCTCGATCTGCTCGATGGTCGCCTGCGCGCTGCCGGCCAGCGTCAACAGGCGCGCGGCTTCTTCGTTGGTGAACCGGTCGGCGCTGACCCTGGACTCGGCCTGCGCCGCGCCCATCTGCCCGAGCAATTGCGGGATCTGCCTGACCGCGGTGTCTTGCAGATAGTAGCTGTCGAGATCGGGATCGAGCGCGAGATTGGAGGCGTCGCCGACCTGGGTGACGAGCGCTTGCGCGCGCGACAGCACCTCGACCATCAGCGCGGTCCGTTCGCTTGCCTCGGCCTCGTCCGTGCCGAGCTGTTGCAGCCCGGCCGCAAGCGACGCGGCCAGATGCTTTGAGCCAAGCACCGCGGCGTGCACGGCCTTCTTGGACGCGGCCCGCGCTTTCGACCCGGCTTCCGCCGCTTTGAGAGCATCGAGCGCGTCGTCGAGAGAAATCTTCTTCGCGGCGGCCGTCTCGGACGAGGGGAGCGCCAGCAGCGCGCCATAGACGCCGCGCATCTGCTCCAGATAAGCGACGCCGAGCAGCTCCTTGCGCGCGAAATCGATGGCGATCTGTTTCTCGGCGATCAGGCTGTAAATCGCCACGACGATCGCGACGAGAAAGGTGAAGCTGAGCACGATCAGCTTGCGGCTTGTCCTCAGATTCTTGAACATGGTTGGACGTGCTTCGGCGCTCGGCCTCCAAATTTCCGTTGCCGTACACTACCCGGTTTTGCCGCGAGCGGATAATCGCTGCTGGCCGCGTGCCGGACCCGACGCGCCGTTTAAGTTGCCGCGTGCGCCGGCCTCGCGCGATGACTGCGAACGCGGAAAAAAAAGACGCTTGACCCTGCGGCGGTTCTCTGTATGTTCCGGCCCCTCTCAGGGGTGCTTCGCAGGCACTCGTGCCTAGGCGCTTCGCACCCCAGATGAGTGTCCGGAAGGCCAAACGAGGCAACACAAGACCTCGGGCTTTTGCCGGGCACGGCTCTCTCTCCCTAAACGAGCCTCACCCCGCGCGGGCCCCGCGCGCCGCGTCCCGGCCTTGCGCACATATATAAAGAGCGTCAGTCAGCCCCGAGCCGCTGCAAGCCTTCTTTGGCATAGTCGTCGTTCGGATCGAGCGCGAGCGCCTTGCGGTAATCGGCGATCGCCTCGCGCGTCTTGCCGATCCTCTCATAGGCCGCGCCGCGATTGACATAGGCGCGCTCGTTTCCCGGATCGATCTCGATGACCATGGCGTAATCGGCAATGGCGTGGGCCGTGTCGCCCGTCTTGGCGTAGACAATGCCGCGGTTGTGGTAGGCTTGCACGATGTTGGGATCGAGCTCGATCGTCTTCGAATAGTCGGCGATCGCCTTGCCGTGCTCGCCCTTGTGCGCGTAGGCGACGCCCCGGTTGAAATAGGCCGGAGCGAAATTGGG
>CAZFYL010000155.1:0-2290 GCA_964523345.1 uncultured Methyloceanibacter sp.
CACCCCCGCATTTTCATCTGGGGCCCGCTCGAAGCGCGGCTGCAACAGCCCGACCTCATGATCCTCGGCAGTCTCAATGAAGGTGTGTGGCCGCACCCTGAGGAAGCCGGGCCTTGGCTTAGCCGGCCAATGCGTGAAGCCTTAAGCCTTCCTCCCCCGGAACGGCGCACCGGTCTTTCTGCCCATGACTTCGCGCAAGCGCTCGGCGCGAACGAAGTCTGTCTCACTCGCGCGCTGAAGGTCGACGGCGTGCCGACCGTGCCGTCGCGCTGGCTTCAGCGTCTGCTCGCTTTGGCGACGGCGGCAGGGATCGAAGACAAGCTTGCACCTGAGGCACCTTGGGCGGCCTGGGCGCGCGCGCGTGACGATGCGCCCCCACTCGACCCGGTAAAGCCGCCGGAACCGAGACCGCCGCTTGAAGCGCGGCCGCGCCGATTGAGCGTGACGCGGATCGAACGCTGGATCGCCAACCCTTATGAGATCTTCGCGCGTAACATTTTGAAACTGGAGCCGCTGAACGAACTTGGAATGGAGCCCGATGCCGCCTTGCGCGGCCAGATCGTGCATCAGGTCCTACATGACTTTTCCCGCGACTACCGGGATCACCTTCCGGGCGATATCGAGGAAACACTCGTAAAGATCGCAGAGCGACACTTCGCGGCGCTCGCCGGTTCACCCGTGGTCAAGGCATTCTGGCGCCCCGCTTTCGGGCGCTTCGCGCGCTGGTTCGCGGCAACGGAGCCCGCCCGCCGGACGGGGGTCAAGGACATCACCACCGAGGCGCATGGCAGCCTCGATCTCGGCAATGCCTTCCGGCTCACCGCGCGCGCCGACCGCATCGACATTGCCGAAGACGGATCGGTGGCGATCTACGACTACAAGACCGGCAAGCCGCCCCCGCCAAAACATGTCGAGGAGTTGTCCGCGCCGCAGCTTCCGCTCGAAGCGCTGATCGCTGCGGAAGGCGGCTTCCCCGGTCTCGGCAGATGCGCGGTGAGCAATCTTCTCTACATTCAGATCACGGGCCGTGGTGAAGGCGGCGAAGAACGTGAGGCAGGCAAGACGGAGCCGGACGTTCTCGCGCGCGAGGCGCAAGCGAAACTGACGCGGCTCATTGCGCGCTATGCCAATCCTGAGATGCCGTATGAGGTGAAGCGGAGGCCGGGCCAGGCATTCCGCCAGGCCTACAAATACGACCAGTACGAGCACCTTGCCCGCATCAAAGAATGGCTGACGCAGGAAATCGAGGAGGATTTCGGATGACCGGGCGTCCGCCGCTTCCGCCCGAGCACGACGCCAATCAAAGGCGCGCGTCCGATCCGGGCGCCTCGGCCTGGGTGTCGGCAAGCGCCGGAACCGGCAAGACCGAGGTCCTGGTCAGGCGCGCCTTGCGGCTCTTGCTTGCAGGCTCAGCCCCTGAGTCGGTCCTGTGCCTGACCTATACCAAGACCGCGGCGGCGGAGATGCAGAACCGCCTGTTGGGAGAGCTTGCCAACTGGGCCACCGCCAACAATGACGCTTTAACTAAAAGACTGGTTGAATTTTCGGGACAGCCTCCCGACGCCAAGACTTTGCGCCTGGCGCGGCGGCTGTTTGCGCGCGCGCTCGAAGCCAAAGGCGGCCTCAAGATCCATACCATTCACGGCTTCTGCGAAAGGCTGCTGCAACGTTTTCCGCTCGAAGCGCAAGTCACGCCGCATTTTTCGGTGTTGGACGAACACGAACAGGCAAGCCTCAAACGCGCTGCCTTCCATGCAACGCTTGCCCGCGCCGCGCAGGATAATGAAGGCCCGCTCGGGCTAGCTCTTGCGACAGTCTTGGCTCTCACCTCGGGCGACTATGTCCGCCAGGTGATCGAGACCGTCATGGCCAAGCGCGAGGAGCTTGCTGAGATGGCCGCCTATCATGACGGCCGCGCCGATTGGGCGGATGCGGAGAGACTCGCTCTCAGGCAGCTTTTCCGCGTTGGCGATGAGACCGAGGAAACGCTGATCGCAGACCTCGCTTCGGTGATGGGCGACGATGTGATCGACGCTGCGATCAAGGCTCTCGCGAACTTCGATTCTACAGCCGAGACGGACAAGACTGTCGAAGCCACGCTTCGCAGGACAACGGAGAGCGCAGGCGAAGCCCGCGTCACGGCACTTCACGAGATCTTCCTCACGCAGGAGGGAAAGCCGCGAAACCGGATTTTGACCGTGGGCTTCACCAATGCCGAGCCCACGCTCGCCGCGCAGCTTGAAAACGCGCAAAGCCGCTTTGCTAGGCTGAACGAGGCTCTCGCCCATCT
>CAZFYL010000155.1:2390-4411 GCA_964523345.1 uncultured Methyloceanibacter sp.
TTCGCCGTCGGCGACGAAAAGCAGTCGATCTATAGTTTCCAGGGCGCAAACCCCATGCGCTTCGGAGAGGTTGGCCGCGCCTTCCGAAAAAGGGCGAATGCTCTCTCCCTCATTTGGCATGACGTCCCGCTCACGCTGTCCTTCCGCTCGACCGGCCCTGTTCTGGAGGCCGTGGACGCCGTCTTTGCGCACGCGCCGGCCACCAACGGACTGATCTTTGCGGCCGAGACCACGATCACGCACCAGGCGTACCGCGAGGGGCAGGCGGGGCATGTCGAGCTATGGACGGTCGAAACGCAAGAGGAGGCGGAGTGTGCCGACGCCTTCGAGCCCTGGAACGAAGCCTTGGCGGCCGCGCGCTCGGTCGATGCGTTGGCGAGCCGCATCGCAAGCACGATCAAGACATGGCTCGACCAGGACGAAGAGCTTCCGGCGCAAGGGCGCAAAATCAGGGCGGGCGATATTCTGATCCTGGTCCGCCGCCGCGAACCTTTTACCACGCCGATGATCCGCGCGTTGAAGCGGCTCGGCGTGCCGGTCGCGGGCGCCGACCGCATGAGATTGACCGATCAGCTCGCAGTTCAAGATTTGATCGCGCTCGCCGATTTTCTGCTCATGACGGAAGACGATCTTGCGCTCGCCGTCGTGCTCAAGAGTCCGCTGTTCGATTTCAATGACGACGATTTATTCGCGCTGGCGCATGCAAGGTCCGGCTCGCTGTGGACCTCGCTCAAGGCCAAGGCAGACGACGACCCGCGCTTCGCCGATGCCGAGGAGAGGCTCTCGCATCTCCTCGCCCGCGCCGACTTTCTGCCGCCTTACGAGTTCTTCTCCGAGTTGCTCGGCGCCGATGGCGGACGTTTGCGGAAACGCATGCTGACGCGGCTCGGGCCTGAGGCGGCCGAGGCGATCGACGAGTTTCTCGATCGCGCGCTTAATTTCGATCGCGACTCTCCGCCGTCCCTGCAAGGGTTCCTGAACGACCTTCGCACCGGCGACGTCGAGATCAAGCGCGACATGGAGCAGGCGCGCGACGAGGTCCGCATCATGACGGTCCACGGCGCCAAAGGGCTTGAGGCGCCGATCGTGTTCCTGCCCGACACCTGCTCAAGGGCCCGCAATCCAGGACCGCGGCTCTACCCCTTCCCGCGCGATGGGGCACCATCAGACGAGGCCGGCCATCTGGTATGGCCGCCGCCCGGTCATTCGAAGCTCTCCGCGCTTGACGACAGCAAGCGCGATTTGGACGGCGCGGAGCGCGAGGAGTATCACCGCCTGCTCTATGTCGGGATGACCCGGGCGCGGGACCGGCTCTATATCTGCGGCTGGGAAGGGACGCAAAAGCGCGAGAAGGACTGCTGGTACGATCTGATCAAGGACGGGCTCGGTCCGCTTCTCGACGGCGCCGACGACACGACGGTCGGGCGATTGGTGTCGGAGCAAACGGCGTGCGTTGATAAGCCAGAAAAAGAGCGCACAGAAGACGCGGCCGAGCCGTTGCCGAACTGGGCGCTTGCAACGGCACCGCAGACGCGCGCCCGGCCAAAGCTTGCGCCTTCGCGGCTCACTGCCGGCGAAGCGGGCTCCGAGCCTTTCCCCGATCAGACGGTCCTTGGGCCGCGTGCGCTCGGGCAAAAACACCGCTTCGCCAGAGGCCGGCTCGTCCATGCCCTGTTGCAGCATCTTCCCGAAATCGAGCCTGACGATCAGGAGCGGGCCGCGCGGGCTTTCGTCGCCGCGCGCGGTGCCGAGCTTGCCGAGGAGATGAGAGAGGAGATCGTCGCCGAGACGCTTGCCATTGTGAGGGACACGACTTTCGCGCCCCTGTTCCAGCCGGGAAGTCTTGCCGAGGTCCCGGTCGTGGCGCGAATCGGGGACTATGACCTCGAAGGCCAGATCGACCGACTTGCCGTGATCGGGGACAGCCTCCTCATCGTCGACTACAAGACCAACCGGCCTCCACCGACCAAGCTGGACGAGGTCAGCCCCGCCTATGTGGCGCAGCTCGCCGGCTATCGGAC
>CAZFYL010000156.1:0-2307 GCA_964523345.1 uncultured Methyloceanibacter sp.
CGCTCCTCGAGGAACAGGCCCTCGGCGGCAAGCATCTTCTTGCGCTGTTCGAGCAGCGCCATGAGCGCGCCGGCACCGGCAGGCTCAAGTTCCTCAATAACGATCTGATATCTCGACCGGTCGGGATAGGTGGTGACGCGGCCCCTGACCACGACCTCGAGCCCGGCCTCCGGCTTGAATTTGAGCCGCCGATAGGTGCTCCGCCAGATCACCGCTTCGATCGTGGCGTTCTCGTCCTTGAGCGTGAAGTAACAATGGCCGCTTGCGTGCGGGCCCTTGAAGCCTGAGACCTCGCCGCGGAGCCGCACCAGGCCGAATGCGTCCTCGACCGTCTTCTTCAGCGCGAAGGCAAGCTCGGAGACGGTGTATTCGACCAGATTGGATGTGGACGCCGCGGCGGCAGCTTTGGGTTCGGCCATGGTCTTAGATCGTCGTTTCGCTTACCGTGCTCATGCGTGCTAAGGAGCGCGTGTTAGGGTGTGAGCATTACGCGTCTCGGCGCCCTGTCACAAGCGGAGCGTGATCGAAGGTGAATGTGCTTCTGATCGGCGGCGGGGGACGCGAACACGCGCTCGCCTGGAAGCTCAAGCAAAGCCCCCTGCTCGATCGTCTCTATTGCGCGCCGGGAAACGCCGGGATTGCGCAAGTCGCGGACTGCGTGGTGCTCGACATTGCCGATCATGACGCCGTCATCCGCTTCTGCAAGGACAAGGACATCGGCCTCGTGGTGATCGGACCCGAGGCACCGCTCGTCGCCGGCCTTGCCGACGATCTCGAAGCCGCGAGCATCAAAGTTTTCGGGCCCTCGCGGGACGCCGCGCAGCTCGAGGGCTCCAAAGGCTTCACCAAGGATCTCTGCGCCGAATATGGCATTCCCACTGCCGCCTACGCCCGTTTTGCGGACGCAGATTCAGCCAAAGCGTATGCGGGCGCGCGGAGCCTGCCGATCGTGATTAAGGCCGATGGGCTTGCCGCCGGCAAAGGCGTGGTGATCGCTAACACACGCGAAGAGGCCGATGCCGCCATCGATGCCTGCTTCTCGGGCGCGTTCGGCGCGGCAGGCGCTGAAGTGGTGATCGAGGACTGTCTCACCGGCGAGGAAGCGAGCTTCTTCGCGCTTACCGACGGCAACACCGTGCTGGCGCTTGCGACCGCGCAAGACCACAAGCGCGCGTTCGACGGCGACCAAGGCCCTAACACCGGCGGCATGGGCGCCTATTCGCCGGCGCCGGTCATGACGGAGGCGCGCTGCGCGCAAGTCATGGAGGACATCATCGCGCCGACGGTGTGCGCCATGCAGGCGCGCGGCACGCCGTTCAAAGGTGTGCTCTATGCCGGCCTGATGATCCACGAGGGCACGCCGAACCTGATCGAGTACAATGTGCGCTTCGGCGATCCCGAAGCGCAGGCGTTGATGCTGCGGCTCAAATCGGACTTGCTCTTGGCCCTGCTTGCCGTGGCCGAGGGACGGCTCGCCGATATCACGCTCGACTGGCATGACGATGCCGCGCTCTGCGTGGTGATGGCAACCAAAGGCTATCCCGGCTCTTACGCGAAAGGCTCCGAGATCGGCGGACTTAAGGAAGCGGGGGCCGATCCTAAGGTGGAGATCTTTCACGCCGGCACCAAGCGGGACGGTGCACGCATCGTCGCGAATGGCGGCCGCGTGCTTGGCGTCACCGCGCGGGGCGACACGATCTTAGATGCCAAAGCCCGCGCCTATGCCGCAATCGGCAAGATCGACTGGCCTGACGGTTTCTTCCGCAGCGATATCGGCAAGCGCGCCGCCGGGGAGTGAGACGGAATCACCGCAGCCGCAAAGTCAGGCCACCAGACGAATTGTGGCGAATCCATGCCGTTTTGCGCAGTGGTTTTGGCGGCCGAAGCGTTGCGGCGGCCTCCGCCTATCTCTAAGCTCTACCGCGAACCAACCGGAGAGTGTTCATGCCTCAGAGATTGCCGCTCGCGACGACGATGGCCTTGGTCCTTGCCGGATCGGCCGCTTCAGTCCTCCCATTAGGCGAAACGGCTCAGGCGCTCCCCTTGCTAACAGCGGGCCCGCAAAGCCACGCCTCGATCGCCGAGCCGGCACGCATCTACCGGCGCGGACGCACCCCGATCTATCCCTATTATTACAATCCGGGACGGCGGGGCGGTTACAGCTTCTATTTCGGGTTCGTCCCTTATGCGCCGGGCAATATCGAGAACCAGGCCCTGCAACGGGGATTCTATCCGCAAAACACCGAATGGCCTCCGGGCCTTTATGGCGGCCCGCGTCCGGGCTGGGGCCCGAAGCGCAACGACTGA
>CAZFYL010000156.1:2407-4378 GCA_964523345.1 uncultured Methyloceanibacter sp.
AGCTCCATCGGCCGGGCGGCCTTGCCACCCCTCGCCTCATCTGCAAGCTTCGTCGCCATGGGCGGAAGGTTGGGGGCCAGGAACAGCAAGCGTCAAGCCCCGGAGGCCACAGAATCCATGCGGGTGGCCAAGGCCATCGCAAAGGCCGGGCTCTGCTCGCGGCGCGATGCCGAGACCTGGATCGCGGCCGGGCGCGTCGCCGTCAACGGCGAGGTGCTGACCAGCCCCGCCCGTGTGGTGACGGCAAGCGATCAAATCACCGTTGACGGCAAGCCTTTGCCGGAGCGGCAAGACACGCGGCTGTGGCGCTATAACAAGCCGCGCGGACTTGTCACCAGCCACAAGGACCCGCAAGGCCGCAAGACAGTGTTCGACGCTCTGCCGCCGGACTTGCCGCGCGTCATTTCGGTGGGGCGCCTCGATATCAACACCGAGGGCCTGCTCCTGCTCACCACTGACGGGGCGCTCGCGCGCCATTTGGAGCTTCCCGACACGGGCTGGCTCAGACGCTACCGGGTGAGAGCACATGGCAGCGTGAAACAAGACGCGCTCGATGCCTTGCGCCAAGGCGTCACCATCGATGGCGTCCGCTACGGTCCGGTCGAGGCGCGGCTCGATCGCGAGCAAGGATCGAACGTCTGGCTCGCGATCTCCTTGCGCGAGGGCAAGAACCGCGAGGTGAAGCGCATTGCCGAACATCTTGGCTTGACCGTCAACCGGCTGATCCGCGTCTCGTTCGGGCCGTTCGCGCTCGGCGAACTGGCCGAAGGCGCGGTAGACGAGGTCAAGCGCCGCGTGATCGCCGATCAACTCGGCCCTAAGCTTGCCGGCGCGTTCGGGCTCAGCGGGCCCAAGGCGCGCGGCCAGCCGCGCCGAAAGTGAGACGATGCGCATCATAGCCGGAAAGTTCAGGGGCGCGCGGATCGAGGCGCCAAAAGGATTTGCGACGCGCCCAACCTCGGACCGCGTGCGGCAGGCGCTGTTCGACGTGCTGGTGCATGGAGCGCCGGGGGTCACCTTCGAGGACGCTCGCGTCCTCGATCTTTTCGCCGGCTCAGGCGCACTCGGGCTCGAGGCGTTGTCGCGCGGCGCCCGCTTCTGCCTCTTCATCGAGCAAGGCACCGAGGCGCGCGCCGCCATCCGCCGCAATGTCGAGGCTCGGGGTCTAACCGGGATCACCAAGATCTGGCGGCGCGATGCCACCAAGCTCGGTCCGGCGGGCACGCTCCAGCCGTTCGATCTCGTGTTCTGCGATCCGCCTTATGGCAAGGGGCTGGGCGAACGCGCGCTCGCCGCCGCGGCCGAAGGCGGGTGGATCGCTGGCGATGCAATCGCGGTTCTCGAAGAGCGCGCCGACCGGAAAATCGCCTGGCCGGCTCCTTTTGCCGAAATCGACCGGCGGATCTACGGCGAGACCGCGATCGCCGTGGCGCAGGCGGGCCGTTAAGGGATTTTCGCGCCGAGCCTGTGGGCGTCCATCGTTTGTGCTGTAATGTCCATCATGACTTGGAGAGCCGCGCTTTTAGCTTTCGTCCTCGCAGTGTCGTCGTTCTCAAGCCTGGTCAATGCTGCCTTCATCTCGGGCGTGTGGCAGGGCGACGCCAATTTCGACGCGAAAGGCGATTTCTCCGATTGCACCATGACCGCTCAGGCGACGAACGGCGTTTTCGTCGGCTTCATCATCAGCAAGAACTTCGAATGGGGACTGTTTCTGGCCGACGAGACGCGTCAATTTGACGTCGGAACGACCGAGACGGTGCTGCTGCACATCGATAAGAGGGATCCGATCACGGCAACCTCTAAAGCGATCGATGTCCACGGCATCCTCATTCCACTTGAGAACTCGGAAGACGTGCTTGACGCCTTCCGCGAAGGCAAGGTGCTGACCATCACAGCGGGGAGAGGCGAGATCAGTTTCAAACTGACTGGAACGAAAGCGGCCATTGCCGAGCTTGCCGCCTGCGTTACCGA
>CAZFYL010000157.1:0-4334 GCA_964523345.1 uncultured Methyloceanibacter sp.
CGCCGGCGAGCGCGCAGGCGAATTCCATGCTGCCGAGGATATCGTCATTGGCGATGTTGCCGGCGACGCGCGCGTTGAACGTGGCGCCGATGCCGAGATCGCAGATCAATTCGATCGGCGCGCGGGAATCGACGCAAGACAGCGCGATTGCCGCGGGAAACTGGCCCGACGCGGTCGCTTCCTGCTCGGCCAGGAAGTCGCGCGGCCGCCGCTCACCGGCGGTGAAGCGCTTATTGCCGGCCAGCATTTCGGCGACGATCTCGTCGGGGGTCAGGGCGTCGCGCCGTTCTTGCGTCAGCGCGGGCGCGGCGGAAGCCGAACGCGCGGGCGAGACTGCCGCCACAGCCGCCATGGCGGCCGATGCGCCAAGCAGCTTGCGCCGGTTTATCTTGCAGCAGTCTTTATGCGATGCCATCGCGTTCCCTCCCGCGGAAATATCAGTTGCGCGACGGTACCGAGGCGAAGGAGTGGCCGCAACTTCAAAGCGGCAAAGACGGGCTTCGCGGGAAGTGCCGGTCTACGATTCCGGGTCGATAACGAGACGAGGCCCGCTCTGAACGTCGGTCACGTCCAAGACGATGCCGCCGACCCCCACGCCTGAACCGTCCGGGAGCGGAATTGGAAACTTATGGTCGTAGAGCGTGCGCTCGCCGCCGGGCAGGGTAATCAGTTTTGTGATGGTCAGTGGTTCGACGCGCGCCTCGCGGTCGAGTCGCGTTTCTTCGTCGGCCTGGTCTTTAGGAATGACATCGTAGGCCGTCTTGCCGACGCACTCGGCCTCGCTCAGACCGAGCGCGGCCGCCCCGGCCTTGTTCATGTAAAGAAATCTCCCATCCGCGTCCTTGATGTAAAGATACGCGTCGGTGCACTCGAAGAACGCCTTCATCAGATCGGAGTTGCTCATCTGTCGCGCTCCACCTCGTTCCTGTTCGACTCTCCACCAGCTCTACGACAATGTGGCGTCTTTGTCTTGTTCCGCCACCCGCGCCCGAATTCATGGACAGCGGGCGACGTGTCCGCCGTCCGCGTATTTGAACCATTTCCCGCCCCGCAGCGACCAATCGATATCGATGGGCCATCGAAACAAGGAAATTGGTCATGACGAGTCTGCCGATCAAAGTGGTCACCGGAGTTCTCGCCGTCGCCCTGCTGGGCTTCAGCGCCGCGGCTTATGCGGAGCCCGGCACGTTTCAGCGCGTCAAGCCGGATGTCAGGGCGGGCGCATCCTCGGCATCGCACCAAGCCCATTCTGCCGGAACGCGCCTGAAGGCGAGAGGCAGCGGCCGGGCCACCGGATTTACACATACGTGCAACGCGTCCGGCGATTCGCCCGAGCACGGCGAGTGCGATATCGAAGAGCTGGAGCTGGTATGCGGTGAGTATGGCATGAGTTCGGAGGACGGTGGCGGCGTTACCTGCAGTCATGAGCTGCAGGACTGATCGTTCTTCGCCGCAAACATCCGGTAAAGCAACAAGCGCGTCCCACGAACGTGGGGCGCGCTTCGTTTGCAAATCGTGGGCCTTAAGGAGGCCTAACCCTTGTGCTCGCTGTTATAGAAGGTCTCGGCCTTCTTCAGGTTCGCGCCGGGATGCTGCATGAACTTGGCCTTGGCGTCCTGACTGCTGAAGCAGTAGGTATTGCCCTTTATCGTCGAGTTGACGGAGCAATCTGTTTTCACGTCTTTGTGGTTGGCGAGGCCCCAAGCACACATGTCGTCGAATTGGCCGGTGGCGGCGTAGGCCGAACCGGCAAAGCCGAGGAGAATTACGCTGGCGAGGAGATAGGTTTTCATTTCGGACGCTCCTTGATGGTAGGCCGCCCGTCGCTGGACTTGAATATAGGAATTGAGAAGGCATCCTTCACCAGGCATCGGGGCGGTCTGCAGCGCTGTGTCGCACCCAAACGAATGCCAGCCAAAAGATCGAAGGCGATGTCCGCCAAGTGTCGTTCGCAAGTTATGGAAGCACGGATCGGCTAATTTGCACGCATTGCCTCGGCAATGTGGCCGGCAAGATAGTCGGCGTATTTTTTATGCCCCTCGATGGAAAAATGCGGATCCCACGGTAAATAAACGTCGCTTACACCCACTTGGTCGAAATAGTCGCGCGGGTCCAAAAATTTCAACTGCCGTTGTCCGGCCCACTCTTTGACGCGATCCTGAAAATCGTGAAATTGCCGAAACTCGGAAAATTGACCCTTGGCCGGTATGACCGCGATCAACAATGCGATGTCGTGACGGGCACAATAGTCGGCAATTCTGTTTAGGGACTCGAACATCTTCTGATAATTTTCGTCGGGTATGTTGCCGCTCAACACCTTGTCGAAGTTGTCATGGACATCGTTGAGAAACAGATTGACGACCGCAATCTTGGGGCTGAACATTGGAGCATATCTCTCAAGCATCCACGACATCTCCAACGCGCCATAGCCGCTGACGGCAAGATTTATCGGATTGGCGGGGAGACCGCGCGACCTCAGTTTCCGGCCAACGCGGCTGACGAACGTCTTCTGTGGAGCTGTCCACAGTCCCTCGGTGAACGAATCTCCCAAGAAAAATACCGTGCTGCCGTCATCAACAGGGGCAACGGACGGCTTGAAGCCGTTTTCATCGGTGCGGAAATGAATGCAATCGTGCACTGTGTCCTTCAGCAGAGCGGTAATTTTACGGCTGCGCCTTAGCACGCGGCTCCTGAATCGCAGTCCGGACCAAATGCGGCAATTGTAGATGCCGATATTCGGGCGGTAGCGAAATTTGACAGACCCATACATGTCTGTCGGGACGAATAAACGTTTCTGAAGGGCGACACTCTGATCGAAGTCCGCAACAGTTCTAAACCTGCGGCCCGATCGAGCGGCGGCCATAAGCCGGTAGTAGGACTCGTCGCTGAAGAGCCAAGCCGCAATTTTGGATTTTCGAACAAGCGGCGTGGTGTTGTATCCGAACGTTTCGGCCCATTTCACGTGAATGAAAATCGTACCGGCGACGATGCACAGTCCGGCCAGCAGACCCAACACAACCGAAAGGACCGGAAAGGCGATGCGTTTTGCGGTCACGACGATCCTTGCAGCGCCCCAGGGCCGAATTCACCAACGTCAAGACAGTTTGCTATTATGAAGCAATAGCCGACGCGATCGATAGCGTCGACTCAATGGGGAGACGGGCGGGGCACTGTCTATCGTGCCGGGCTCGAGGCAAGGAGCGGTCGCGTGGCGAAATATGTGTGGCAGCACGATCTCGGTGACGGCGAGGAGGCCAAGCGTCTCCGTCTGATGTCGGGCTTGCTCGACCCCACCAGCCAGGCGCAGCTGGCGAAGGTGCCGGTCGAGCCCGGCTGGCGGTGTCTCGAGATCGGCGCGGGCAACGGCTCGCTGTCGCAATGGCTCGCCGGCCGGCTGAAGCCCCCCGGCAAAGTGGAGGCGACCGATATCGCCACCGACCTCATGCGCGGGCTCGAGTCGCCCACGCTCGAAATCGGCGCGCTCGACGTGGTCAAGGACGGACTGCCGTCGAAGGCCTACGACTTGGTGATGGCCCGCGCGCTGCTGCACCAACTGCCCGAGCGGATGGAGGTGATCGCTTCGATGGTCAAGGCGGTGCGTCCGGGCGGTTGGGTGTTCATCGAGGAGCCGGACTTCCATCCGGCCATGACGGTCGAGCCCGAGAGCCAGGCTAAGTTCTGGCGCGACTTTTTGCAGTGGGCGACGGGCCGGCAGATCGACTACTTCGTCGGCCGCAAAATCGCGCCTCGACTGCAACAGCTCGGCTGCGACTATATCAACGTCGAGGGACACACCATGCAGTACCAGGGCGGGTCGGAATTCGCCGAGTGGTGGAGGCTCGCGATCGCCGAAATCGCGCAGCGGATGATCGGCGAGGGCGGCCCGGACAAGGACGCCCTCGATGAGTTCTTCAGGCTCAACCAGGATCCGGCCTACTGGACGTGGACGATCTGCTTCACGGCGGTCACCGCGCGGCGCCCTCTCGAGCCTGCATAGTTCCCCGTTTTTCTCGACCGCCGGCGCGTAACACCAGGCGCGCTCATAGGTCATGTCATGTTCGCGAGCCGGCGCCGCGCAACGGCAAGACTTCGTGAAATTTGCCGCTCGCGGTGAATTGGGGCGGTGTCCGGCTTTCTCGCACCGCGACGTCCTCCAACCCGTTATCGCGAAACACGCGCTGCACCGACCGGATGATGTCTTGGAAGACAGCCTCTGAAGCCGCCTCGTCGGCCGGTTCTATGCGCACCTCGAAATCCTTCTCGCCGGTCTGCACCAGCTGGACGCGCCTTGCGTGCTCGTGCTCCAGATCGAACACGAGCGGCGACAGCGTCAC
>CAZFYL010000158.1:0-3031 GCA_964523345.1 uncultured Methyloceanibacter sp.
TTGTATTTGAACATGCCCGAGCGGCCGATGGGCAACAGGTTTTTAAACTCGCTTAGCCAGCTTCTAATCGTTGCGATGTGCCGCTCATATCCTATCTCGATGACCGGGTAGGCTTTTTCGCTGCGCACCACGAACCCATTGCGAACCTGGTCTTCGCGAAGAACCCCGATCTGTGCGAGCTCCCGCTTTGCCAGCGCGATCAATGCATCGTCAGAGGCCTCCCAAATGGAATCGCCGGGAAAGCAGAAATACTCAACTGTCAGAGGGCTAATACCCGCTTCACTGCACATCGACGCGGAAAAGTTTGCGTAATTTGCCACCCGCGCCATCCGCACGTCTTTGGAGTGAACGTAAATCCAATTATCCGGGAAAGGAGCGCCTTCGACGATGAGATTGACTCCGACGTGGTTGCGATAACGCAGAGCGCGGCACGCGGAGAGCACTTCGCTTGGGGCGCTCGGATGCATCATTTCGATCATCTCCGTCAGCGGAGCGCTCACCAGAAAATATCGTCCTTGGATCTCAAGCTCCGCACCTGTCGCGTCCTCGGCGGTCACGGCGCTGACCTGCATGCCGTCCCGGTTAATGCGGGTAACGCGGGTGCCGGTCATGACGCGCCCGCCGCCGTGCCGAACCTTCGCGGCCATATTGTCGTAGAGCTGTCCGGCACCGAGCCGCGGGTACATGAACTCGTCGACCAGCGTCTTCACGGATTGTCGGCGGGGCTTGAACAAAGAATTCCAGATCGCGGTGGTAAGCGTCAGGCCCTTGATACGTTGCGTCGCCCAGTCGGCGCCGATTCGCGTGCAGGGAATGCCCCAGACCTTCTCGGTGTAGGTCTTGAAAAACATCTCGTAAAGCCGGCGGCCGAAATTCGCGATCACCCATTCTTCGAAATTGTCGCAACTGTTGCCGAAAGCACCTTGGGCGCGCGCACTGATATAGCTCGACAAGATCGAGACGCTTTGTTGCGGGCCGACGCCAAACAGGGCGTTGAGCGGCGTGAGCGGATAGTTGAAAAAGGTTCTGTCGCAAAGGATGCGCGTGCATCGTGGCACGAACAGGAGATCATTGGCAGCCATGCGCATAAAGAGCGCCTGGATTTCCCGGTTCTTGGTGAAGAAACGGTGCGGACCGATGTCGAAGCGATTGCCCTGAAAGGGCGTGGTTCGGGACAAGCCGCCTAACAGGTCCAGCCGCTCCAAGACGAGGGCGTTTGCGCCTTGCTCGATTGCCTCGTTCGCCGCAGAAAGTCCCGATGGGCCGCCCCCGACAATGACCAAATCAGTCATTTACGGGCTGCCTTATCGACGCTTTCCGTCCAAGAGCTGGAAAGATCCCGTTTGGGGCGCACCAAATCCGACAAGAAGGGGCGGATGCCGCGGTCGAACGTACACCATTTGTGACCGAGGAAGGAGTACACGGCGACCGCCGCGATCGCGCCGGCATGCGCTACGAGATCGGTCGATGGAACGTACCCGCCGTCGAAGCGGGCGATAATTTCGGCAGCGTGCACGGCCAGGGTCGCGCGAAAGATTTCCGCCAGAACCGTCGTCAACAGCAGCCCGATCGATGCAATCACCACAAACGTGCGGATTTCCGACATCGCCGAGCGTCCGGAACGGGGAAACGTGATGAGACGATTGAGCGACCAATTGACACCCATACCGGTCAGGTAGCCGATCGCCACTGACATTGCGTAGAGAAGGCCTGCCGACAATCCGAGCAGCGAATAGAATGTGAAGCCGACGAGAAGATTCACCAAGGCAGCCACGGAGGAAATTGTCAGGTAAAGCAGGAACTGCATGATGTCACTCCGCCGCGTTTCTCGGAGAAGTCCCCGCGCCTCGGGCGCTTTTGGCGGAGTCCGACGCCTTGTTTCCTGCATCGGGCCGCAACCTGGCACTCAATCGATGGCCCAGCGAAATCATCGGAGCTTCCAGCATCATGAAAAGCAAGCTCGCGATGCCCACCGAAAAAGCCAGCGCAAGGATCAATGTGACCGTGTCAGGAAGATGGAACCTCACAAGCAGTTGGATAACGGTAAGGTGGATGAGATAGACGCCGAAACTTACCCGCCCAATCCAAACCAGCGCCGGCCATGAAAACAGGCCGCTCATGAGCCCGGTGCCGTTAGGATAAGAAAAAAAGAAGAGTCCGAGGACCAACCCGATCCATGGGATACGCGCATCCCAGAAGGCTTCAAGCACGGGGCTGCGGGTCTCGGCATAGCCGGATATCGAGCTTCCTTGTTCGATCGCGTAATAGACCGCGGGAACGGACAAACATACAAACGCGATAGCCGAGGCCCATGCCAGACACTCGAACAGAATTTTGCTGGTCCGGTTATGCGCATCGGTCTTCAAGGTGTGAAAGAGCAGCGCCGTTAGAATCCCCGCGATGAACACGGGCGCGTGTTTATCGACTCCCAGAGTTCGCAGATAGCCGTCCTGGATGACGCCCGTCGCGACGCCTACGATCCAAAAACCAGCCAACAGGATCAGGACAACTCCGCCATTCTTCAGTTTTGCCAGGACGACGGCGCTCAAGATCAACAGGATCGGCAGCACCACGTAAAATCTCATCTCAACGATAATCGTCCAAAAAACCGAGAAGCCTTTCTGAAATGTCAGATGTTGCGCCAACAGGTGGGTATTCTCGCTCCATGAAGGGTTGTTCAGCGGCGCGAGGCCCAACAGGAACAAGGCGATCAGAGCCAAAAAATAGAGAGGCACGATTCGAAACAGTCTGCGTGAGCCGTATGCCGGCCACGCCTGCCAGGTCAAAGCCTTTCGGGGCTCGCGAAAAAAAGGGCCGCTGATGAGGAACGCGCTCAGAAAGAAAAACAGCACCACCCCGGCGCGTCCCGCGCCGCGAAAATTGAGAATGGGCGGCAGTAAATGTGAGTACGTGGCGTGAGCGCCGAACACGAACAGGACAGCCAAGGCGCGGATGCCGTCAAGGGCATTGTCACGCTTGCCTCCGGAGACCAGCGCGTTTGGATCGGGTAGAATCTTTTTCAAGACCTGCG
>CAZFYL010000158.1:3131-4253 GCA_964523345.1 uncultured Methyloceanibacter sp.
AGCCCGCTTTAGCACCAGCTCGCTTCGTCCTCGGGCGGGTGGCGAAGCAGCTCTTGAACATTGGCTTCGAGCAGCCGGTAGCCGACATTGCCGAACAGCTTCTGCCGTCCCTCGTTCATGACCAGAGTGGGGCTGCCTTGGATCCCGTTTTTTTGGCTGAGATCGTAATCGACGGCAAGCTTGGCGACCGCCTCTGACGATCTGATCTTGTCGTCGACCGCCTCATAGTCGATCCCGAGATGCTTGGCGATCTCCTTATGGATGCGCCAATCGGAAATATCCTTGGCCCGGGCAAAAAACGCCCGGCGGATTTCGCGGGCGGCCTGCGTCGAGATCCGGTCGAGATAGGGCAGGGGAGGCGCCCCCTCTTCCCGTCCGGAGAGCTCGACCAGCTCGACGGCCTTGAGAAACAAATGGGCGCTTGCCGACGTGCGCGGCCTTGCCCTGATCCACACTTCGTTATGAACGGCGATATGCGGAAATCTGTCGGCGACGGCGCGCAAGTGTCGGTTGAAGCCCTCAAAGCCGCCACGGGATTTCCATTTCTCCCCGATCTTGCCCCAGGCGTCGGGAAACACCGAACAGAAATGCGTCTCGATGGCGATGCGGCCGCCGAATTCGCGGGCCAACTCCTCGATGCGCCGCTCGGCCACATAGGCCCAGATGCATAACACGTCGGAATAGTAGGAAATCTGGATTGCGGGCATTTCGGACTTCTATTCTTGAGACAGGGAAGCCGCGACCCATACGCCATGGTCGACACAAGCCGCAAGACCGGTGCTGCTACCGTTCGAAAAAATTGCGTGTGAAAGAAGGCCGCCTTAGCGGTCGCTGACGGCTTAACGGAGCTGCTCTTCGCCCGGGGACATCACATAGGCCCCGACACCGGCGCCCACCGCGCCGCCCGCGACCGCCCCGACCGGACCGCCGACAAAGGCGCCGCTCAATACGCCCACGGTACCGCCCGCCGCCGCGCCACCCACGGTTCTTTGCATCCCGGAACAGGCGAGAAGTCCCGCGGTCACAGCGATAAGAGCGACAAGACCGGCAATCCTCATCGGAGGTCTCCTTCAAGTGCCTCCGATTGTCACCGGCCACAGCTTAACGAGAGGTGAATCCGGC
>CAZFYL010000159.1:0-4242 GCA_964523345.1 uncultured Methyloceanibacter sp.
AGACAGCCGCCGTTGTTCATATCCCCTCCTTGGCGAGCGCATTCACGGCCGCCGCCGTCATGGCGCTTCCGCCCATCCGCCCGCGCACGATGAGGTAAGGCACGCCGAATGCGTTGGCGGCGAGCGCCTGTTTGGATTCAGCCGCGCCGACAAAACCGACTGGAATGCCGAGAATTGCCGCCGGACGCGGCGCGCCGGATTCGAGCTTGTCGAGCAGATGGAACAATGCCGTCGGCGCATTGCCGATGGCGACGAGCGCGCCGGCGAGCCGGTCGCCCCAAAGTTCAATCGCGGCCGCCGAGCGCGTGGTGCCGAGCTTGGCCGCAAGCTCGGGCACCGACGGATCGCGCAGCGTACACACCACCTCGTTCTTTGCCGGCAAACGGGCGCGGGTAATGCCGTGCGCCACCATCGCCGCATCGCAAAAGATCGGCGCGCCGCGCAGAAGTGCGCCCCGTGCCGCCGCGACCAGGCCTGGCGAAAATTCGATCAGCTCCGCCGCAGAGACTTGCCCGCAAGCGTGGATCATGCGCACGACGATCTCGGTCTCCTCCGGCGTGAAACGCGAAAGGTCAGCCTCGTCGCGGATGATCGCGAAGGAGCGCTCATAGATTGCCGTGCCGTCGCGCATGTAGTCTTGAGGCTTAAGCATGGACCGCCTCGCGCGTTTTGGCGGCGACGCCATCGAGTTCCGCACTCAGATCGGCGGGATCGACATAACGCACGGGCTTATCCCGCGCCGTGCCGTTCTTGACGATGCCGCAACCTTGCTCGGTGCCGACGACCGTGAGCGGGGCGGGCTTTGGATGCGCGCAACCCTTGGCGCAGCCGGAAATGTGGAGCGCAATTGCATCTCCGGTCAGCGCGACTTGGCTCGCAAGTTGCGCAGCAAGCGCACGCGCCGCGATCAAGCCTTGCGCGCAAGACGGAGCGCCCGGACAGGCGACGATGCGCCGGCGCGGATCTCGCGCCTCGGTGACAAAGCCAAGCCGCTCTGCCTCCCGGCGCAAAACGACGGCGCTGGCGTCGGCGAATGGGCCGAACAGCAGCGCGCGGTCTGGCGCAGGCCGCACCCATAGGGCACCGTTGGCCCTAACGATTTCGGCGAGCGCGACCAGAGCGTCGGCTTCGGCATGGCCGAAGGCAAGACCGAGCCCGAGCGCAACCGCACCGCCTGTCAGAGGATGACGGCCGATGACGGAGGCGCGCGAAGATTTGTGTGCCGCCGCTCGCTGAAACGGCTGCTCTGTTAATTCCGGCAGCACATCTTTTGCATGGGCTTCGCTTCCGCGCGCGGCGATGAGTTTGAGTAGCGCGAGCACTTTGTCGGTGGCTTCGCCGATTGAGAGGATGCCCACCGGCACGGATGAAGTCGCATCGCCCGCAAGCGCCAGCTCAAATCCAATACCCTCGGTGGTTGGGATTGCACGGAGCCGAATGTCGGCGGTAAGTGCATCGAGATCGATTCCGCCGCCGCCGTCGACAACGATTGAGATCTTAGGCGAGAGCGAAAGGCCGGCTTCGGCGATGGCGTGGCGAAGTTGCACGGCAAAACCGTTCGCGTCGATCAAAGCAGCCGGATCGTCAAGCAAAGGATCGGCGATTACCGGGACGCCGTCGCCGATGTCGATATCGAGCGCGCCGACGTCGGCAGCAAATCGCGGTGCGGAATCGGGGGAAAGTCCACGAAACTGAAAACTTCCGCGCGCGCTTACTTCGATCGTGCCGTTGCCGTGTGCGCGCGCCGCCTCACACAGGCCAATAAAGTCATCGAGCGCCATCGGCGCGTTAAGCGCCAAGCGTGCAAGCAAACCGTCGCCCGTCTCCATCGGAGCGGCCAAGCTCGGGCAAGCGCCGCGCGGCCGGACAAAGGTCATAGCGATGCCTCCGCCTGAAGCTCCGCGATCCCTGCGTTGAGATCGTTGCGGCGCGGATGCCAAAGCCCTTTGCGCCGTGCGGTCTCGAGCCGTTCGGAAATGGTGCGTGCGGCGTCAGGGTTTTCGCGCAACAAAAAGGCACGAACGTCCGCATTGGCGAGATAGGCCTCATGCACGAGGTCGAACAACGCGCTGTCGACCGCGCCGGTGGTCTCGGCGAAATCGACCAGGCGATCGACCGTCTCGGCAAGTTCGGCGGCGCCGCGCGCGCCGTGACGCATCATGCCTTCGATGAATCGCGGATTGGCGGCGCGGCCGCGCACGATCCTGGCAAGCGCTGCTTGAAGCGGGCGTGCGCGGGGACGCATCGGATCGGTCGTGTCGAGCACGACGAGATCGGCGTCGCGCCCGAGCGAGGCCGCTGCCGCGGCAAAGCCGCCGATATGGGCGGCGTCTTCGGCGCCCTCCAGAAGGTCGCGGGACGGGTCGTCGCTTCCGTGCAGAAGAAGATCGGCCGAGGCGACCCGGTCGGCAAAGGCCTCCGGCGCCGCCAAGCCCTCGCCTTCCGCGCCGCCATAAGCGTGAGAGGCCGCGGCAAGATAGGCCGCGCCGATCGCGCGCCTGTCGCTCTCTCCGCCGAGCAGCTCTTCGATGCCAGCGCCGTAAGCGCCAGGGGCCGTACCGAAGATCCGCGGCACGTTTTCCTCTCCGTTGCGGCGCGCGGCGCGCGCGGCGGCGCCAAGCGGATTTTCGCTCTCGTCTTCGTCACGTTCGGCGAGAAGCTTGACCGCCGCGTCGATCAAGGCGATCTGCGCCGGGAACAGATCGCGGAACAGCCCCGAGATCCGCCAAGTCACATCGACGCGCGGACGCCCCATGACCGCGGTAGGCTGGACTTCAATGCCGGTGACGCGGCCGGTCGCCTTGTCCCAGGTCGGGCGGCAGCCCATGAGCGCGAGACCTTGCGCGATCTCCTCGCCGCCGGTCCTGAGCGTCGCGCTCCCCCACAGATCGATCACCAGCGAGCGCGGCATCTCGCCGTGCGTCTGGAGGTAAAGCCTGATTACGTCTTCAGCGGCGAGCCGCCCAAGCTCCATCGCGGTCGGCGTCGGCAAAGCCCTCGGATCGGCGGTGAACAGATTGCGGCCTGTCGGCAGCACGTCGCGGCGCCCTCTTTGTGGTGCGCCGGCAGGACCAGGCGGGATGTGCAAGCCGTCGAGCGCGGCAATGAGAGCGTTGCGCTCGGCTTCCGCGCTTGCTTGCCACGCCGGATCGCGCACCTCAGTTGCAGCCGCGCGCCCATAGACATGCACGCCGTCCTTGACGGCGAGGTCCTTGAGGTCACACAGCCAAGCGTCGATCTTGCGCAGCGCTTCGTCGGGATCACCATCACCGGCGATGCCGGCTTCACGTGCCAGCCCCGTCCTTTGCGCAGTCTCGACGATGAGCCGCGCCAGACGTTCGCGCCGCCGCCGGTCGAGCCCGTCGGCAATCGCATATTCGTCGACCAGCCGCTCGAGCTCTTGCGCCGCGCCCGAAAGGGGCGTCTTCGCCAAAGGCGGCGGCAGATGGCCGATGGTGACGGCGGCGATGCGGCGCTTGGCCTGGGCCGCCTCGCCGGGATTGCTGACGATGAAGGGGTAGACCACCGGAAGCGGCCCGACCACGGCCTCGGGGAAACAGGCGCTGGTGAGCGCCACCGCCTTTCCGGGCAGCCATTCGAGCGTGCCATGCGCCCCCATGTGAACGATCGCGTCCGCCTTTGCGCTGTGCTGCAGCCAAAGCCCGAAGGCGAGCACGGCGTGCCGCGGCGGCAGCGTCGCGTCGTGATAGGTCTCGCGCCGGTCGCTCACGCGGCCGCGTTCGGGCGGCAGCGCGACCAGCACGTTGCCGAACTCAGCCGCGCGGAACCTGAACGCGCCGTCGCGACAATCCTCGTCCAATTCCCGCGCACCCCAAGCCGCTTCGATCTGGTTCGAAATCGCCTCGGGCATTGAGGCGAGATAACGCCGGTAGTCTTCGAGAGAGATTCCTGGCTGGGTCACACCCGCTTCGAGCGCTCGGAGCAGTGCCGGGCCGTCCGGCGGCGCATCGGCGATTGCGTATCCCGCGTCAGCGAGGTCCGACAGAAGCGCAATCACGCTGGCCGGCACGTCGAGCCCTACGGCATAGCCGGCCCGGCCGCCGGCCGCCGGATAGTCGGGCATGAGCACGGCGACGCGGCGATCCTCCCGTGGCGTCTCCTTGAGCCGCACCAGCGCCGCGATGCGCTCCGCCACCATGGCGATGCGGTCAGGCTCGGGCCGACTGGCGAAAGCCGTGAAGCAAAGCGCATCGTCCTTCGGGAGCGCGTCCTTGAAGGCGA
>CAZFYL010000160.1:0-4208 GCA_964523345.1 uncultured Methyloceanibacter sp.
GCTGCCATACTTTCAAGGATGGCATTCGAGAATCCCTCCTCATGCGAAACCAGCAGTCCGAAGTCAGCTGCCGCAAGCATGCGGGGGACATCCGAGCGCTCGCCCAGGAATTGGATATGGTCGGCCAGTCCTCCTTTACGCGCGAGGCCTTCAAGCCTGGGACGCAGCCCCTCATCTCGGCCGACGATAAGGACCCGCCATGGCATGCTAAGCTGCTCAGCCATTTTCTCGAGCCCGCTGATGAGATCCCGGTGTCCTTTATACCTCATGAGGTTGGCAACCATCACGCCGACGAGAGTGTTTTCATCCAGGCCGAGTTCTTGCCGGGCCTTATGCCGATCGGCCTGCCGTTCCGGCAGTTCGATGCCGTTGTAGATTAATCGGACCTTCCGCTCAGGTGCACCTTCCGCCAGCAGCTCCCCGACAACTGCCTGCGAGTTTCCGATAAGGGCATCCATTCGCTCGTGGAGCTTTCGTTCGAAAAAGGCGGTTGCCGGCCACCTCCGTTGGTAGTTCGAAAGGCTCCTCCGGCTCATGATCTTGACCGGCGTCCGGTCCAAGATCGCCATCGGCGCGCCAATCAAGTAAGGACCGGGAAGATAGAAATGCGCAATTGCAGGACTCCATCGCCGCATGAACGACAACAGGTTGCTGGCCGCGCGCGCTAGGAAAATCGGGTTCCGGCGACTGAGGTTGTGCGCGACTGAGAATTGACGCGTGGAATGAACTTCGAGGCCTTTCGACTCGAGCTCGTCCGCATGCGCGCCCCGGTCCGATAAGCAAAAAATTGCGATTTCCCAGCCAGAGGCGGAAAGGCGCGGAAGGAGCCGGCGGAGATGACTCTCCGTGCCGCCGGTGCCTAAAGACTCTGTGACCACCAAAAGGCGATTTCGTAACATTGGTTTGACCACGATAGAGCTGAGCGCGCGCGTTCCCAAATCTGTAAACTGATGCGTAGCACTCTCGGTTTCACCAACGTATTTCATTTATTCTGGGGAGGCCCTTTCGCGCCTCGCCGCCCTGCCCGTCTCCCCTCGTCACGTGCGTATTCGTGATCCTCAATCCCTTCGTCATTTGCCCCATATTTGAGGCTGTGACTGAACACCGCGCGGCACTGACCCAAGCTCATATCCTGCCGTTGCCGAGCTTATTAACTCAGTGATAAAATTGACCCTAAGGGGGGCCTGTCCACTTTTTCACTGTCGGCCGACAATGGATGGGTTAAAAGGCGTGCCTACACCTCTAGGCCAAAAGTTTGCCCAGCAAAAGCTGGGCGATCTCGATTAACGCCGCGAATGTGAGCACACGGTGGTTAAGCCCAGCAGCCTACACGGCCCCATAAATCTCTACCAGGAAACGGCCGACGCCTTTACCTGGCTCGCCCGGGTCATTGGAGCGTTTTGGCGCGCGCAGCCGCGCATTACCGCATCGGTGATTGGCGCGCCGGTTCTCTCGCGCTTCACTGGTCTGGGCGCGTTCCTGCTACCGCTCAAGGTTCTGTTGCTGGCCGGTTCACAAGGTGTGCCGCGTTATTTCCGAGCCTTTATGAGTGAGGAAGATAAGTTTTTCTGGATGATCGCATTGTCGATCACCGCCGCCTTACTCTATCTCGTTACGCAATACCTCAAATCGCTGTCCGACCGATTGGCCGAGGCCGGCAGTACCGAGGTCATGAACGAAGCGAACAAGCTAGCGCTGTTTGGCACTCAGAATGTTATTGGGCGCCGTCACTTCAAAGACATTACAACGCTTTGTGCGAGTCTGGTGTTCGTCGCCCTCGCATTCGTCACGCTCGCGATTGTCAATCCGATCCTCATTTTGTTTTTGGGGACCTTGTTTGCCATTCAGTATGTTTTCACGGCTTTCACGCTCCAACAACAAGCTCAAAGCAAATTGGGCGTTAGCATCCAAGACGCCGCACCGAAATATCTTCAGCAGCTGCATACGATCGATTTTTGGCTGGCCTTCGCCGTAATTCTTACTCCATTTATTGTTGGCGCTGGCGGCAATGTCCTTATCGCAATTTTCTCACTGATCCTTACGCGGCTGTCCCTTGGGAGCCTGATGTCGGCAATCAATTCGGTTCTCAAATTGGTCGATCAAAAGCATCTCATTGACGCTCTTACTTTCTCATCCCATCAGTGGCGCCGCACAGAGTCTTCTTCAAGCCGCAATTTTCATACTCTCTTTGAAAGAAAGACGCATGCGGCGATACTGGAAGACTCGCTTGCGGAGGATTTAAAGACGTCACGGCCGGTTGCGATCCGCTGGAAGGATTCGTTTATCGGCGGCGTCTCACTTTTTGTTCTAACGTTTCGCTCCGGCTCCAAACGCCGTTTTTATCAGGAGCAGGTGTTTTCACCTTATCATTTGCATTTGTTGAAGAATGAGGAGGTTCTGTTCAGTCATATTGACCGCGAGCTCCTGAATGCGCCAACGGTTCTTCGGGATTTCGCTCACGGCCCGTATCAATGCCGGCTTTGCGACTACGGCTCAGGTGCCCCGGTCTCGGCTGCGGTTTGGAACGCTCGTTTGCCCGAGCTGCTGGAACAAATTTGGAGTGTTGAGCCGCCAGAAGAACTCATCCGGATATACAGCGCTTCTCATGTCCTTTGTCACGATCGGCTTACTCCTGAATTCAGTCGTAAGCTGGACCTTGCCGTCGAGACCGAGAAGCAGGCTGCGACTCTGCATTCTTTTGACAAAGCGTTGCCGGCGATCTGCGACGTATTGTCAAGAATGCCACTCTATATTTTTAATCGCGATATGCTGCGGTCCAATACTGCGGCGAACAAGGACGGTAGGGTGTCCATGATGTTGTGGGGACGCTGGGCTTTAGAACCGGTCGGTGCGTATTTGCCCGGAATGCTTAAGAAGGATCAGCTATCGGCCATTCTAGACCGCGTAGGCCAGCGCCGGCCGAAGTTCTCGGACACGCTCAGCCCCGATCACGTGGCGCTCGCTGCAACCTGCCGGCAGCTCGAGTTGGCGATAGGCGAAGCCAACTATGAGGCCGCGTTGCATATCCTCTCCGAGATTGTTGACAATCCGATCCTCACAGGGGGCGAGACCGGCGAGACACCGACAGTGAGGGTAACGCCGGATCAGGACGCGCGCGTAACGCCGTGAGGTCATGACGAGATGCGCGGGCTTGCCGCCTGATCGCCGGTTACGCCCGTCAAATAGTCGATAAGACTTCCGGCTATGTCTCTGGGCTGTCCGCACCATGGGTGATGATGGGCGGCAAATCCGGGCCCGCAGTTCAGTTCGATAAAGTGATGATTGTCGTCGGCGGCCGGGGCATTGGCGTCTTGGATCGCGACATCAGCGCCGCAGAATACAAGACCCGGCATGAGGTTCATTGCCCGTTCGACCAATTCGACATAGGAGGGGTGCACGGTATCTGTGGCGTCGATGATGTCTCCTCCTTGGTGCATGTTCGACGCGCTGGTGAGAAAGACCAATTCTCCAGCCTTGGGGACGTCACCCGGTTTACGTCCGCTCAATTCAAGAAACGACCGCTCTCTTTGGCCCAGCTTTAGGAGACGCCTGGCATGAGATGGATTAAGCCGGCGCTCCACATTCTTGAGCATCACCAGATCGGCAATGGAATGGATGCCATCCCCCTCGACGCTCGCGGGGCGGCAGAGTTCGACGGCAATAACGCGGCCGGCGAGGTACAGGAATCGATACGCGATACCCGAAACTGCCTCCTCGACTAGGATCCGCGCGTGGTGTCTAGCGGCGGCCGCAAAGGCGTTACGAAACGCGGCTAGGTCGCGAATCCCAACATGGACCTGCCGGCCCTTCCTGCTATCGGTGGGCTTGACGCACGCGCCGTCAGGGAGCGAAGGCAGGAGCTCCGTAAAGAACGCTTCTGCTTCGGGCTGAGCATCCCGCGAAAAGGCGGCACCTTTCGGAGCGCTGAAACCGCGTTCGCGCAAGAATGCGGTGACCAAATCCTTCTGTCTGACGAATACCGCCATCTCGCCGTCGATAACCGGTCCCGGAACCATGGTCCCGTCCGGATCCGGAACACACAGGCGAATGTTGTCGAAGTAGTAGGTATCATCCTTGATACGAAATGAGATGACGGTCTGGTTCGCCGCCATGGGGTTGGTGATCCGATCCGGCGCCAGGTACTCATACTCTATGCCGCGCGCGGCCAGCGTCTCGATCAAGCATCGGCCACTGCTGCCCTCTGAAAA
>CAZFYL010000161.1:0-4190 GCA_964523345.1 uncultured Methyloceanibacter sp.
GGCTCGCGCTCATCATCATGCGCAAGACCATGCCGGGCGAAGACAGCGTGTAATTCGCGACCCAATCGGCGAAATCGAGCGACACAGGCGGCAGAGGCGGGACATCGTCGAGCACTTCGATGAGGGCGCGAAGCTTCTTGCGCTCGATCTCGGGCGGAGGCGCACCCGCCGGACGCCGCCACACCGCGCCGAGATAGTCCGATGGCCCAAGCGGCGCGACCACGAAGCTCCCGGGCTCGACCGTCATCCCGTCCGGCAGCAGGTAGTCGTAAGGCGCCGGCAACGCCAGCGGCAGCAGGACCGGAACCGTGGGCGGTGCTCCGGCAGGCTTCGTCTCGGGTTTTGTCTTAGTTTTGGCCAAGGTCGCTTGCAGAGTTAAGGTAAGGCTAACGACTCACCAAGCCATAGTATCTTCGTACGCGCCGTTCACAGTCCAATTTGGAGGTGGCTGATTTGGCGGAACAGGCCAAAGCGGTTGGAGTGATCGGGACGCCTTATTTGCGCGAGGCGGTCGGGGACTGGCTCGCCTATCTCAGCGTGGAACGCCGGCTCGCGGCCAACACGGCCGAAGCCTATGAGCGGGACATCTCTCAGTTCCTCACCTTTCTTGCCCGCGAAAACGCCAAGCGCCCCGACATGAAGCAGCTGTTCGCGCTGTCGGCGCGCGACGTCCGCTCCTTCCTGGCCGCGCGGCGCGAAGAGGGTGTCGGGAGCCGAACCCTGTCCCGGACGTTGAGTGCACTTCGCATGTTCTACAAATTTCTCGAGCGGCGCGGCTACGGCAAGAACGATGCGATCCGCGCCGTGTCGCTGCCGAAGCTGCCGCATTCGGTGCCGAAGCCGCTCACCGCGCTGAAAGCCGCAGCACTGATCGAAAGTGCCGACATCGCTTCGCCCGATGCGCCGGAATGGGTTCTGGCGCGCGATACCGCGGTGCTTGCGCTGCTTTACGGCTCGGGCTTGCGCATTTCGGAAGCGCTCGGGCTGAAACGGAAAGACGCGCCGATCAAAGGCCGGGACATGTTGCGCGTGACAGGGAAGGGCGATAAGACGCGCGTGGTTCCCGTCCTTCCTGTCGTGCGCGAGGCGATCGAGCACTATCTTGCGGTCTGCCCGATCAAGCTCGGCTCGGAGGATCCTCTATTCGTGGGCGCGCGGGGCAAACGGCTCTCGCCCCGCATCATCCAGCTCAGGATCGCCGGCGCCCGCGCCGCGCTCGGCCTGCCTGAGACAGCGACGCCGCATGCGCTTCGCCATTCCTTCGCCACCCATCTGCTCGGCGCCGGTGCCGATCTCCGCGCCATCCAGGAATTGCTCGGCCATGCCAGCCTGTCGACCACGCAAGGCTACACGGAGGTCGATCGGGCCCATTTGCTGAAGGCCTATACCCGCTCCCATCCCCGCGCCTAGGCTTCGCGCGCCGCCGTCGGCCCCGCGGCTGAAAGCAGGCTATCTCGCTGAACTACCTATAACTTTTAGCCTCCGCCGCCGCCCCGAATGTCCGCCGCTCTTGCAGTACTGACCAGTCAGTCATAAATTCAAGTCAGGACAAGACGGGCAGGAAAGAGCGAGGCGATGGCCAAGTCGAAAGCGCTCGCGCGCAAAGGCGAGACTGCAGGAAGGCAGCGGGAACGGAAGGATACGCGCCCGCAAGAGATCGTCGACGCCGCCTTCGAGGAATTCGCCGTCAACGGTTACGCAGGTACACGGCTCGAAGACGTGGCCGCGCGGGCCAAGGTGAGCAAAGGCCTGCCCTATCTCTACTTCAAGACCAAGGAAGAACTGTTCAAAGCGGTGATCCGCAGCGTGATCACGCCGCTGTTCGATGCGATGCGCGAACGCATGCTGAGCACCGATCTTTCGTGCGAGGCTTTCCTCAAGGGACCGTTCCTCGCTTTCCTTCAGGAGCTCGTCGCCTCCCGCCGCGTGCTCATCGCGCGCTTGCTCATCGCCGAGGGCCACAAGCATCCCGAGCTCACGAAATTCTATTACGACCAGGTCATCGCCAAGGGGCGCGAGACACTGCAAGCCTTCATCGATCGCGGGATCGAGCGCGGCGAGTTCAAGCCAACGCCTTTGCGCGACTATCCGCAACTTATCATCGCGCCGGCGTTGATGGCCGTGATCTGGCGCTCTTTGTTCGAGCGCCATCATCATCTCGACACCGACGCGCTGCTCGCCACGCATATCGAGCTTCTCATCGATGCGATCAGGGCCCCGGGAGGCGCGAGATGAAGCGCATCGCCGCCCTCATAGCCGGCCTCATTTTGACCGCGGTCATTCTCGTGCTCAGCACCTACCAGGCGAACGAGAACAGCTCGTTCCCGGGCTACATGGAAGCCGATCTCGTTCTGGTCGGCTCGGAGCAAGGCGGCCGCATCGCCGCGCTCACTGTCGAGGAAGGCGATTCCGTCAAGGAAGGCCAGCCGATCTTCGTTTTGGAAAGCTCCGAGCAGGAGGCGGCGGTCGCGGCGGCAAAGGCGCGCTTGGCCGAGGCCGAGGCGCGGCTTGCTGATGCTAAAGCCGAGGTGCAGCGGCCCGATGAGATCAAGGTGCTTGAGGCGGCGCTCGCGCAAGCTCAAGCCATGAGAGAGCAGGCCAATAACAATCTCGATCGCGCCCGCGCCCTGTTCGAAAAGGGATGGACCACCAAGGCGCAGCTCGACGATGCGATTGCCCAGCAGGAGAGCCATGAGGCCGCCGTCGCCGAGGCCGAAAAACGGATCACGGCGGCCAAGCTTCCCGGCCGCGCCGACATGATTGCAGCGGCAGCGGCCAATGCCGAAGCGGCGCGCCAATCTCTCGCCGAGGCTGAGAAAAGTCTCGGCAAACGCAAAGTGTTCGCGCCCGCCGATGGGACGGTGGAGGAGGTCTATTTCCGCCCTGGCGAGGTGGTGAAGGCCGGGCAGGGGGTGATCGCGCTTCTTCCTCCGCGCAATCTGAAAGTCCGCTTCTTCGTCGCCGAGCCTGACCGTGCCCGGCTTCATGTCGATCAGCGCGTCGCGCTGACCTGCGACGGCTGTCCGCCGGACCTTCACGCCACGATCAACTTTATTGCCCGGGAGGCCGAGTTCACGCCGCCGGTGATTTTCTCGCGCGAGCAGCGGCAGAAGCTCGTCTATCTGGTCGAGGCGCGCCCCGGCGGCGCTGCGAACGAGTTGACCGCAGGCCAGCCGGTCACGGTGGAACTGGCTCCACGCGATCAAATGGTGCGGCGATGAAGGACATTGCCATCGATGTCAGCGGCCTGACCAAGAGCTTTGATGGGCGGGTTGTGGTTCGGGATTTGAGCCTGAAAGTGCCGAAGGGCGAGATCTACGGTTTTCTCGGTCCTAACGGCAGCGGCAAGACCACGACGCTGCGCATGCTGTGCGGCTTGCTCACGCCCGATGCCGGTGAGGGGACTTGTCTTGGTTACGACATCAGGACGGAATCTGACGCGATCAAACGCAATGTTGGCTACATGACGCAGCGCTTCAGCCTCTATACCGATCTGTCGATCCGCGAAAATCTGGAATTCGTCGCCCGCGTCTATGGCGTCCCCGATCCCAAGGGCACTGCGAGCCGTGCCATCGCCCGCCTTGGACTCACAGGGCGTCAGGACCAGCTGGCCGGCGAGCTGTCGGGCGGCTGGAAGCAGCGCCTTGCGCTCAGCGCCTGCATCCTACATGAGCCGCGCCTGCTCCTGCTCGACGAGCCGACCGCCGGCGTCGATCCCAAGGCGCGGCGCGAGTTCTGGGACGAGATTCACGGGCTCGCCGCCGAGGGCATTACCGTGCTCGTCTCCACCCATTACATGGACGAGGCCGAGCGCTGCCATGAGCTTGCTTACATCGCCTTCGGTGAGCTGCTGGCCCAAGGCACGGCGAAAGAGGTCGTGGCGGATTCAGGCCTGAACACCTGGATCGTGTCTGGCGGCGATCTGAGGCGGCTCGGGCCCCAGCTTCAGGCCCGCGACGGCATCGACATGGTGGCCCCGTTCGGCGCCGAGCTGCATGTCTCGGGCCGCGACCAGAAGGCGCTCGACACGGCGATCAAGGCCGCCAAGAAGCAAGACGGCGCCCATCGCTGGATACGCGGCGAGCCCAGCCTCGAAGACGTGTTCATCCTGCTCATGGGCCAAGCCAAGGACAACTTCGCATGACCGCGGTGCCTTATCACTACGGCGCGAGCGAACGGCGCGATCCCGG
>CAZFYL010000162.1:0-4159 GCA_964523345.1 uncultured Methyloceanibacter sp.
CAGGTTTGTGGGGTCGAAGGTGATCCAGCCCGCGCCCGGCAAATAGACTTCGGCCCAGGCATGGGTCGAGCCGGAATCTGCAGACCCGATACTGCTGGTGTCTCGATTGTAGAGATAGCCGGATACGATCCGCGCGCCGAAACCGAGCAACCGGACGGCCTCGACAAACAAGACGGCGAAATCCCGGCACGAGCCACGGCATTGGTCGAGTGTCTGCGTCGGCGTCTGGGTGCCCTCAACTTCACGGCTTTCATACTGGCTCCTGTCGTGAATGCCGGCGCTGATGTTCTTCAAGAGTGTCAGCGTGTCGATCGGGTTGTTGCCGGCAAAGCCTTTGACCCAGGCGCGCACCTTTCCGTCTCGATCTTCGTATTGCTGGATCGCAAGTGCGCCTAGATCGGTCCACTCATCATCGGCATACAGAAACGGATAATTGATGGCGGACGCGGCCATGGGGAAGATCGGCCAGGCTTTGGAGCTGAGCTGGAGTTCGCTCACCGCGTCGATGACGAGAGTATCGACAAGACTGGCAAATGTGGCGGTCGCGATCGCGTTGCCGGAGACATCAAGGGCCCAGGTTAATTCGGCATCGGGCACAACGGTGATCTCGTTTGACAGGAGGCGCAGCTCGCGGCTCTCGCGCGGGCGCAGCATAAGGCGGTGGGGGCCCGGGTTCACTGGCGCGGTGTAGCGATAGGTCGTCCTGTGCTGGATCCTGATTTTGGTCAACGTATTCTCCTCGCAGAAAAGAAAACGGCCCCAGGAAAAGACCCGAGGCCGCTTCACCATTTGCCGTTATACTACGCGGCGTCGTCTAACCTCAGAGTTTGGCGGGTCGCCTCATCTGCTTAAGTGGTTGCCGCGTCGCTCTTCATTTTGCCAAAGCAACAGCATGAGAATGCCATAGGCGACCGTGGCCGCCGCAACTGCTGATGCGAGCCACGGCTGCATGTCATTCGTGCCATACGCGCCCATCGCAAACGAAGTCATCGCAAGGAGGTAAAAACCTGAGATGACCCAGATCAAAAAACCGGCTGACTGGATTTTTGACCGAAGATTTGGCTTCTGATTTTTCGTGGTCATGGCTCGTTGTTCTGCAACAGGCTACCAAATGGAAAGAGCCGAGGCTGCCTTTGCGAGCAACCTCGGGAGTGTTATCTACGCGCCCGCACCGACCTGGCGCCCCTTCAATAGAGCGTCGACCTCACTCTGGGCTTGGGACTGCGGAATCCCATATTTGACGACGACGTGAGAAACGAGATCGGCCTTGCCCTTCAGCGCAGAGACGTCCTGCTCGGAGAGCTTGCTCCACTTCGCACGGATTTCCTTGAGAATGGCCCGCTTCTGCTCTGGGCTCTGCGGTTTGGCAGAACCGCCTGTGGCGGTTGAATTATCCATTTTGACTCTCCTAAAGGCGAAAAGTATTTTTGAATGACCATCATTCAAATCGTATTATATACTTAAGTTCTATGTGGGTAGAATGCAAGTAGTAAGCCATTCTATTTCTGAAAATATCTTAATAATATTTTAGCGTATGACTTATTTACGCCACGTTAAAAGGCTAAGAGGATTATACAAGAAATAGGAGAATAATGATGACATGGACTATAGAGTCTACGGAAAATCGCTTCCCATATGTACTTGCTTATAGTATACCTATAACGATACTTAGCTTGGCTATTGTCGCTTTGATATCTTTGCTTGTGAACTAGGCAACCCCTCTCGACCCTTCCTGCGAAAGGCGAATGCCTGCCCCAACGAGCGGTCACCTTAAATTTCAGCTCGCGAGCGCAGGGATTCCCTCCGTTTTGGCTAGTCGCCACAGGCTTGGGCGAACTCTCGTGAGAGTGCCAGGATTTGGTTTAGCGCTGCCTGCTCTTGGTCGGCGTTGGAGCGATGGTCGGGAGGTCCTTCCAATCCGACCCGCACCCCCGGCCCGAAATCTCTCCGCGCTCGGTGGTGAATCTGAATTTATAGGAGCCAGGCTCATCTGGCTCCAGCACGATGCTGTGGTGGGTCACAAACCTAATCCTTTTTGGATTCATCGAATTCCTGAGCGTCGCGGTTCACCAAGCTTCTTTGGACGCCTAGCAATTCGAGCGCTGCGAGTGGCAGTCCCGGCTGGTCCCCTGCTTGCACGCCAAGCAGCCCGCGCTTTCGTTAGCGCGGCTTCAAATTCCTCGACAGAGGAGTTTCCGTAGTTGCGGATTGGGGCTGGTGCGAGGAGATTTGGCGAGCTCATCGCCAAACTTGGCATGTAGAATAGTGCGCATAGGGGTTGCGGCCTTCCGAGATTTCAAGATTTTCGAGCGGTAGTCGGATCGTTAGGCATTGCGTCTAGTTCCTGGGCTGCTTGGAGATCCAGGGGATCGATAGTCACCATCTCGACCGCGCACCTAGACTCCGCCGGCACGAAGATAACGGTCGACGCTCGTCGATAGGCCGGAAAGGACAGACCCTCGATGAGCTCTTCGTCAGTCATCACTCGATAGTCCGCAGGCGGGAGCAAACGATCGACGCCCTTCAAGCAGAAGGGCCGATGGAACGTCACAATCTTAGTAGTCGTCCGCATCGTCATTAAAGGGGACCACCCTCAAACCCGAGGGATACAAACATCGTTCGCGCCCCGGCAGCGCACCTTCACCGGCTCATCCGCGCCGCGCGCCATCTGCGCCCACGACAGCGTCGCCCGTTACCTTTTTTGACATCGTACGAACTTCTTCCGCTTGGGCTGTCAGTGCGTCGACTTGCTTGCGCCAATAGGCCGCCTGCAACTTCACGATGTCGGTGAGGTCTTTGGCGCCGGCCAAGCTGGTTGCCAGGTCGAAGGTGGAATTTACGTTCCGCCGGGCGATCTCAGCGATTTTGCGGTTGAACGCGGTCACACTTTCCCCGGCAGCATAGAAGGACTTCTCAAAGGTCGCCACCGACGCATCGAAAGCATTTATAGAGCGGTCATAGGCCTCGCGAGTGTGCGCCACAGTCTTCTCGGCAACGTCACGCACGCCCTCCGGAATGGCGGTGTCCAGACCGATGTGACCAAGTTGCGTCGTCACGTCCCGATATTGCTTGCGGGCTTGCTCGGCGGTAGTTTGGGGATTGGCATTCATCGTAGTGCCTCTTGGGTTTCACTCGCCGGTCATTTGCAGGCGATTTTTGCAGGCTGACAGCCGCCGGACCCTTGGTCCGCGGGGGAGGCGGTCGTGGAGCTGATTTTCTTCGGGAAAGGGGGCGTGCACGTAGTAGGCACGGTAGTCTTTACCGTCAGCGCCTAGGATCCGGCGTGCCAGTATCAATTATGTGGGCATTAATGAGGGGGATTACAAGCGTTGAGCGTAAAAATACAAATATTACACGTAATAGTTGACGCCTTCGAAGCGTTAGCTCCTGTCTCCATTATGTGAGGCTCGTTGTGGGTCGAGAGCTTGGCGTCCGCCTAGTCCGCGAAGTGCCAGAAGAAGGGGATATTTGAGGGCGCGTACATTGCGTTATCGATGAGAACGACGGAGCAGCATCGCTGTGGCGCTGCACGATACCGATGCTTCGGGCAGATCGCCGAGAATGGCTCCCACGGCCTCAGGAATAGGGGTTATTGGGGTTTGTAACCGAGGCCGCTAGATCATCCCTAGGACGATCCCTGCAAGGAGCGCGAATGATGCCAAAGCCATGATGACATTCACGGTACCGGTAAGCCCCATTTTATCGGGTGTCACGTCGCGGTAATTTTTACGCGGTAGCCCGGCAGCGGCTTGGAAATTGAAGGTAGCATTCATCGTAATGCCTCTTGGGGGGAAACGTCGCAGGCGATGTTTCGTGCACTGGCAACCGCCGAACCACGCTCCCACAAGGGGGGCGCTTTGGGTGCTGATTTTCGGGAAAGGGGGCGTGCACGAATTTGGCACGGAGTCTTTACCGCCAGGGTCCGGCCTGCCAGTGATAGTCACATGGGTCTCGACTGAGGGTATTACAAGTAAAACGCGTTAATTGACTATATCACCGGGTATGCGGCCGCTGACCTAGCGGGAGCCCGACATTAAGGCCCGGTTTGGCGATGTCTGCTTACCCTCGAAAGCGGACATTCTCAGCGTCGGAATTGACGTCTGTTAAGTGCCATAAGCGGACATTAGTACCCTCTGCTAAGCTCTGGCTCGCGTCTGTA
>CAZFYL010000163.1:0-4153 GCA_964523345.1 uncultured Methyloceanibacter sp.
GTGCCAACAACAGACATCTGTGGAAGCGAGCAGCGCTACCAAGCCACCCGGACGCCGGCCTTGCCGCCGACACCTTGAACGTCCTCGCCGAAGGTATAGTCGACCTTGGCGAACACGGCCGTTGTCTGGGAGAAGTTGAACAGGTTCACGCCGGCCGAAACTTGGGCCATAGCGTCGGAACGAGGAGACTTTTAAGAGTATCATATGCGTTAGAGTGGGTCATGGTCGTTTCTCCTCTTGCCACCTGCTGTTTATCGCCCTTTCTTTTTGTTTTGAATCATTGTTGGCGCCTCCACAGTAACGGCATACGAGGGGCCTGGAAGCGAATTTGTCTGTTTCGCGCCGCTGGCTGTTTTCGGCATTGGACCATCGGCGGCCGTCACCACAAGAATTGCGCCGGAAGCCAAAACTGGACCGCTCGCGAAGAAGCAGACAAGCGCAGCAGCCACAAAGGTGGTGAACGTGTAGCGTACGGCGATCCGCGGCATGGCAACCTCCATCTGTTTACTCTCAATGTTATTTAGACTTTGCGGACCACCGAAAGGTTCAATGCAGCAAGCTGCGCCCAGACGTTCGTGATCGAGTCGGTAACGCCCCAAGCCGGGGCCCCCACCATTTATCCTGCATGAAGAAGCTTGCTCATGAGCATGCTCCGCTAGTGACTCCAAGGCTAATCGGCGCACGACATGCAATCATCATCATGTGTCTTGGGCGGCGGTGATGGCGGATTCCCGCCACTTCCTCTGGGAGGCTTGCTGACCAGGTCGCTGCCGATAGGCAAGAGTACGAGTCCGATATGTTGCTGCCGCTGTTTTCCGGTCAAGCTCGCTGCAGAGGCCAAGTCGGGACCGCTAGTTAGGAGAGCGGCCACTGCCAGCACTGCAAGAGCGAAAGTTTGGGATATCAACGGCCGGGTCATTGCAACCTCCATCTTTGGGGTCTGAATGTCCTTTGGACGCTGCGGATCACCTTCGGGTTCAATGCGACGACAAAAATTCTGTCGTCGCGTTGCTCCAGCCTGCCGACTGCATCTTCTTTGCGGCTTCACGGTAAATCCGGCTATCCCGGGCGAAACCACTTCCGACCGACGCCAGCAATTAACTAATAAGTGATGGACGCGCGCTTGCGGGAAGCGCGCATCCTTTTTTGTGCGAAGGTTTGCCTTGCTAGCGGGCTACGGCTGAGACGTTTGCCTTCTTGGCGGTCTCTCTCCTCTCTTTGTACCTCTTGCCCTTCGAGGTGATGGCAGGCTTGGGCACCGCGGTCTTCTTCGGTGCAGTCTTTACGCCAACCTTGGCCCCTTCCTTCTTTCGCGGCGGATCGACCACGACCCTCACGCAGCGCCACGCGTTCTTGCCGGCTTTGACCTTTCTGTCGGTGCGCGCGCAAGAGCAGGCGCCGTTCTTGACCGTGCCGTTCGCGCAAGCGATCTTCAGCTTGCTGACGGAGTCCTTGTCAGGCTTCGACGCTTCGGGTTTGCGCGGCGGATCGATCACGAGCTTTCCGGGCTTGTCCGGCTTCTGCGCATCGGGCCGCGGCTTGGGCGCGAGATCGCTGCTGCCGTCGAGGCCGGTCGTCTTGACGCATTGGAACGTCCTCGACGCACCGCCGAGCGGCTTGAGCTTGCCGCCGATCCGCGTGCGCAAGACACACGTGACCTGCTCGTTATTGGTCACGTCGAATTGCACCTTGTCGACGCCGATCTTGTTGGACATGGCTTTGACATTGCGCTGCCAGGACTTGCCGGGGCCGCACTCCAGCTCATAGGGCAGTTCGCCGGCGCCATCGGTGTGGATGGCGACGAGCGCTTCACCCTTGCAGGAGGCCGCACCCATGCTCTTCAGCGTGACCTTGCCCGACAGAGCCTCCAGGCAGTCGATCTCGAGCCGCTCCCAGCCGGAGTTGGCGGGGCTGTTTTTGACGTCGGCCATGAACCGCCCGTCGAACTCACCGATGGTGAGGTTGCGCACGGCGGTGGCAACGTATTGGTCGCCCTGGCGCTTCGCCTCGACCGTGCCTTGGCTGACCACCAGCCCACCTTCGTGCTTGATCTCGTAGGGGACGTCTCCGGGCCGGGTGGTGTGGAAGGTGGCGGTCTCGACCACTTTCTTGGGGCAGGTCGCCTTGGCCTCGACGTCGTACTTCAGCCAGGTGGAGATCACCTCGAACGGCGGGCAGTCGACGTTGAGTCTCGTCTCGGGGGTCGTGTCCCAGCCCTGGATTACCAGGCGGTAGTTGGTGTACCCAGGATCGACCTTGCCGAGCTCGTGCGTGGCGTCAAGCACCGCGCTCTTGCCGGTTCCCACCAGGTTCGGCACCTCCTTGGTCTCACCCTGGATCCAATCGGAGGTCGTATAGGCGGGGCCGCGCCGAATTTTGTAGAAGACCGTCCGCGGCGCCTCGGTGGCGATGATTACCCTTGCCTTGGCCGGCTTGGGGCAGGTGTTGCCCGAGGTGGTGACCCCGAGGGATGCCTCCACGATCTTTGGCGGAATTTCGGCGGAGCGGAAAGGGGGCCCTTGGCAGAAGACACTGGCTGTGAATGTCGTGGAGACGGTGGCCGTGGCGTCTGTCGCTTCCTCTGGCGTCCACCCAAAGTCCGTTCTGACGTAGTGCGCTTTGTAGGGTCCGGAGCTGACTCCGGCATGGACTTCGAGTTCGACCTGATCGAGGAATTCGTCAACCTCCGGCGGGCTGCTGTGCTTGGCGTTGCAACGGGCGACCAGCTGTAGCTCCGGAGATAAACCGAGGGAAATTCCAGGGGTTCCGAAGTTCACGGCGTCGGCCGCGCTCATCTTCAGGGTGCGATGCCGGTCGATCGATCTGTCATATGCCACACCATAGGCGCGCGGCCCCGGCAGTGTCTGTTTAAACTTATCTTCGTAGTTGGGATCAGACATAACCACGACGAAGCCGTAGATGCGGTGGTTCACCTTGACCTCCGCCTTGACGTTGAAGCGGGCCTCTATGTCGCCCGCGACCCGCGTGTATGTGGCGCCGTTGTGGGTGACGATGATTGTTGGCCCCGCGCCCCGGCCAGGTCCATCCGGCGCGACGAATGAGATCGACGCGCTTTTGAACGGATGCGGCACGAAGTCGTCCTCAGCGTGGGCCTCACCGGCCAGCAGCGCGGCCGCCGCGAGCATCATGGCGCCCGCGAAGCTTGAGACAATCGTGCGGCCAGTACGATGCGCATGACCGGCTTGGGTAAGTTGCTTGGTAAACATGGCGGTTCTCCTTGCGAGATAGGGTCGTTTGCGGTTGGTCGCGAGGAGCGCCGAAAAGGTTCAAGCGGCACCATCCATTCGCGCCGCGGCCCGTGCATCATTCGGCTGAGCGATCAGTTCGGCTGAGCGATCAGTCCGGCTGATTTCAGCGTGTGCTCAACGGAGTCGAGCCTCGGGGAGGCTCCACTTCTGGAACGCGGCCGGGGAGGCCGGGCGGAACGGGGCGGGTGAAGGCCGCTCTGAGGGCCGCGACGAACGCCCGCATCGTCAGAGGAGAGCCTGTCCCCCGGCGTCGCGCGCCATCGTTATGCGTTCGGCCATCTCCGGCGAGGCGCCAATATACGTACCTGTCTAGCTGGCATCTTGGAGAAGGCTGGCGAATTTCCTCCGAATTATGTGCCTCGCGCCCCGGGAGCCTCCGTGACGTCGCTGTGAACTAGAAGGGTTGAACCTTTTGCCGCCCCGGCGCGACCCATCGTCATAGCAACCAGAAAGGAGACCGACCGATGTACCGCCAGATCCTTATCTCCACCGCCGTCCTCGGCCTAATCGCCGCCCCGGCCTTTGCCGAGCCGACCTGGAACCCCGGCGGCGGTTGGACATGCAACGCCAGCAGCGCCGACGACGCTTGTGACTCAATCGTCGAATATAAGGCACTCGCCTGTACCGGCGGGATGAGCAGCGAGCCCGGTGGCGGGGAGACCTGCAGTCCTGGACCCGCGGCGGCGCCATTGAAGCTGAAACATCAGCTTGCGAAACCGGGGCTGCGCCGGCACGGCAGGTGAGCGCCTAGCGGAAAACCGCGCCTTCCGAGCCGGAATAGCTGGTTGAGGTTGGTGAGCCGCTCTCGAATGCAAGCGCCACGCCGATTGGCCGAGGCGCTTGCATTCCGACGTCGACTATGTCCGCTATTGGCACTTAGCGGA
>CAZFYL010000164.1:0-4111 GCA_964523345.1 uncultured Methyloceanibacter sp.
ACGACGTGTTGTTCATTCTCGGCGACACCAGGATCTGGCAGGCCAAGCTTCAGGTCGCCGGCGTCCGTACGTATTGAGGGCTATTGCAGTCCGAGCGTTTCGCGCAGGCGCGCAGCCTCGCTGCCTGACACCGGTCCCGCCCGATTTCCGAAGCTCTGGCGGATATGCGTCGCGACCGCGGCAGCTTGACCGTCATTGAACTTCCAAGCGAAAGGCGGCATGGCCGGGCGTTGCGGCGCGCCAAGCGTGACATTGCCTTGAGCGCCGGCAAGGATGACATGGAGCACGCCGGCCGCGTCGGGTGCATTAACCACGCCTGACTTGCGAAGATCGGCGATGAGGCCCGGGACACCTTCGCCGTCGGCGCCGTGGCAGGCCGAACAGTTGTCGCGGAACAGGGCCTTGCCGGTTTTGCTCTCGGTTCCGGCCTCGCTCACGCTCTGCTGGTGTGTCCCGATGGGTGGATCCTTGAGATAGGCGGCGATCGCGGCGAGATCGGCGTCGGTCATATGCTGGGTGGAGTTCTCGATCACCAAGGACATAGGCCCGGAGGCGACGGTGTGATCGTTGCGGCCGTCTCTGAGATAGGCGGTCACGTCCTCCTTTGACCAATCCGCCACGCCAAAGGGCGTGCGGCCGGTGAGGTTTGGGGCCCACCAATTCTCGATTGACTGACCCTGGTAGAGCTTGTCCCGTTCGGGTCCGCCGAGCAGGTTGGCTGGCGTATGGCAGGCGCCGCAATGACCGGGGCCCTCGACGATATAGGCGCCGCGATTCCACTCCGCGGACTTGCTCGCGTCAGGCTCGAACACGCCCTCATCGAAGAACAGAAGATTCCAGCCCGCAACCGACTCCCGTACGCGCATCGGCAGCCACAGATCGTTCTCAGGCGGCGTGGAACGCACCGCAGGCAGCGTCTCGAGATAGGTCTTGAGCGCGTCCACATCCGCGCGCGGTATCTTGGTGAACCAGGGATAGGGCATCGCCGGATAGAGATGCGCGCCGTCCTTACGAATGCCCGAATGCATGGCGTTCCAGAAATCGTCTTTGGTCCAGGAGCCGATGCCGGTGCCAACATCCGGTGTGATGTTCGACGAATAGATCGTGCCGAACGGCGTAACGATGCCCAAGCCGCCGGCAAATGGCGTGCCCCCTTCCGCCGTGTGGCAGGACCGGCAATCGCCGAGTCTTGCGACATAACGGCCGCGTTCGATCTCGGCTGTATTGATCGTGCCGGCCGTTGCCCGGTTCGGGCCAAGCAGAAGAGTAGCCGATAAGCCGGCGACGAGGCCCATAAGCAACGCGTATGGCGCCGGCCCCATCATGTATCGACCAAAGGAGCGGGGGAGGGCAGGTAACGCCGCGTCACCTCGTCCAGACCGAACAGCGTGGTTGCGCCGACCGTGTCGGTGGGGTTTCGCCCGGCGTTTTGCGGAAACTGCGAGGCGCCATAGACGAAGATATTGGGCACCTCCCACATCTGACCGAACTTATTGACCGCTCCTGCGTCGGGCGTAGCCGACTGGATGGCGCCGCCGCAATTATGCGTGGTCTGGAACTCGGTGATGTCGAAGTGGCCCTCGCGCGAATTTCGGTCAAGAAGAGTCCCGCCCATGGCGCGGCCGATATCGACGCAGCGGTCGACCAGAAAGTTCGACATGCGATGGTCATTGGGCTTGATGTCGTAGGTCACGCGCAGGAGCGGGCGTCCGAACCGGTCCTTGTAGGTCGGGTCGAGGTCGAGAAACACGTCGCGATAGGACTGATTGGCGCCCATCGACTGGACCTGTTGCATGTGGAGGTATTCTTCACGGATCTTGCGCTTCAGTTCCGCGCCCCAGACTGCGGTCTCGCCAGAACCGAACGACGATGCGGCGATCGGCGGCGTGCCATACTGGAACAGCGCGACATAGCCGCCGCCGACGAATGGTTTGCCGGTGACGAGCGGCCCCTCGTGATCGAAATTGTCGCAATTGTAATTGTCGACGATTTGCCCAAGCGCGCCGGCGCCGATGAACGGGTTGAAGCGCTCCTTGAACAGGAAATTCGCATACCCCCAGATCTGGAACGCATAGTTGCGGCCGATCTGTCCTGTTCCCGCCACCGGGTCGTAAGGCGTGCCGGCGCCAGAGACGAGAAGCAGGTGGACATTGTCCATGGTGAAGGCGCAGACGAACACCATCTCTGCCGGCTGCACCCATTCTTGGTTCTCAGCATCGACATAGACGACGCCGGTGGCGCGGCGGTTCTTTCCTTTGCCTGACATCAAGATGCGGGTTGCGACCGAGAGCGTGCGGAGCTCGAGACCGGGCCGCTCGAGAACCACAGGAAGGACGGAGGTCTGCGGCGAGGACTTGGAATAGTTGCCGCAGCCATAGCCTGAGCAATAGCCGCAAAACGTGCACGGTCCCATGCGCACGCCGAGCGGATTGGTGTAGGCTTGCGAGGCTTGCGCCGCCGGGCAGGGATAGGGGTTCAAGCCCTGTTCGCGCGCCGTCTTGTCGAACATGCGCGTTGCCTTGACCCGCGCGAGCGGCGGGTTGGGGTATTCGTCCGAGCGAGGCCCTTCGAACGGGTTGCCGCCTTCGATGATCCGGCCCTTGATATTGCCGGCCTGCCCCGACACGCCGAGCAGCTTCTCGAAGCGGTCGTAATAGGGCTCAAGCTCGTCATAGCTGACGGCCCAGTCCTGGCTGGTCATCTCTTCCGGAAAGATGTCCGGTCCGTATTGCCGTTCGAATTGGGAGCGGAGACGAAATTCATCTGGTGAGTAGCGAAAGCATTGTCCGGCCCAATGCACGGCCGAGCCGCCAACGCCGAGACCGATCTGCCAGGCGCCGACTTGCCGGATCGGCAGGGCGGTCTCCGACATGGTGTGGCGGAACGTCTGAGTGCTCAGGCGCGGCTGCACCATCAACCCATGCCGGTTCTGAAAGCGAAGCTCGTCCTGCATCACCGAGGGCTGGAAGTCTGGCGCGGTATTCAGCATTGGCCCGCGTTCGAGTGCCACGACGCTCAAGCCTGCCCGCGTCAATGCCTCGGCGACGAGCACGCCGGTGGCGCCGAAGCCGCAGATCACCGCATCGACGGGCGGCTTGTGCCTCATCGGCCCGTCCCTTTGCGCATTCTTGCCGCGTAGTCCTCGGCCGTGCCGTACATGCCGACGATCGGCAGATCGATCGGCTCGCCTTCGCGGTCGAGCCACGGCAGCCAATTGTAGCGGGTGCCGGGAAAGCCGATCATCTTCCAGCCGATGAAGTCCTTGTTGCCGCCATAGAGCGGGTCCGACATCAGGCCTTCGATGGCGTCGCCGAGCATGGCGGCGAACAACAGCGATGCGTAAACGCCGTCGGCATCGAGCTCTTTCTTCTGCATCGACATGAGAAATGCGTCTTGATCATTGGCCGGCAGTTCGGCGAATTCCGCACCGAGCCGCGTCTTTGCGGCGTCGTTCATCTGCGGGATGGTCTGGCGATAGAGCGCGGCCGGCGTGAGATCGACCTGCCAGCCTTGTGTCGTGACGCCAGGTTCAAACGGTCCGTCCATGTACCAGGCCGCGGCCCCGCCGCCGGGTGCGGCCAGCTTGCGGTCGATATAGCGCGGTGCGTCTGCCTCGAGCGCGCCGGGCCCGGTTTCGTCGGCCGGCACAAAACGGGCACAGGCCGCAGCAACGAATGCGTATTCTGCTTCGGTCAAGAACTCGAGGGGGCCGATTTTCTGAAGCGGGGGTGGTGCGATGGCGCGCGTGATCGCCGAGGCGACGCGCGGCAGACCCGCTGCTGCAAACAGGAAGGCGACACCCTGAAGAACTGCCCGACGCGTCAAACCCCAGCGTGGCCCCAATTTTTCCGTCTCAGGCGGAAAAGAACGGCTCGTCGCCATCAGCGATCCTCATGCTGCCGGAATGCAGATGATCGAGTTTGCTGTCCAGTACGTTGCCCTCATTTGCCAAGCCATGCAACGCAGCAGTTCTTGTTGCTTCAATCTCGATGACATCTTCGGCTGATATTGTTAGCCTCAACCGTCTCCACCGGATCTTGAGTTGGTTCATCTCATGCTGAACCAGCAATCTGCTGAGCAGTTGGGAACCGCCGCCATGTTTGTACGATCG
>CAZFYL010000165.1:0-4032 GCA_964523345.1 uncultured Methyloceanibacter sp.
TCGCTGTATCCGCCTGCGCCAAAGGTTCCGTCGACGACGATCTCGCCGTCTTTGGGGTCAAGGGCGGCAAGCACCTCCGAGAGCATCACGGGAATGTGGCGGGCCGGTCCGCCGGCGGCAGCCGAGCTGCCGCAACCCGCCATCATTCCCGTGCTCCCTCTGGCCCGCCGCTTCCGCGGCGCCCCGCGCCGAAGAGTTTGCGAAGGTCGCGCACCTTTTGGCGCGCCCCCGCGAGATGGGCTTCGAACCGTTTGGGTTCCCAAATCTGAAATTTCTCGCCAAGCCCCACAAAGGTGACGTGGCTGGTGATACCGGCATGCTCGCGCAAGCGTTCAGGCAGAATGGTGCGGCCGTCCTGATCGATGGAAAGGACTTCGCTGGTGCCGAACAGCGCAGTGGCGAGCTGATCTTTCTCGTCGGAATAAGGGGCAAGATCCTCGACCAGCGCGTTGATCTTATCGACCAGGCGCTTGCCGCCGGCGTCGAGTGCAGGCCCATCGAGAGAAGGGTAGCAGTAGATGCCGTCGAGGCCGTCTTTGGCGAGAACCGTGCGAAAAGAAGCAGGGACCGAGACGCGGCCTTTGGTGTCGATCTTATTGGTGAATGTCGACACAAACTGGTCCATCTCCCCCTCACGCACCCGAGCCTACGCGGGACTGTTGACAAGGCCTGGGGTGCAGGCCGCTTGCCCGAAAAATTGGGTGGGAGAGGCGGCGCAGATCCCCCCGTGGCCTCTAAGGAGCGCGGCCTGCCTCACCCACCCTACTCACCGAACGGGCAAAAACGGGATATCATGGGATTTTATGGGGGTCAATGGAGAGTACTGGGAGTTAGCCGCATTGACTGGGAAAATGGCGCAAAAGGGCCATCTAATTCTTGTTTCGTGGTTAACCGGCTCCGGAGTTGCCGCTTGTGAGCCGAGGGGTAGACGGTCAGAGTTGGACGGCGATGATGCGTCCGCGCTGATTCGGCCCCGACTCAGTGACGAGGGAATTTGAGGGCATGGCCAAGAAAGAGCTCAGGGCGATGTTGGGCTTCGCCGCCATCGCCCTCATGCTGGGCTTGCGCGGGCTGAGCGCCGCCGACGGCGTTCCAGTTCCCTTTGCCCTGCTCGGCCCGCCCGAAGCCCCGGTCAACCTCTATTATGAGGAGCACGGTAAGGGACCGCCGGTCCTCCTCATTCATGGCTTCGGCGCGAGCACTTTCACCTGGCGCTACGTGATTCCGGAGCTCGCCAAAACCCACCGGGTCATTGCCGTCGATCTCAAGGGCTTCGGCCAGTCAGACAAGCCGTTCGACGAGCGCTATTCGGTTCTCGATCAGGCCGCCTTGATAGCCCAACTGATCGAGGACAAGGATCTCCGCGATTTGACCATCGTCGGGCATTCGTTCGGCGGAGGAGTCGCGTTGCGCTTAGCGATCGAGGCAAACCAGCGCCTCGGCGGACGTATCGCGCGCCTCGTCTTGCTCGACTCGATCGCCTATCCGCAAACGATCCCCGTAGCCTTCCGCCTGCTCGACGTGCCTCTCGTCTCCCAGGTCGGCATGCGTATGGTTCCACCAGTGGTGCAAACGCGTGTCGCGTTGCAGATCGCTTATTTCGACGACAGCAAAATCGATGAACAGACAGTCGAGATGTATTCCGCCCCGCTCAAAACCGCGGCCGGAAAGCACGCCATCATTTATAGCGCGCGGCAGATCGTGCCTGAGGACATTGACCGGCTTCCAGAACTCTACAAGTCGATCACGTTGCCGACGCTGATCCTGTGGTGCGATCATGATCGCATCGTGCCGCTGGATATCGGCATAAAACTTCGGCGGACATTGCCCAACTCAACTTTGCGCCTGGTCGAGCGTTGCGGACACATGCCGCAGGAGGAGCAGCCGGCGTCCACGCTGAGCCTGCTCAAGGGTTTCATCGGCGGTTGATCTCGTTTGCCGGGCCAGCCCGTTGGCCTTTGTGACAAACCGCGCCCCAAAAATTGGAGGCCGACGCGAAGGGATCACCTGCGCGCCGGCCATATCATGTCACCAGGCCTGTAAGCCGGGTTCTGTACCCCGCCTTTAAAGACGAGGCGATGGCCATTCATCTCGGGCACGCCTTACGGCGGACCTCATGCAACCAACCCGGGCGGCTCATCTGAAAGCCGACTGGCAGCGGTTGCCCGCTCCCACGCCGCCCCTATTCGGTCTTGCTCCCGGTGGGGTTTGCCGTGCCGTTCTTGTTGCCAAGAACGCGGTGCGCTCTTACCGCACCCTTTCACCCTTACCTGCCTTTTGCCCGGAGGCGCCGGCTTGGCGGTTTGCTTTCTGTGGCACTGTCCCTGGGGTCACCCCCGCCGGAGGTTATCCGGCACCGTGCTTTCAAGGAGCCCGGACTTTCCTCTCCGCCCGATACGCAAAGACATGGGCGAAGCGGCCATCCAGCCCGCTGACACGGGTAATAAGGGACTTTCCAACCCGCCAGTCAAGCGGAGGCCCGTCTTCACGGCTAATGGCCCGCTCGTAACGGCATTTTGATGACGTCCGGTCAGCGAGTTCCCATATTTTAAGGGTAGGATCACCCGCAGCTGGGTCCTTTCTCCCTAGGATTTGGTCCGTCGCGGCCCTTTTGGTACGGCGGGCTGAGGTCATGAAGGCCCCAACCAAGGACTATGCCGCCCGATGAGCAGACATGAGACGCCAACAGCCAATGACGAGCTGATATCGCGCCTGCTCGCCTCCTTTCCCGAGCTTACCGAGCTCGAGCAGGAGCATCGCGGCGAACTTTTTGAGAAGCTGCAATTCAGCCGTTTGCGCGGCGGCGATATCGCTTACCGGCAGGGGCAGCACTGCCACAACTACGTCATGTGCCTCGAAGGACAGACGCGTGTGTTCAAGACCTCCGAATCCGGGCGCGAAATTCTGCTCTATCAAGTGGGTCCGGGCGAGACCTGCGTGCTCACCACGTCCTGCCTTATGGCGGGAAGCCCGTTCCCGGCTGAAAGCACGGCGGAGACCGATGTGCTTCACGCCGCACTTCCGGCCAACGCTTTTCATCGGCTGATGACCACCTCGCCACCGTTTCGCAAATTCGTGCTCGACAATTACGGGGATCTCTTGTCGAGCCTGATCATGCTGGTCGATGAGGTGGCATTTGCCAGCCTCGATCTGCGGCTGGCGCGGCGGCTCCTGGCCGAGGCCGATGAGCGGGGTGTGGTGGCAAAGACCCACCAGCAGCTTGCGCTCGATCTTGGAAGCGTGCGCGAGGTGATCAGCCGCTATCTCGCCGAATGGGAGCGCATGGGATGGGTGCAGGCCTCGCGCGGCTCGATCGAGCTCAAGGATCGCGCCGCGCTGGCGAATTATGGCGGGGGAGAAGCTGCGTAACGGAAACGGACCGGCGGCAAAGTGACTTGGGTTACATACTGGCGCTGGTGCCAAGCCTAAATAGAAGACAGATCTCGAAAACCGCAAACGTCCAAGGAAATCAAAGCGATGACAGAATTGCTAAGTAGTCGTCACGGTGTCGGGTCGCATCTTGCGGCCGTCGTGGCTGTGCTTGTCATGTTGACTTACGCCTCACCCCTTCGAGCGGCGGAAGGCGAGTTCGGCGATCAATGCGCCATGGGGCTCGCCTCGGGGCAAACAATCAAGACCGATTGTTCGGTGAATTGGACCGATGAGGACGGGCATATCTATTGCTTCTCCTCAGAGTCCTCAAAGGAGGCGTTCCTCAAGGACCCGGCCGGCAATATCAAAAAGGCACAAGAGTTCTTGGCCTCCAAGCAAGCGGCTAAAGCCGCGGGCGCAAAAGACTTCGGCGAGGATGACGTCAAGAAAAGAGTCGAGGAGGTGATCACCGAACGATCGAAGGATGGGACTTTCGTGTTCCGCGACGCCAAGCTCGACACCGACCTCAATCTGGAGATGGACAACATCAAGACCGTGCGCGGCATGGAGGGCTATGGCTGGTTCGCCAATGTCATCTTCAACGACAAGGACGAACCGAAGAAGCAATATGCGCTCGACTTCTGGTTCAAGCCCGAGGGC
>CAZFYL010000166.1:0-4024 GCA_964523345.1 uncultured Methyloceanibacter sp.
CTGACCCCCAGATTCGTAGTCTGGTGCTCTATCCAGCTGAGCTACGGGCGCGTCTGGCCTTCTAAAAGGCGAACTTTTCTCGCCAAGGCAAGCCTGAACCCACGCGCAAAAAAAGCGAGGCGAGCTCGCTAGGGTCAAGCAAACCCTACCTAATCCGTCGCTAACGCAAAGGCAAGGCTAGGCGGTTTCAGGCAAACCGTTCCTCGAGGACGCTGTAGAGCCAGCCTAGGCCCGCGCCGAAACCCGCCAGAATCAACAACACGGAAAGAAGCATCTTGGGGTCGAAATCGAAGAACGGCGGAAACCGTCCGGTGATCAGCGGCACGAGGATAAAGACGCCCAAGATGGCCGGACCAACGATGCCGAAGATCAGGCCTTTGACCGTCAGGTTGCCGCCGGGGATCTTGTCGCTGAGGAGCACGAAGAGAATGCCCCATAGGCCTCCCCAAAATGCGTCGCTGACAAATTGTGGCACGCCCGTCACCGCAGCCGGTGCCGATGACCAGGGCACGCGCGGAAAGATCCCCGCAGCGTAAAGGACATAATCGATAATTTCGTGAACGGTGACGACTGCGATGGCGCCTGCGATAAATCCGAAGGCGAGTTTCTTAAGATCCATGACCCCCTCCCATTCCGATCTTTCCTCAAACTGTCCCTTTCCGGACGCTCAGGCGCTGAGCCGCCGCGCCCGCTTCAACTGCACCACGACATCCGGGATCATAATCCGGAAGGTCGCGCCGTGGTCATTGTCGACCAGCGCGATCTGGCCGCCATGCGCCTGGACGAGCTCGTGCGCGATGGCGAGCCCGAGCCCTGTTCCCCCTTTGCGGGCGCTTCCCTGGAATGCTTTGAACAGATGAGCGCGGGCTTTCTCAGGCACCCCAGGTCCGGTGTCGGCGACCTCGATCACCGTGACGGTGCCCTCGCGGCGGCCTTCGACCACGATCTCGCCGTCCACTTCGCCCTCGCTCTCCAGTGCCTGCGCGGCATTGCGGCAAAGATTGCTCAGAACGCGGTAAAGCTGGTCGCGGTCGGCATCGACCTCCAGCATCTCGTCGATCTTGACGGTCCAGCCGACGTGCTGCCGGGGAAGTCCAAGACTGTCGCCGACCTCGCCAACCAGGGGCGCAAGCCGAAACCGTTTTCGCCGCGGCGGCGTCTCCTGGACCCGGCCGTAATTCAACGTCTCCGCACATAAGCGGATGGCGCGGTCGAGCGAGGCGATGAGTTTCGGCACGAGGCGCTGCACCGTCGGATCCTTGATCGTGATCAGGCGGTCGGACAGAAGCTGCGCGCTCGACAGCATGTTGCGGAGATCGTGACTGATCTTGCTGACCGCGAGCCCGAGCGCGGCAAGCCTCGACCGCTGGGACAGGGTCTCGGCAAGCTCCTTTTGCATCGAGGAGAGCTCGCGCTCGGCCGCGCCGATTTCGTCGCGCCGGCTCGATGGTTCAATGATCCTGGTCGGATCCTCGGGACGCTCGGAGAAGCTCACGATGTTCGAGGTGAGTTTGGTCATGGGTTTGACCAACAGCCAATCGAGCGTGAGATAGACCAGCGCGGCCGTGATGATTGAGATCAGAATGGACAGGCCGAGAATGCTGAGGCCATAGCGGATCATGGCGGCTTTGAGCGGCGCTTCGCCCATCACCACCTCGATCATTTCGCCTTTGTGGAAGCCGGGGTCGCCGGCCACCCGGATCACCCGGTCCTCGGGGTTGATATAAACCATGAGCGCATCGGCGATCAGCGTGGCCCATGACGCATCGTGCATGTCGTAAGACGCATCGACATGGGCCGGCATATCCATCTCGATGATCAGCGTGCGTGAGGCGTCGCGCTTGACGGCGATAGCCTTGACCTGGGCCCGCATGAGCAGCTCATCGCGCAGCGTTACCGGCAGCCGGCCGCCCGGCGCCGCCTCGGCGGCGAGCGAGGCGATCTGCGCGGTCGCCAAGCGTTCCATCAGCCATTGCCGCCGGAAATTGGAAACCGAGGGCACGAACACGAGCACCTCGGCAAGCATGACGAAGAGAATGGTGAGCAGCAGCAGCTTGGCCGACAGTCCCGGCACATAGCGCGGCGCCGCCTGCTGTTCCGAAGCTGTGTGTTGGGCTGTGTCGTTCAAGGAACCGCTCGAAACTCAAGTTTGGGGGCAGGGGCCCGCTGCCGCTAGCCGAGGCGGCGCAACAGGCCAATGATGCTACGGAGCCAGCCCTTCGTCAAAAATGGCGCATAATAGCCAAGAGCCACCTCTTTGGAGAGTTCCGAATAGGTGGGGTAAGGCAGCACCAGATGGAGCATGTCGCCGATCCTCATGCCTTTGGCCATGGCGACAATCCAAAGCTGAAGCAGCTCGCCGGCCTCGGCGCCGACAATGGTGCAGCCGAGGATGTTGCCTTTGGGCGTGGTGACGACCTTGATGAACCCGTCCGTGGCGCGCTCGCACTGGGCGCGGTCGTTGTCGGCAAAGGGTGCGCGGTAGACCCGGATGCGGCGGTGGCGCTTGCGGGCTTCATCCTCGGTCAATCCGATCTGGGCAAGCTCGGGGTCGGTATACACCACGCGTGGAATGATCCCGGCGGTGGCATCGGGCTTCATCCGGAACAGTGCATTCCTGATCACGAGACCGGCGTGATAATTGGCAAGATGCGTGAAGCCGGGACCGATCGCGTCGCCGATCGCGTAGACACGGCGATTGGTGGTCTTAAGCTGGTGGTTCACCTTGATGCCTTTGCCGGTATAAGCGATTCCGGCGCGCTCGAGACTCAGCGACTTGACGTTTGGCGTTCGCCCGGTGGCGACGAGCAGATGCGAGCCCTTGAGGGTGGTGGGGTCACCCCCCTCGGTGAAATGAACGGCGATGCCTTGGCCCGACCGTTCGATCCGTTCGACCCTGGTATTGGGGTGAAGCATGACTTGCGAGTCGGCCAGCCGCTTGACCAGGATCGCGGCAGCTTCCTGGTCTTCTCGGGGCAGAAAGCTTGCAATATCAAAAACGCTGACATGAGAGCCGAGCATGCGGTGCGCTTGGGCAAGCTCAAGACCCACCGGCCCGCCACCCAGCACAATGAGATGCTGAATTCGCTCACTGACGTCGAAGATCGTTTCGTTGGTGAGGTAAGGGACTTCGTCGATGCCGGGAACCGGCGGGATCGCCGGGGTCGATCCCGTGGCGACGACAAATCTGCGGGCACGCACCAAGACCCGGCCGGCTTCCACGGTGGACTTGTCGAGAAAGTTCGCCTGCGCCTGGATCACACGAATACCGAGGCCCGTCATACGTTCGATCGAATCTTTCGGGGCAATGGCGGCGATGACCTTGTGCACATGATCGTGCACGCCGCGGTGGTCGATTTGGGCTTCAATGACATCGATGCCAAAATTGGTCGCGGTGCGCACGGCTTCAGCCCGCTTGGCGGCCGCAAGCAGCGATTTGGACGGGACGCAACCGTAGTTGAGACAATCGCCGCCCATGCGCCCCTTTTCGATGAGCACAACGGGGACGCCCAGCTTTGCCGCTGCCGCGGCGACCGACAACCCGCCTGAGCCCGCGCCGATGACACAGAGGTCCGGCTTCAGCTCCTCTTCCATTAGTGCCAGCCCCTCTTCGCCAATCGCCTCAGCGCGCCCGCCTGATCCACTTGACGGCGACCGGCACGAGCGCCACGACCCCCAGCGCTACAAGCCCGACGATCAGCTCGGTCGTCAATAGAGACCCGGGCTCGAGCGAATATGAGCATGACTCTTGGCCTCCCGCTCCCATCTTGGCAAGGCAGGACTGGTAGCTTGCTTGCTGCGCCTCGATGACGCTGTCGAGACCGTTGCCGGCCAGCGCAAAAGCAAACGTTCCCGGGATAATGCCAAGAAACGTGGTCGCGACATAGGTGGTCAATCCGACTCCGAGCAGCCCGGGAGCGAGGTTGACGAGCCAAAAGGGGAAGATCGGCACCAGCCGCAGGAACAGCAGGTAGGAGAAGGCATCCTCCTGAAATCCCTCACGAAAGCGGGAAAGCCAAGGCCC
>CAZFYL010000167.1:0-4020 GCA_964523345.1 uncultured Methyloceanibacter sp.
CAGGCCCTGATAGCCGCCATGCGCCTGGTAGTCTTCGAGGCTGCGCGGATCGACGATGCCGCAATTCTTGAAGGTGAGCCGCGTCTGGCTCTTGAGCCAGGGAAACTCTTCGACCAGACCGACCGAGAGCGCATGGTCTTTGCCGTCGAGCAGGCCGGCATCGAGCAGGCCGTCGACGTCTTGAGGCTTGACCGGACCGTAGCCGATCCGCCCGTCCGGGGTCGCGATTTCGACCAGCGGCTCGAGCCAATACATCCCCCGCGATCCGGTGCGCACGATCTCGACATCGAGACCGCGCGCCTCGAACGCCTTGCCGAATTGGTGCGCGACCCGATCGGCGCCGACGCAAAGCGCACCTGAATCGCGGGAGATGTAGAGCTCCGCGCTCAACTTTGCGCCTCCTTGATCAGCGCATCGAGGCTTCCCTCATCGAGCATGCCGAACACGCGCTGACCTAACATGGCCGCGGGCGAGGAATGACACAGCCCGAGGCAATAGACCGGCTCCAGCGTGACGCGGTTGTCGAGCGTGGTCTCGCCCATGGCGACGCCGAGCTTCGTTTCGGCGCGCGCGGCGAGCGCATCGCCGCCGGTGGCCTGGCACGACTCGGCGCGGCAGAGTTTCAGCACGCGCCGTCCCGGCGGCTTTTTACGGAAATCGTGATAGAAGGTGACGGTGCCGTGCACCTCGGCGCGGGAGAGGTTCAGCGCCTCGGCAATGAGCGGCACCGCCTCTTCGGGCACGCAGCCGAACGTCTCCTGCATGGCATGCAGGATGGGAAGGGTCGCGCCTTCCAAATGGAGGTGCCGCGCGATCAGCTCGTTCGCGCGCGCGGGCTCCCAAGGTTCGTATCGAGGCATTGCCCAGCCGCTTTGTTGGGTCTGGGCCAAACTCGGGAAAAACCTGAGGGAAATCAATAAAGCGGTCCCGTGACCCGATCGGGATTCCTGATCGCTCGGCGGCTCGTTAAGCCCTATCGGGGTGCCTTTGCGCCCGCGCCAAGCAGAGGCGCAAGCTGCCGCGCCTCGCTGACCAGCGCATTGATCAGCGGCGTAAGCGGAGCCCGGTCCGGCACCACCAGGCCGACCTGATGCGTCACCTCCGGCTCGACGATAGGAATGGTCCGGACCTTCCCGGTCAGCCCGAGAACCTCCGCGAGCTTGGCCGGCATCACGCTCGCCCATTGCCCGGTCCGGACATGAGCGAACAGCACCACGATCGAATCCGATTCCAAGGTGGGCGCCACCTCGGTGCCCGCCTGGCGCAGCAAATCCTCGATGATCCGCCGGTTCTGCATATCGGGCGTGAGCAGGCAGAGCGGCACCTTGCCCGCTTCCGCCCAGGTGACCGTGTCGCGGTCTCCGAACGGGCCCTCCGAAGAGACCAGCAGCCGGTATTCCTCGCTATAGAGCGGCACGGTCTGCACCCGCCCCAACGGCTCGTTGTCGAGATAGGTGATGCCGGCATCGATATCGAGATTCTCCAGCATGCCCAGCACCTGGATCGAGTTCCGGGCGAGAATGGTGAAGCTCACATCGCGGTGTCTGGCGCGAAAGGGCGTGGTGATCGTCGACACGATGGCAAGTGCGGTGGGAATGGCGGCGATGCGAATATGCCCGGTCAGGCCATGCTTCAGAGCCTCGATCTCCTGGCGCATGGCGTGCGTGTCGCCGACGATGCGCCGCGCCCAATCGAGCACGCGCTCGCCTTCGGGGGTGAAGCCCTGGAAGCGCGATCCCCGCTGCACCAGGAGCACGCCGAGGATGTCCTCGAGCTGCTTGATCCCGGCGGAGAAGGTGGGCTGGCTCACGCCGCAGGCTTCCGCCGCGTGGCCGAAATGCCGTTCGCGCGCCAGAGCGATCACGAATTCAAGCTTGTCGATCATTGCCGCCCCAGAACGCGCCCCGGCGTGATTCTGAGGCTTCGACCGCCCGGCATCAAGCCTAACAACGATAGAAGATTCCGATCGGGCGATTGCCAGGGCCGATCAAGTCAGGGGCAAACGCCCAGAGATGTCCGCTTTGCGCTCGAAAGCGGACATCCGGTCCTGGACGGCGCGATCAGTTGCCGCGCTTCTCGAGTTCCGCTTCTTCTTCCGGCGTGACCTCGCCCGCGTCTTCCAGTGCCTTGATGCACGCGGCCGAGAGTTCCTTGCCGTGCTGCCTCATGCAAAGGGCCAGCAGCTGACTGCCGAGCCCGTCCTGATTGCAGTACTGCCGATAGTCATACTCGCAGTTATTTTTTTCCTCCTCGGTGACGGGGTATGCGGTTTGCGCAAGGGCTGCGGTGGAAACGGCCCCAGTCAAGGCGGCGGCGATGACGGCCAAACCTGCTTTTGTCATGTGTCCCTCTTTCGGGTTCGAGTACAGTCTTAAGTATTCAAAGATCAGGCACGCTTAGGAGACGCCAGTTCTAAGAGCCAATAATGGCAAATGTCCGCTTGTCCTGACGGATATTGTCAGCACAGAAATCGATGTCTGCCAAGCGCAAGCCCCGGTCACGCGCCGCGCCGGCGGCAAAAAATCCGTTATTGGCGGGGCTATTTCGGCGCCCTCTCCTGCTGGTTGAAAGACCCTCCTATTAGACGTTTCAAGGGCCCTTGCAGATTCCGGCCAAGCAGCCGGTCGAGCAAAGCGACGCTTGGGCCGCGCTCGACCCACTCGGCCATCTCGGCTCTATCGGGCACCTTGAACGCGATCACATCGGAGTCCTTCCTGAGAAATCCGATCGAAATCAGATCGCCCTCTTGGCCGGTCTGCAGCCAGATCGGCGCGTCGGTAAAAAACTGAACCGGCACCCAAGTCTTGCCGTCTCCCGACCACCACAGCAGACCGAAGCTCGGGTCTGCCTTGTTGGTAAAGGACCGCGAGATCGCCCAGAAAGATCCTTTGACCTTGGTGATGCCGGTGAACCAGGACTTGAAGAATTTGCTCATGGTGAAGACCTGTTCGATGCGCCCGGTCTTGCGATCGAGCACCAGAATGCCCGGGGGCCGATTGTCCTTGCCGAAATAGATGGCGTCCTTGTCGAAATAGACCGCCGTGGGCTGGCGATGCGTGGCGCGCGATCCGCCGGTCGCCTTGTCGAGCCATTGCCAGGTTTCGCCGCCGTCCTGGCTTCGCATGATCCCAGTCACCTTGGCTTTGTGCGCATCGCCGAGGCTCGTGTAGATATCGCCGGTCAAGGGGTCGACTGCGGTGAAATGAAAATGTCTCGTTCCGGCAGGCTTCTCGAACAAGAGGCGCGTCTCGCCGGTCTTAGCGTCGAGGCGATAAATGCGGCTGCCATACTCGCCGATAACAAAATCGCTTGCGTCCAATCGCGAGCCGCACACATACCAACATTTGAAATCGGCGAGCACGCGTTTGAACCCATCTCCCTGCCTGAGATAAACACTCGATTTATCCGCCCAGATGGATTCGGAAATGGACCGCGCCGGCCCGCGAAAACTCTCCGGCAGCGCGGCATCGTCAGTTGCCGTTACGCCAAAATCGCCGGACGTTTTAACGTCGCGGCGTCCGGCCCAGACGACGTTTTGGCCTTGCCAATAATGCGGACCGCGCACGCCGGTTAGCTCCGTCCGGCCGAGCAAGTCTCCATAATAGGCGTTGATGGCTTCAAGCCTTGTGCCGCCATAGGTGTAAAGCGCAAGCGCGCCAAGACCGGCGATCAGGACGCCGATGAGCGCCCAGATGAGAAAGCGGTATGCCCGGGCCGGGTTCAATCCGTTTCCCAGGCCAAAAAGGGATGCGCGACCAGATTGGCATTGAAATATTTCGGGTCGCCGGTGACCTCCTCGCCGATCCACTCGGGCTTGTCGAAGACCTGGTCTTCGGACGCCAACTCGATCTCCGCCACCACCAGTCCCCGATTGGCGCCGAGGAACTCGTCAACCTCCCAAACCACCTGCCCTATCGGAATCCGGTAGCGGTTCTTTTCGATCGCCGGCCGCTCGCACAGACAGTCGATCATCTCCTCGGCGTCGCCCGGCGGAATCTCGTATTCATATTCGCTCCGCGT
>CAZFYL010000168.1:0-3959 GCA_964523345.1 uncultured Methyloceanibacter sp.
GCATCGACGAATATTGCCGGTGAACGCCGCGCCCGAGATGGCGCTTGAACAGGCGCTCGAGCTGCCGGACGGACACGCCGACGAGGCGCGCAAGATCCTCTCGCGCTTGCGGTGTCTCGATATTGTCTTCCATGCATTGAAGCACGCGAAGCAGCTTTTCGTCAGCGACGCCGAAGCGGAAGCGCAAATTCATGCGCTGGGGTCCCATGCCTTCGCGGACATGGGTATGCAGGAACCAGTCGCCGACGGCGGCGGCTAGCTCGTGCCCATGATCGCGTCCGATCAGCTCCACCATCATGTCCAGCGCCGAGATGCCCCCCGAACAGGTTATGCGGTTTCCATCGATTTCGAACAGAGAGGGCGCCACGGCGACCGCCGGAAACTCTTCGCTGAAGGAGGGCTGATGTTCCCAGTGCACGGTGACCCGCCGCCCGTCGAGCAAGCCGGCGCGTGCGAGGATATAAGGTCCGCCGGAAATACCGCCGACGGTCACGCCACGGCGGGCGAGTTGGCGGAGCCACGCGAACACGGCTTTGTCGTTGAAGGTCGCAGGATTGCCGCCGGCGCACACGAACACGATGTCGGCGTCGCGCTTGGTGCCGACATTGACATCCGGAAGGATCGCGACGCCATTGGATGCGGTGACGGGCTCGCCGCCAGGGCTTGCGTGCCACCAGCGATAGAGTTCATGCCCCGAGATCAGGTTCGCCGCGCGCAAGGGCTCGACGGCGGCGGCGTAAGACATCAAGGCGAAGCCGGGAACCAGCAGGAATCCGACGATGCACGGCTTGTCCGGGATGGGCTTGGCGGTCATGTCGTAAAATGTCAATCAGGCGTCGCTAATTGTCAATAAGGGGAGGGTCCCGGGCGCAACATAGACCGATGCGTTACTCCGCTCTATCGCTGCTCACCCACGGGCTCACCGGCAACAAAGGCTGGGGTCAAGTCTGGCGCAAGCCGGAGCCGAAGCCCGCTTACGATGCGGTCATTGTCGGCGGCGGGCATGGACTCGCGACCGCCTATTACCTCGCCAAAGAGCACGGCATGACCAACATCGCCGTGCTCGAGAAGGGCTATCTCGGCTCCGGCAATATCGGCCGCAACACCACCATCATCCGCTCCAACTACCTGCTTCCCGGCAACAACGCGTTCTACGAGCGGGCCATGACGTTGTGGGAAGGGCTGGCGCAGGAGCTGAACTTCAACACCATGGTCAGCCAGCGCGGCATCCTCAACGTGTTCCATTCCGATCCGCAGCGAAATGCCTATGCGCGGCGCGGCAACGCCATGCGTCTCCTCGGTGTCGACGCCGAGCTGCTTAACGCCGAGCAGGTGCGACAATTCCTGCCCTTCGCCGATTTCGACAATGCGCGCTTTCCCATTCGCGGCGCCCTGATGCAGCCCCGCGGCGGCACGGTGCGACATGATGCGGTAGTGTGGGGCTATGCGCGCGCGGCGGACGAGCGCGGCGTCGACATTATTGAACATTGCGAGGTCACCGGGATCCGGGTCGAGGACGGCAAGATCAAAGGCGTGGAGACTACGCGCGGTTTCATCGCCGCGCCGAAAGTCGGGCTTGCCGTCGCCGGCAATTCCTCGCGCGTCGCCGCCATGGCCGGCATCAGGCTCCCCATCGAGGCGCATGTGATCCAGGCCTTCGTCACCGAAGGACTGAAACCTCTGATCGACAATGTCGTGACCTTCGGCGCCGGACATTTCTATGTCAGCCAATCGGATAAAGGCGGCCTTGTGTTCGGCGGCGATCTCGACGGCTACAACTCGTACGCCCAGCGCGGCAATTTGCCGGTGGTCGAGGACGTGGCCGAAGGCGGTCTCGCGCTCTTTCCCAATCTCGCGCGGCTTCGCATCTTGCGGAACTGGGCGGGCCTGCTCGACATGTCGATGGACGGCTCGCCCATCATCGACAAGACCGATATCGGCGGCCTCTATCTCAATTGCGGCTGGTGTTATGGCGGCTTCAAGGCCACGCCCGCCTCGGGCGAAAGCTTCGCCTATCTGATCGCGCAAGACGCGCCAAATGGGCTGATCCGTCCCTTCCGTCTCGACCGCTACGCGCGCGGCGCCGTGCTCGACGAGAAGGGCATGGGCGCGCAGCCGAACTTGCACTAGGGGGGCGCGCGGCGATGCGGATCAAGTGTCCTTATTGCGGCGAACGCGACCTCGGCGAATTTACTTATCTCGGCGCCGCCGATCCGAAGCGGCCCGACCCCGGCTCGGCCGACGCCGCCTCGGCCTTTGTCGACTATGTCTATCTGCGCGAGAACCCGGCCGGTCCGAATGCCGAGTTTTGGTATCACGGCGGCGGCTGCCGCTCTTGGCTCAGAGTGGTGCGCGATACGCGCAACCATGAGATCGAGAGTGTGGCGCTCGCGAAGCCGGGCGAGGGCAAGCCATGAGCGGCCAACCTTTCCGGCTGGCGCAAGGCGGCATCATCGACCGCACGCGCTCGCTGTCCTTCAGCTTCGACGGCAAGACTTATTCCGGCCATCCGGGCGACACGCTCGCTTCGGCGCTCCTTGCCAATGGCGTGCGTCTGGTCGGGCGCTCGTTCAAATATCACCGGCCCCGGGGCATCTATAGCGCGGGTGTCGACGAGCCGAACGCGCTCACTGAAATGCGGACCGGCGCGCGGCTCGAGCCGAACACGCGCGCGACCATGGTCGAGCTCTTTCATGGGCTCGAAGCGTCGAGCCAGAACCGCTGGCCGTCGCTCGCATTCGACATCCTGTCGGTGAACTCCTGGCTCAGCCCGTTCCTGTCGGCCGGCTTCTACTACAAGACCTTCATGTGGCCGGCGTCCTTCTGGAAGCGCGTATACGAGCCGCTCATTCGCCGCGGCGCCGGGCTCGGCAGCGCCGCGCGCGAGCCCGACCCCGACCATTACGAGAAGGCCTTCGCCCATTGCGACGTGCTGGTGATTGGCTCCGGGCCGGCCGGACTGATGGCCGCGCTGACGGCCGGCCGCGCCGGCGCGCGCGTGATCCTGGCCGAGCAGGATTTCGCTCTCGGCGGGCGGCTGTTGTCGGAAAGATTTTCAATTGACGGCCGGCCTGCACTCGACTGGGCTGAAAGGACGATCGCCGAACTGGAGACCATGGACAATGTGCGCCTGATGAGGCGCACGACCATATTCGGCGTCTATGACGGCGGCACGTACGGCGCGGTCGAGCAGGTCTCCGACCACCTCGCGGCCCCGCTTCCACATCAGCCGCGCCAGCGCTCCTGGCGCATTGTGGCCAAGCGCGCGGTGCTCGCCGCGGGCGCGCTCGAGCGCGGGATCGCGTTTCCCAACAACGATCTGCCGGGCGTCATGCTGGGATCGGCGGTGCGCAGCTACGTCAATCGCTTCGGCACGGCGCCAGGCAGGCGCGCCGTGGTGTTCACCGCGTCCGGCGACGGTTGGGATACCGCGCGCGATCTCGCAGCGAGCGGCGTTCACGTCGAGGCGGTGGTCGACGCGCGCGACCAAGCGCAAGGCGACCCTCAATTCCGGGCATTCTCGGGCGCCGTGGTCGAGAGAGCCAAAGGCTGGCAGCAGATCGACGGCGTCATCGTTCGCGACGCCAAAGGCAAGAGGCACAAGATCGCTTGCGACCTGCTCACCCTATCGAACGGTTGGAACCCGACCTTGCATCTCACCTGCCATCTCGGCGGCAGGCCCGGATGGAACGAGGCTTTGCAAGCCTTCGTGCCGGGGTCGGTGCCGAAGGGCATGAGCGTTGCCGGTGCAGCCGCGGGGCCGCTCACGCTCGCCGCGGCGCTGCAAACCGGGGCGAATCTCGGCGCCGAGGCCGCCAAGGACGCAGGCTTCACCGCTTCGCCGCCGAAGCTGCCACAGGCCGGACAGGACTCGGCCGAAGCGTCGCCAATCTGGCGCGTCAAAAACGCAAAAGGCGCGGCGTTCGTGGACATCCAGAACGACGTCACCACCAAGGACG
>CAZFYL010000169.1:0-3937 GCA_964523345.1 uncultured Methyloceanibacter sp.
CCACTGCTTTTGAACGAAAATTCGGCAGAAAGAAAGGCGTTATGGCGCGTCCGGACAGCGGACCCCTTAAGCAGCAGGCACCCGGCCTTTCGCTCTCGGTCGCGACTGAACGCTGGCCGATTGTAGGCGGCTTCACCATTTCCCGCGGCGCGAAGCAAGAGGCCGTGGTGGTGGTTGCCACGATCACCGGCGGCGAACATACCGGCCGAGGCGAATGCGTCCCTTACGAGCGCTACGGCGAGACCGTGGCAGACACCGTCTCGGCGATCGAGGCCTGCGCGCCGAGGATCGCGGGCGGCTTGACCCGGGCCGAGCTTGCCTCCCGTCTTCCGGCGGGCGCCGCCCGTAACGCGCTCGATTGCGCCCTGTGGGATCTCGAGGCGAAACGGTCGGGCCGGAGTGCTGCCGAGTTGGCGGGTCTGGGTGCGCTCGCTCCGGTCCTTACCGCTTTCACGATTTCGCTTGGAGCGCCCGAGACCATGGCAGTGCAGGCCCGCCAAGCAAACGCCCACGCGCTTCTCAAGCTCAAGCTCGGCGGAGACGGCGACGAGGAGCGATTGGCCGCCGTGCGCGCGGCCGCGCCCGACGCCAGGCTGATTGTCGATGCGAACGAGGCCTGGCGCCCTGAAACGCTGGAAGGACTTGTGGCCTGCGCCGCGGCAGCCGGCGTCGAGCTGATCGAGCAGCCGCTTGCCGCGCACGCCGACGACGCCTTGCGGGACATCGAGCACCGCGTCCCGATTTGCGCCGATGAATCGATCCACGATCGCGCCTCGCTCGAACGCGTCGCGGCGCTTTACGACGCGGTGAACATCAAGCTCGACAAGACCGGCGGTCTGACCGAGGCGCTTGCGGTCGCAAGCAGCGCTCGCGCGCTCGGTCTCAAAATCATGGTCGGCAGCATGGTCGCGACTTCCTTGTCCATGGCTCCGGCCTTCCTGGTGGCGCAAGGCGCGGATTTCGCCGATCTCGACGGACCGCTTCTGCTTGCGCGCGATCGTGTCCCGGGGCTCACCTATGAGGGCGGGCTGGTCTTTCCACCGGCGCCTGAGCTTTGGGGCTGAGCGCCGGTAACAAGCCCGCCACGCCAGGTTTGCGCCAGGCGATAGGCGCTTGCCGCGCCGATGAGCGCAAGCGCCGCCATGACGCCATAGGCAGCGCCGCCAAAGGCGCTATAGAGCGGACCCGAGGCGACCGTCGCCGTGCCAAGCACGAGTCCGGCCACAGCGGCGGCATAAATGCCTTGCGCCGTGGCGGCACGGTTTTCGGGTACGGCATGCGCCAGAAAATGGATCGCGGCGAGATGGGTCGCGCCGAAACTCAGGGCATGAAGCATCTGAGCCGGACCGATGATCCAAAGCGGCGGATCGACCGCGAGGATGCTCCAGCGTAAAGCCGCCGCGAGCCCGGCGAGCATCAACAGCCGCGCCGTTCCGCAATAGGCAATGACCCGGCCGGAAACGGCAAAGAGCCCGACCTCGGCGATCACACCGACCGACCACAGCGCGCCGATCACACCGTCGGGAATTCCTTGCGCGCGCCAATTGAGCGTACCGAAGCTGTAATAGAGAGCGTGGCTTCCCTGGATGAAGCTTGCGGCAAGCAGAAACAAGAGAAAGAGCGGCGCGCGGACCAGGCCGAAAGCATCGGCGAGTTTGACCCCGCGCAGGACGTTTGGGGCGACATGCCTCCGGGCGCCAAGCTCGCGTGGCAGGCGATGAGCACCGACGACCAGCAGCAAAGTGCCGGCAACCAGGATCGGCAGCACCACCTCCGGCCCGACCCTGCCGATGATAATGCCGCAGCCGAGACTTGCGGCAATGAAGCTCAACGAACCCCATAGCCTGACCCGTCCATAGTCGAGGGCACCGCTACGGATGCCGCCTGCCGCGACGGTCTCGATCAGCGGCATGATCGTGGTCCAGTTGATGGCAAGCAGGATGGCGGCGAGGAGCATCTGCCAAAACCCGTTGGCGGCCCAGAGCAGGAGGAATGAAAACAGCGCCCCCCAAGCAAGCACGATCACGATATTTCGCCGCCCGCCGACAAAGTCCGCAGCGAAACTGATCAGTGGCGTAAAGAGGATGCGGGTGAACAGCGGGGCGGCGAGGAGCACCGCGATCTCATCGGCGTCGAGGCTCCGCCATTGAAGCCAAACCGGCATGTAGGGCAGGTAGCAGCCGACCACCAGGAACAGCGCGGCGTAAACGAAGCCGAGCCGCCGAGCGAAAGAGCGGGCCAAATCGGGGGACAGATTTTGCATGGCGGCCGGCAAGTCCCTCGTCGATAGCCCTACGCTGAAATCGCAGGGAGCTCAGCTCCTTATGCCGGAAGGAGCCCCTGTCAGCACGGCCCTTGCTGCCGCAAGCAGCGCCGCCAGGCCATGACGTGAAAATTTTTTCTCCATATAGACCAATACTTTAATGGAACAGGACGAAATTTTTCGGCATCCCCTTGAATCGGGGAAAGCCCTTAACCATGTCTAGGCGGACGCGAGTTCCCCCAAAGCGTCCCCCAAACTGACGCATGAGAGTAAGGCGGCCCGGTTCCCCCCAACCGGGCCGTTCTCTTGTGCGTCTGCCGTTCAGGCGCGCTTGACTTGTGCCGGAGCCCTCAAGGGCGCTATCGGCACACCACAATGGCTCCCAAGGGCAAGGGCGGACGAATGGAGGATGGCGAACTCTCAGAGCGGCTCGCGCACGTCCTCGGCTCCCCTGTCGTCGATCTAAGGCCCATGGCCGTCGGCTTCGGTCTCACCGGGCTTCAGGTTGCACTCGCCGACGGAAGACGCCTTGCGGTCAAGGCGCGGGCGCAAAATCAGGACCGCGCGACCGATCTGACGCTTGAGGCTTACATGCTCGCGGAGCTCGCGCGCCACTCGGAGCTTCCGGTCCCGCGTGTCCACTACGCCGAGCCCGACCTCTTGGCGATGGATTTTATCGAAACCGACGGAAGCGGGATCACATCAAGCGCCGAACGCCACGCGGGCGAGCTGATCGCAAAGCTGCATGCCACACCCCGCCCATGCTTCGGCTATGAGCGCGATACGCTGATCGGTCCTCTGGCGCAGCCCAATCCTCAATCGCAAGAGTGGGTCCCCTTCTTTCGCGACCGGCGACTCCTGTTCATGGCCGAGCAGGCGCACCGCGAAGGCCGCCTGCCCTCCCCCATGCTTCACCGCATCGAACGCCTGGCGTCGCGGATCGGGGACTACCTGATGGAGCCTGCCTTCCCAAGCCTGCTTCATGGCGATCTGTGGACGGGCAATGTGCTGGCGCGGGGCGGCAGGATCGCAGGATTTGTCGATCCCGCGATCTATTGCGGGCATCCGGAGATCGAGCTCGCTTTCTCGACCTTGTTCGGCACGTTCGGACAGGCCTTCTTCGCGGTTTACGAAAGTCTTGCGCCGCTCGAGCCCGGCTTTCATGAGGTCCGTTCAGGTCTCTACAACCTCTACCCGCTTCTCGTGCATGTCAGGCTGTTCGGCGCAAGCTATCTTGGCGGAATCGATCGCACGCTGGCCCGGCATGGCCTCTAGCAGGGCACAAAAAGAACCGGCCCGGACAAAGCCGGGCCGGCCTTCCCTGCGAAACGAGCCGAGCTATAAAGGCGTCGCCTTAACAGCGGGCTTCGGCTCGCCCCCCCATCAATAATCCTGAGCCTTAGATCTTTCGGAAGTTGCTTCAGGTCCCTCTAAGCTTCGATCGGTAGACTGAGCCCCCCAGCCCGTCCCCGTTTCAATTTGTGATCGAAGGCTAGCCCAGCCCCGCGGCGGGCTTCAACATTGCGGCGACGCCGGCATGCAAAACGAATGAGGACTGTTGCACAAATGCCAATGGCCTCCGCCGAGGCCTGACGCCGAGCCTTTTTCTACATATAACTCAATATGTTGGGTTAAGCTCGGCAGGCCAAGGACGGGCGGAATACGGCCTGGACT
>CAZFYL010000170.1:0-3847 GCA_964523345.1 uncultured Methyloceanibacter sp.
CAGGGAATTCGTGCTGGTGAGACACGTTCGCAGCGGTCTCTCAGCACAGCCAGCCGGTCGCGAGTTCTTGGCTCTCTGTCGGCTTCCGCGCGTGCGACAGCGCCAATCCCGTCCGCTTCCCCTCGAACGATGACCAAACCATTCATGGGCGCTCCCCGGGGCTGCGCGGCAACGGTTACTCCAGCGCCTCGGCGGCCTTCTGATCTTTGTCGTAGACCTCATAAATAACGACAGGAATTTTCAGATCGCCGAGATGCTCTTCAATTAGCGGTTCGACATCGCTCCATTCGAGACCGCCGACCCCTGTTGCCAGCCTGGGCAAGGCAATTGAGGAGATTCCTTCCTTTTCAATAATGCCGCGCAGTTCCTTAAGAGCGTGATTGACATTGTGTGCCGTTGCCTTCCCGGGATGCGCTTTATTGTCGGGCGCGGGCTCCTGGGTCATCAAATTGATAATGACCCTTTCCGGCCCCGCCCATAACCAGGCATGCCCGGCTTTCGGATTTTGCTGATGGCAATAATGACGGAAGTCCTTGGCCATCGCCGGGAAGCGTTCCCGCAAAGCAAGAGCGAGCCCCTGGTTAAAGTGATCATGAGGGGCAATGCCGTGGGCAATAGCCTGTGCATCACTCAAGAGAATGTCACCGCGAACTTTGGTAATCACTATGGCCTCTCAATCCACTGGAATGACGACACGCACAGCCTGCACCGGCTCGGGCATCATCAGTTTGATTTATCACAAGTCTTAGATCCCCGATGACAAATGGCCGATCCTGACGGCGCGGCCGCCCTCTCGCGCGCCGATGCGGCGTAACCCAAGCCGTTCTGACCTGGATCAACCAATCATGTTACCCTAGGACCAGTGGTTCCCTCTTTGCACAAAATCAAGGCGGGTTGTAAACCGCTGCCTAACGTTAGGCATCCTTGGCAATCGGCCCGTCCTTGCCGGACGATTCGACAAGCCACAATGTAAGAGGCTGCCACCACGAAGGAACGGTGATCTCATGAGCCAAGCCTCAGACAGCCAACCGCCCGGTCGCGGTAAGCTTGTGGCGCTCGACACCGAGACGCCGATCTGGGACCGGTTTTTCACCGTCGCGCCTCTGGTCCTGATCGGCACCCGCGAGCCTGACGGCACCGACGACCTGGCGCCCAAACACATGGTGAGCCCGATGGGGTGGCAAAACTATTTCGGGTTCGTCTGTACGCCCCGCCACGGAACCTACCAAAACATCAAGCGGGAAAAGGTTTTCGCGGTGACCTATCCGAAACCGTCGCAATGGCTGCAGACCAGCTTGACCGCCTCGCCACGATGCGAAGACGACACCAAGCCAGTTCTGAAGGCGCTCGATACCGTCCGCTCGCAGACCGTTGACTGCCCGGTGGTGACGGACGGCTATGCCTATCTCGAGTGCGAATTGGACCGCTTCGTCGATGGCTTCGGCGTGAATAGCCTGATCGTGGGCAAAATCGTCGCCGCGCAGGTCGACGCGGACTATCTGCGGGCGATGGAGCGCGACGACCAGGACGTCATCTTCAAAGGACCGCTGCTCGGGTATCTCAGTCCCGGACGATTTGCGGCCATCACGGAAACCTATTCCTTCCCGATGCCGCAGGGCATGAAAAAGTAGGCCCGTGAAGCCGATGGAGAACGCGGTGACACGTCCCGGAGGTGCCGAGATTCAAGAGTACCTTGATGGCCGCAAGACCGCGTTTATCTCCTTCATCGAAGACCTCACGCTGCTCGAATCGCCGTCAAGCGTGCCGTCGGTGCAGAACCGCGTGCGGGGAATCATCGCCGACCGCTTGCGATCGCTCGGCTTTCTGACGCTCACCCTGTCAGGCCGAAACAATGGCGGCAATCTTTACGCGCGGCCGAAGACCCGCAGGCGACACGCCCCGGCCCAGCTGCTGCTCGGCCATTACGACACCGTGTGGCCGGTTGGAACGCTGAAAGACATGCCGTTTACCGTCGACGGCAACACGGTCAAGGGTCCCGGCGTCTATGACATGAAGGGCGGCATTGCCCAGATCGTGTTCGCGCTCGAAGCGATCTCGGAACTCGGCCTCGTCCCCAGCGTGACTCCAATCGTGTTCGCCAATTCGGACGAAGAGATCGGCAGCCGGGAATCGACCCACCTCATCCGGCGCCTGGCGCGCAAGATGTCCCGCGTGTTCGTGCTCGAACCGTCGCTCGGGCCCGAAGGGCGGCTCAAGACCGCGCGGAAAGGCGTCGGCCGGTTCACGGTGAAGATAAAGGGCGTGGCGGCCCATGCCGGCCTCGATCCCGAACGCGGCGTGAGCGCCATCCTTGAGCTTTCGCATGTCGTGCAGGCTCTGTTTGCCCTCAACGATCCGGCCAAAGGGATCACGGTCAATGTCGGGACGATCGAAGGCGGCCTCCGCCCAAACGTGATCGCACCCGAAAGTACCGCGATCGTCGATGTCCGCGTCAGGACACAGGAGGACGCCGAGCGGATTACGCGGGCGATCCATGGTCTCGCCCCGACGGTCCCGGGCACCAAGTTGGAGATCGAAGGCCGTATCGGGCGGCCTGCCTTGGAGCCGACGCCGCGAAACCAGCAACTCTGGCATCTTGCCAAGGACCTGTCGGGAGAAATCGGCCTCGATCTGAAGGAAGGGCTCGCCGGCGGCGGCTCCGACGGCAACACTACTAGCCTTTACACGGCCACGCTTGACGGGCTCGGCCCGGTCGGGGACGGGGCGCACGCCGCGCATGAATGTCTCTACGTGGATGAAACGCTGAAACGAACGGCTCTGCTTGCGCTCTTGCTTCTCGCCCCTCCGTTGGAAGAGGTTCGCGCTGAGCGCGCGGAGGGCGTCCCCTCATGACTCCAACCTTCTTCACCTCGGTGACCCGGATTTCGGATCTGGAGAGCCAGTCTTTTAGATGTCACCCGCTGCCGAGAAGCGCCTGGGCGACGGGCGACTACGTCGTGTGTGAAGTGGTCGGCCCGCCGGGCCCGCTCTATCAGATCGAAAAACCGTCGGGCCGTATGTGCCGCGTGTTCGACGGCGACATCGTCATCGGCGCGTTCGGCACGCGCGCCGCGACGCTCGAAGGCGTCGGCGACTGGCGCGGCATCGGCGACGACATGGCGTTGCACGCACTGACCCCTGCCGGACTGTTCGGCAAGGCGACGTCTGTCTCGCCGCTTCTGCCGCCTTTCATGCAGCTCGTTTATAAGGGCCATGCCATGAGAGGCGAAAAGCTCACGATGAGCCAGTTCTGCGCCAAGCGCGACCCGGTCGACCTGACCATTCCGGTCATCCTTCTCATCGGCACGTCGATGTCGTCCGGCAAGACCACGTCAGGGCGCGTCATCGTCCACGAGCTCAAGCGCCGGGGACTCAAGGTCACGGCGGCCAAGCTGACGGGGGCTGCGCGCTATCGCGATATGTTGAGCCTCGGCGATGCGGGAGCCGACGACATATTCGATTTTGTCGATGTGGGGTTGCCGTCGACGGTTTGTCCGCCGGATGAGTTCGAGGCCGCGATGCGGCAATTGTTCGCCATGATCGCCGACACGGGGGCGGAGATCCTGGTGGCCGAGGCCGGCGCCTCTCCGCTAGAACCTTATAACGGCGACCTTGCCATGAAATTGATCGACAAGAATGTGCGTATGCTTGTGCTGTGCGCGTCCGATCCTTACGCGGTCCTTGGGGTTCAACATGCCTTCGGCCGCGAGCCCGATCTTGTCTGCGGGCCCGCCGCCAACACCGAAGCGGCAATTGAATTGGTCGGCAAGCTCTGCGGTGTCCCGGCCCTCAATCTGTTGCGGCAAAGCACGCGAGACGCGCTCAACCGGCTTCTGGACGAAAAGCT
>CAZFYL010000171.1:0-3829 GCA_964523345.1 uncultured Methyloceanibacter sp.
GTGTTCGCCACGCCGCTGCTACAGCGGCCGATACCGCTCGGCGCCGACATCGTGGTCTATTCGGCAACCAAGCATATCGACGGGCAAGGACGGTGCCTCGGCGGGGTCGTGCTTGGACCGAAGAAGTTCATCGAAGAGACGCTTTACACCTATCTCAAGAACACCGGGCCGTCGCTCAGCCCGTTCAATGCCTGGGTGCTGCTGAAAGGACTTGAGACCCTTCCCTTGCGCGTCGAGCGCCATTGCGCCTCGGCCGCGGCGATTGCCGATTTCCTTGCCGAGCGCCCCGAAGTCGTGCGTGTGTTTTATCCGGGCCGGGCCGATCATCCGCAAGCCGACCTGGCCAAGCGGCAGATGGCGGGAGGCGGACCGATAGTCTCTTTCGAGATCGAAGGCGACAAGAAAGACGCGTTCCGTTTCATGAACTCGCTGCACCTGTTCAAGATCAGCAACAATCTCGGCGACGCCAAAAGCCTGGTGACGCACCCGGCGACCACCACGCATCAACGGCTGACGCCCGAGGCACGGGCCGAGCTTGACATTTTCGACAACAGCGTGCGGCTCTCGATCGGACTTGAGGACGTGCGCGACCTTATGGCTGATCTCGACCAAGCCTTTTCCCGGTCGCGCGCTTAAGGCGCGGGGGGCAAGGCGTGTCTTGTTTCGGCAAGACCCCTATGCCACGTTCAACGACATAGGATGTCTGCGTGAGGTCCATTATGTGCAGGAATATCAAAACGTTATACAATTTCGAGCCGCCGGCGACGGACGAGGAAATCTATCTGTCGTCGCTGCAATTCGTGCGCAAGCTGAGCGGTTTCAACAAACCTTCAAATGCCAACCAGGCCGCTTTCGATCGCGCAGTCGACAAGGTCTCGAAAGCCGCGCGTGAGCTGATCGACTCGCTGGTGACGGCGGCGCCGCCCCGCGATCGCGCGGTCGAAGCCGAGAAAGCGCGCGCCCGTTTTGCCCAGCGCTTTGCGGGCTGACAAGGCGGCACACTTGACCCAAACGCTCTCGACAGCGACGGAACTTTTGCGGGCGCTCGTGGCCTTCGACACCACGAGCGCCAAGTCGAATCTCGCGTTGATCGCCTTCGTCGAGGATTACCTCAAAGACCACGGCATCGCCTCGACGCAGGTCCCCTCGCCTGACGGCACCAAAGCCGATCTGTTCGCAACCATCGGGCCGGAAGGTGACGGCGGCATCGGACTCTCGGGACATAGCGATTGCGTGCCGATCGAAGGCCAACGTTGGACCTCTGATCCTTTCACGCTGACCGCACGCGACGGCAAGCTCTATGGCCGCGGAACCTGCGACATGAAAGGCTTTGTCGCCTCAGTGCTCGCCTCCGTGCCCGCCTTCAAGGCGCGAACCCTGAACGAGCCAATTCACATCATCATCACCTATGACGAGGAGGTCGGCTGCCTCGGCGTGAGGCCGCTAATCGCCCGTTTCGACTCCGGCGTGCCGCGGCCGCGTGCCGTCATCGTCGGCGAACCGACCAACATGGCCGTGATCGACGCGCATAAGCGGGTCGACGTTTACCGGACCCGAGTCACGGGGCGCGAGGCGCATTCGAGCATGCCTGCGCTTGGTGTCAACGCCATCGACGCGGCGGCCGCGCTGATCGGCGAATTGGATCGGAACGGTGCCCGCATCGCCGAGCAGCAAAACGATGAACGCTTCGACCCGCCCTACTCGACGGTGTGTGTGGGCACGATCAAAGGCGGCACGGCGCATAACATCGTGCCCAAGAATTGCGAATTTGAATGGCAGGTGCGCAGTCTGCCGACGGCCGATCCCGCCGAGCTTCCTCGCGGTCTTAAGAGCTTTGGCGAGACCAAGCTGCTGCCGCGCATGCGGGAGATCACGAAGGACGCCGGGATCGACACCGAGACCGAGCAGTCGGTGCCCGCTTTCCTGGCGGCGCCGGGGTCTGACGCGGTCGCGCTCGCGCTCGCGCTCACAGGGGCCGATCGTACTCAGGCCGTGTCTTACGCGACCGAAGCCGGGCTATTCGAGCAGGCCGGCGTTCCGGCGGTCATCTGCGGCCCGGGCAATATCGCCCAAGCCCATGCCCCCGACGAGTATGTCGCCATCTCTCAGCTCGAAGCCTGCCTCGACTTTCTCGGCAGCCTCGCCGATAGGCTCAGTTCGGCAGATCAGGCGCCGGCGAAGGCCGCCGGGTCGAACCGGTAACGCCGGTTGCAGAACTCGCAGGTGACGCAGACTTCTCCGTCAACCACCATGTCGGCCAAATCCTCGGCCGAGAAGCGCCTGAGCAATTCCTCGACCCGCTCTTTCGAACAGCTGCAATAGCCCTTGAGCGGAACGGCGCGATAGGCGCGCACCTGCTCCTCGTGAAACAAGCGGTAAAGCAGCCGGTCCGGCGAAAGCATTGGATCGAGCAGCTCGTGATCCTCGACCGTTTCTGCCAGCGTCTTGGCGCGGGTCCAGTCCTCTTCCGTGAAGACGGCCTCGCGCGCCGCTCGCTTTCCGCCTTCTCCGGTGAGCTTTTGCACCAGGAGCCCGCCGGCGCGCCATCTCCAAGGCCTTTCGCCCTGCCCCGCCTCGTAATGCTGGGCCACGGCAAGCTTGATGAAGGTCGGGAGTTGCTCCGACTGCCGGAAATAGGTGTCGGCGGCCTCGGTTAGGCTTTCGCCTTCGAGCGGCACCACGCCTTGATAGCGCTCGGTCTCAAGCCCGCGGTCGATGGTCATGGCGAGATGGCCGCTGCCGAGCAAGGGAGCGTCTTGAGGAAGCGCGGCCACTTGCTCTGACGAGAAGCGCGCATAACCGCGCAGTTCCCCCGGCACCTGGTAGTCGGCGACCAGGAGGTCGACCGGCCCGTCGGTCGAGGCCTGGAGAATGAACTTGCCTTCGGATTTGAGCGCGGCGCCCAGAAGCGCCGTCAATGCCACGGCCTCGCCGAGGAGCCGGGACACCGCTTCGGGATAAGCGTGACGCGATAGGATAGTGTCGACCACGGGACCGAGCTTGACGAGACGCCCCAGCACGTCGGCCTGCTCGGCTTGGAAGGGCAGGATCAGATCGTCCTCAGGAATGCGGAGCTCCACCTGCGGCTCAGGCGAGGGACCCGTCACGATCTGGCTCCACGCGGCCGGGGCTTGCGTGCAGTGTCTTTGCGCTTCCTTGCGCCGCGATCACCGGAGAGACACCAGGCAAGGATCGCCTTTTGCACGTGAAGCCGGTTCTCGGCCTCGTCCCAGACGGCGGATTGCGGACCGTCGATCACTTCGGCCGTCACCTCGTCACCGCGATGGGCCGGCAAGCAGTGCATGAAGATCGCGTCCTTTGCCGCCGCTTCCATCACCTTGCCATCGACTTGGAACGGTCGCAGCGCCTCCGCCCGCTTCCTTCTGTCGTTGTCATCCATCGAGACCCAGACATCGGTCATCACGCAATCGGCGCCGCGCGCCGCCTGAAGCGGATCCTCGCCGACTTCGACGTCGGCGCCCTCGCTTTTCGCCCAAGCAAGCAGCGCCGGCGGGAGCGAGAACGCGGACGGCGCGGCGACCCTGAGCTTGCAGCCGAACCGGGCCGCGGCGTGCACCCAGGAGGTGGCGACATTATTCACGTCGCCGATCCAGGCGATTGTGCGGCCTTTGATAGGCCCTTTCAGCTCCTCGAAGGTCATGACATCGGCCATCACCTGGCAGGGGTGCGAGCGCCAGGTGAGCCCGTTGATCACCGGAACGCTTGCATGCGACGCGAGTTCCATCAGCGTCTCATGCGGCCCGGTGCGAAGCATGATGGCATCGACGTAGCAGGACAATGCACGTGCGGTGTCGGCCACGGTCTCCCC